>JANNRW010000133.1:0-11954 GCA_031401815.1 Geobacteraceae bacterium | reverse complement strand
GGCAAAAACTTTACTTCCGCCTCCAGTGTCAATTTCACCCCGGACACCGGCATTTCGGTTAACAATCCGCCGACGATCAACACCGCCGGTGATATGGCTACAGTGACGGTGAGCATAGCCGCAGGCGCACCGACCGGCGACCGGGTGGTGACAATTTCAACACCAGGCTGGACTTCGACTTCAACTGCTTCTGTAGCAAACACGTTCCACGTCACCGCCGATGCAGGCACAACCTACACGCCGCTCCTCTCAAGGGGCGTTGGGGTCTTGGTTCAGGCGCCTGCATCATCAGGCAGTCTGAATGCGAATTACGGGCCGGTTGTCTCCAGTCAGCTAGGGGTAGTGGTCGGTTCTACTATGACCGGGGTTGTCCCTGCGACCGGCGCGACCGGCGAAAACAACATGAAAGTTACGGTAAAGGGGATCGGCCTCTCCACCGCGACATCAATAGAGTTCCAGCCCTCCACAGGAATAACAGTGCAGGCCGGCAGTTTTGCCTTAAATACTGACGGTAACCCCGAGGTTGCCATAAATATAGACTCGAATGCTCCCAGGACGGTCAGGACAGTCATAGTCACGCTCCCCACCGGCAAGGCAATGCCAGGTTCGCCGGGAGCCAACCTGTTCCGGGTGACCCTGCCCGAGCCTCAGATTCTGAGCATGCAGCCGATCCGTGCCATGGCCGGGCAGTCAGTCTCCCTGAACGTTTTTGGCAAAAACTTTACTTCCGCCTCCAGTGTCAATTTCACCCCGGACACCGGCATTTCGGTTAACAATCCGCCGACGATCAACACCGCCGGTGATATGGCTACAGTGACGGTGAGCATAGCCGCAGGCGCGCCGACCGGCGACCGGGTTGTGACAATTTCAACACCGGGCTGGACTTCGGCTTCAACTCCTTCTGTAGCAAACACGTTCCTCGTCACCGCCGATGCCGGCACAACCTACACTCCGCTTCTCTCAAGGGATGTTGGGGTCTTGGTTCAGGCGCCTGCATCATCTGGCAGTCTGAATACGAACTACGGGCCGGCTGTCTCAACCGAGGTGGGTGTCATGGTTACGCCGACAGCGGCGCCGACCACACAGAATGTGACCTATACCCCGATACTTTCTACTCAGGTCGGTGTCGCGGTCGGAGGGGTTCTGACCGGAATTTCTCCATTAGCCGTAGAGCCGGGCAGCACTTCCATAGTGACATTGAATGGAACTGGGCTGGATCAGGTGACGGCAATCCAGGTAGTCCCTTCTACAGGAATTATTGTCGGAAGCTGGACACCTGCCCAGAACGGGCTTAGCGGCACGGTGACAATAACTGCAGACACATCCGTCGCTATCGGCAAGAAATCAATCGTTGCCGTTGTTCCGGGCGGGTCGCTGAAACCGGCCGCACCTCAGGCAAATATACTTCTGGCAGGCTATAAACCGGGCATCAACTCGATATCTCCCATTCTGCCGACCGTCGGGACAACCTTTACCCTGACAATCAACGGCACCCGTCTGCAGGGGGCCACCAGAGTCGAAATCTTCCCGTCCGACAATGTTGCTATCGATTCTCCGCCGGCATGGACAAGCGACGGAACCGGCGAGCACCTGACGGTCAAGGTGATAATTGATGCCAACGCCCCTCCGGGAGAGCGAGTTGTAGTTGTTACGACCCCATACGGAGTAACAACTGCTGTCAGCTCCCCGGCGAACACGATTACCTTCTTCAAGCCGGGCGTGGCTGCGCTGCCGCAATCGGAAGCCGCACGGGTGGCTGTCGCCGATGCAGCCGGGATAACCAGCGAGCCGACCGAGGCTCTGCCCGGTTTCTCCTATTATGAAAAAGCGCTGTTTTCACAGCGGGAAAAATCAGCCACGGCTCTTTCAGGGTCTGTAAGCTCCATTTCGTCAAACCCTGTCAACTCCGGGCATCCTTATGCTCCCGGAAGAAAAGGGAGTGCTTCGAACAGTTATCTATACGCAGGTTACCGTGGGCCGCCCGGATTCGAGACATTGAGCGAATCCAATCATTTCAGGAGGATAACATGAAAATTGAAAGAGATATAAAGAGGTTCCTCCCGCTGGCTCTGCTGGTTTCCGGCCTGCTGTTCCATTTCGCACTGAATCAGGCAGACGCGGCTACATTCAAGAGCGGCAGTACCTGTGATCCTGTTTTCTTTAACAGCAGCACCTGCAAGGGTGCCTTTGCACCTGCGGTCAACACGACTGTTCAGCTTCCGGAGAACGGTATTCTCGACTACACTACGGTAGCAATCCCGAGCGGCGTAACAGTCACATTTGCCAAAAATGCGGCCAATACTCCGGTTATTATCAGAACATCAGGAAACGTCACTATTGAAGGTGTCATCAGTGTTAGCGCTGCCACGTCAGCCACCCATTCCGGCACTTATGGCGACGGCAATCTGGGTGATGACGGTCAGCCCGGAACAGGTGGGCCAGGCGGCTTTGACGGCGGTTACGGCGGGTTATCTGCCCTTTTCGGAGGCTCTGCCTGGCGTGCCGGTGGCGCAGGGAAGGGCCCCGGAGGGGGGCAGACACCAACGAATTATAACAGCAGCTACGCTATAGGTGGTGGCGGCGGCGGTTTCGGTCTGGCTGGAGACGCCGGATGGAGCACATATGGAGCAGGAGGCCTGGCATATGGCCGGACGACTCTTCTCCCCCTTGTCGGTGGCTCAGGAGGCGGCGGGGGGTTGTCAGGTGCCACATATGGCGGCGCCGGCGGAGGTGGCGGAGGTGGTGCAATCCTGATAGCAGCGGGGACAGCCAGTGTGCCGGCGACTATCACGGTGGGTAAAAGCGGCACATATGCCTACATATACGCCGACGGCGGCGGCGGCGGCAGTTCGTCCGGCTCAGGTTGCGGCGGCGAAGGGGGAGGCGGCAGCGGAGGAGCAATCAGGCTGGTGGCGAATACCCTCAGATGTCCTGGAACCTACTGCAGAATGTACGCCCGCGGCGGCGGCGGCGGGGGTAGCTGCTGGAGCGGTGGTGGCACTGGTGGAGCTGGAATCATCCGGCTTGAGGCCAATACAATCACCGAATGGCATAACAGCTATACATCACCCGCATACAGTGTCGGTCTCCCCGGTCATGTGCTTGTGCCGAAAGATTCTGTAACATTACTTGACCCTACAGTTCGCATTGTCAGTGTTACACCGACAAACGGCGCCAACAGCGGAATCCTGGCCGATGCCCCTGCAAATCCGACCGGTAACGCCGATATAACCTTCCCGACAGGCACAACAACCGCAACAGTTAGCCTTGCGGCAACCGGCATACCCTCCGGCTCGGCGGCGGATGTTTATGTCATACCTGCCAACGGGGCTCCCCGTACCAAAGTACTCAGCAACGCCTTCAGCTCTGCCGATGTGAACGGTGTTTCAACTGCAACAGCCACCGTGACTCTCAGCTTAGGCAACAACGTCCTCCAGGCGGCTATTACCTACACCGTTACAGAGCTGGTTGCCATGTCGCTGCCCCAGTTCAACGGCGAGTACGTGGCGAAAATCAGGGTTGAAGGTGGGATGAACGGCGAATCCTCGGTCACTTATATAACTGCCTCCGGCAAGGAGTACCCGGCTGATGGATCAAAGAAGGGGTAATCCTCAGCACTCAAGTCTAACCCCTCCTGTCCTCCCCTTACTTAAGGGGAGGGACGCTCGAAGTGGCGTTGGAGGCATTACCGGCTTACCTTCCTTAAAGCGTCCCCCCGCTTGAGACAAGAGGGGGACAGGGGGAGTTATGATGCTTTGTTGAATAGTTACGTATATATATGCAGTATTTCATTTCAGTCGCAATCTTGAAAAATGGCAACAAAGGCACTGAAAAGTATAGGGAAACAATGATGATGCGAAAAACATCATACCGATCAAATCACAGCTGCTCAGTACTCAAGATGACAATGATGTCTCTTGCCGGTCTGTTGATTTCCGCTGTTATCGGGGAACTTGCTTTTGCAGCTCCGCCGGAAATGAGCCGACTACAGGTAACTGATATCACTACCCGTTCGTTCTCCGTAGTCCTGACCGTAAGCGAGCCTGCATCAACCCTTCTCTCACTTTTTGCCGCTGACTGCACGACAGCTGTTACCGGCTTTACGGTTGCTCAGGAGCAGCACCTGGTTTCCGGGAACAGACGAATTAGCGTAACAGCTCTTACCCCTTCTACCAACTACTGCTACCAGTTAACCGCCATTTCAACGGCAACTTCTGAAGTTGCTACAATTACAGCTGCGCCGGTTACCACTGCAACTGAAATAGTCCGGACTTCAATATCCGGCGTTGATATCATCCCGGCCAATAACGACATTGTCAAGGCTCCGGCAGTCCATCTGGCAACAGGCGAGAGCCGTGATGCGATAATATCCACGGTTGAACTGACCGGAGGCGGAGCAGTTGCACCTCTCTCCCTGCTTCTTTCCGCAGATCAGAACAGGGATTACTTCAATCTGAACAACCTCTTTGCAACCGCAACAGGTAAAACCCTTAAAGTTGCCGGAAGCGAGAGGGTCAAAGTTACAGAGAATCATGGGAGCAGCGGCTGCATTATCGAGCGGTTCAGGCAACTGCCTGCGGCCTCCGGTGGCACAGCAGCAGGTGCTTTTGTTCAGGCCAATACCACCGACATAGATGCATCCGGCGGGGTAAACATCCTGGATGTTTTAAGGATTGTAGGGGGCAAAGGGACAAGCAGTACCGGGCAATGCTTTAACAGCGACCTGGATTTGAGCAGTAACGGCGTAGTAGATGCAAACGACCTGATAATCATCAAGGGCGGATTCAATGGTCTTTAGCAGCCTGCGACATATCCTGGCAGCAATGCTGGTTCTGATGACCCTGGCAACAGGGGCAATGGCTGCAGAAGAGCTCTCGGCAGGAGTACCGGTGCGTGTAACACCTGCCGTATCAACCGGAGTGGTCGGTTCAACTGTAACCATAACCGTTGAGGCTGATTACCTGACCGCACTTGGAGGGTTCCAGTTCGGATTTTCATACAGCACTGTTGATCTTGAAGCTTTGTCTGTAGCAATCAATCCGGCTTTTGACAATGTAGTTGCACAGAGTATAGGTACGACTACCGGCTCCGGCATGATAGCCGCTTCAGTCTTCAACAATGCTCCTGTTTCCGGCACACCTGTTACACTTGCTACTCTGGCATTCAAAATATTGAGGCCGGTTACCAGCAGCATCTCGCTTGCAAATGTCATTCTTGGTGAGGTAGGGGGTGTTGAAATAGTTTCAACGCCAGTCGGCGGGAGTGTGACAGGTACCCCGGTACCCACGAGCCAGACTATAACTTTTGGTGCCGCCCCAACTCTCGTAGTTGGCGGAACCGGAACTGTTTCAGCAACTGCTTCATCCGGACTGGAGGTAAGTTTCAGCAGTACTACGCCAACCATCTGCTCCTTGAACGGCACTACAGTAACTCCACTTGCCGCCGGGACCTGCACCATTGCAGCCAATCAGTCAGGCAATGCCACCTATAGCCCAGCTGATCAGGTTACGCAGAGCATTACTGTTACAGTCAACCAGTTCAGCATCAATAGCAGTGTGACCGGCAACGGCAGCATCAACTGCACAACACCTGTTATTCCCGGCGGGAACAGCAGCTGCTCCATAATACCGGGTATCGGCTATCACGTATCAGACGTAATAGTTGACTCTGCATCAGTCGGTGCCATAGCAAGCTATACCTTCAACAACGTGACGGCAAACCATGCCATTTCAGCGACTTTCCTGCCGGATATCACGCCGCCAACAGGATTGACATCTACCATTTTCAATGGTCAGGTCAGGCTGACCTGGACTGCTGTAAGCGGGGCGGCCTCTTACAACATCTACTGGGCAACCTCACCCGGAGTTACAGCTGCCAACAGCACGAAGATTTCAAATGTCTCCGGCACATTCTACATCCACATCGGCCCTTCAGCTGGCAACAGCTATTACTATGCAGCCACTTCCGTCGGAAGCTCCGGAGAAAGTATCCTCTCGGGAGAGGTCAGTACTACTCTCCCCACTGGGAACACTGTCAGCTATGATGCAACAGCCGATTTCCAGGGGGCTAACAATCCGAATGGGGTCTGGAGTTACGGGTATTCACATTTTGGTGGAACCGGCTATGCTCTTTCCCTGTTCGATATTTTCAGCTTGCCAAATCTCTGGCAGTCCTCCCAGGTAAATTCACTAGGGACTCCAAGCTTCTGGAAGAATGCAGGCACTTCAGCCTCCTTTGGCGTCGGCCCAGGACAATTATCCCTTCACCCTGGCCCTGCTTCTAACGGAGATATTGCCATACTGAGATTTACCGCGCCTCTGACCGGAATGTACAGCGTGACAAGCACGTTTTATCCCGGAGATAGTGGCGATATGAGCGCCACGATTATTCTCAATGGCAATGCTCTTAACCCGTTATATTTTTCTCCGACAACAAATGGAACGCCATCCTATACAGGCTCAATCAGGCTTGCCCAGGGTGATTCCGTTGATTTTGCCGTAGGGAATAATGGCAGCTTCCTGAACGGCAATACACCGCTCAGTGTTCTTATCGCACCGGTTGCTGATATTGTCACCGGAAAGAGTGTAACTTACAACGGCAATGGTAACACTGGCGGGAGTGCGCCGATCGACAGCACCAGCTACCTGCAGAGCGCACCTGTCACCGTACTGGCCAATACATTTAACCGAACAGGTTACACCTTTGCCAGCTGGAACACTCTTGCAAACGGTGGCGGCATCAGCTACGCACCAGCAGCTTCCTTCAGCATGGGAACGGCCGATGTTTCGCTCTACGCCCAGTGGATCATCAACAGCTACAGCCTGACCTACTCCGCCGGTGCCAACGGCACGATCAGCGGCACAACGCCGCAAACCGTCAACTACAACAGTAGTGGCACAGCAGTTACCGCAGTACCCAACTCCGGCTACCACTTTGTCAACTGGAGCGACGGCAATACCAGCGCAACCCGAATTGACAGCGGCATTACCTCCAACCTCAACCTAACCGCCAGCTTCGCCCCCGATCCGGTTAGCGGAGCCTGCGGCAGCAGCGCTGGGGGCGTATTCAGGAGCACTCCTGCAACAGCTCTCTGCAACCCTGAAGCTGCTGTCTCCATCACCACCACGACCTCGGGATGGAGCTGGATCTGTCCGGGTACAAATAACGGAGCTGATGCAATCTGTGCGGCGACCAGAGACACAACAGGCCCTGAGCTGACAGTTTCAACTCTGGCCCATGGAGCTGTTACCAATAACCCGACCCTGAATGTTTCAGGAACCGTATTTGATACCAGTGGCATAGATACCGTAATTGTCAGCAATAACAGCACCCCTGCTACAATCACCATCACAGGCAACAGCTTCAGTGCATCGGTAACCCTGGTTTCAGGAACCAACTCCATCACTTCGACGGCAACCGACAGGCTTGGAAACAGCACGATGGACATCCGCACCATCACCCTCTACATCACCGGCCCTCTTCTGATAGTTTCCGCTCCGGCAGACAACAGCAAAACAGCTCAGGGTACTACAACGGTCACCGGAACCATCGATGAGAACTCAACCGTGTCAATCAGAATCAACTCAGGTACTCCGCAGAACGCATCCATAACTGCAAATGCCTTCAGTGCCGATCTGAACCTATTCCCCGACCTTAACACCATTACCATCACAGCAACAGACCTGGTAGGCAACAGTACAAGCACCGCCAGGAGTGTCACTTATGACAACACGAATCCGTCACTTGCGATTACCAGTCCGAATCAGGATATTACTACTCCAAACAGCAGTATCACCATTAGCGGGACGGTGAGTGACACAATTACAACTCCGACGGTCAGTATCAGTTTCAACAACCAGACCTACAGGCCGGGCATCTCTGGCGGCATCTTCTCGCAGCAGTTTACAATGCCTGCTGAAGGAACCTATCCGATCATTGCAACTGCAACAGATGAGGTCGGTAACTTTAGCAGCGTGACCAGAAACATCATCTACGCCATACCGGTTGACGGAGTTTGCGGAACCAGCGCGGGCAAATCATTCTCAACGGCACCGACAAGCAACCTCTGTGCGGCTGGTACTGCGAGCGCTGTCAGCACTGCAGCCCCCTGGACATGGACATGCAGCAGCATAAACAGCGGCACAACTGCTTCGTGCAGCGCTTCCCTGACCGGGACGTACATACCCGACGGGATCCTGGTGCCTGGCGCTAACAAAGTCAAACCGGGGCTTGACGATGCGCTCGTTATCCTCCGTATCGCTATCGGAGACCTGATACCGACAGACGAGCAGCTCCGGCACGGCGACGTAGCTCCACTTGTGAGCACGACCGGGTCTGGCGAAGCGATTGTCTGGACACCGGCACCGGACGGAAAAATCACCCTGGGTGATGCAGTTGTACTGTTGAGAAGGATCGTTGATCTGGTAAGCTGGTAGGATGGAAGGTTGGAAGGTCGGAAGGTCGGAGGGTTGGAAGGTCGGAGGGTCGGAAGGTCGGAGGGTTGGAAGGTCAGAGGGACGGAAGGTCGGAGGGTTGGAAGGTCAGAGGGACGGAAGGTCGGAGGGTTGGAAGGTTGGAAGGTTGGAAGGTTAGAGGGTCGGAAGGTCGGAAGGTTAGAAGATCGGAGAGATTGATGGTTAGAGGGTTTGCCGACCCTCAGACCTTCCAGCCTTCCGACCCTCCAGTTTCGAATACTAAATACCAAAGGAGAAAATATATGTTCTCTGCAAGATTGAGACTGCTTCAGATAGCAGCAACTATTGCGATCCTTATGTTCTTGCTTTCGGGGTGCGGAAGCGGGGGGAGCAGCGGTGGAGGGAGCAAGAACGGTGTCTCCCTGAAGGTAAGTGATCTTCTGCCGAAGCAGAGCGCCTTAGAGCCTGCCAGAATATATATGGGCATTGCGTTGACGCTTCATTTTCCGCCGGGTATAACGGTCAAGCTTGTTAACGGAGAACCATCAATAGATGTTGTCAAACTATTGGGCGCCATAGATAACACGTTAACATATACTATTGTAAAATACACAGCAGCAACTGCTACAACCCGAGGATCATTGAAATTTATGGTCTTAGACATTAATAATTACGGGTTCAAATCGAATGGCAACGAATATATCGAACTCCTGCTCGATGTTTCCCCCGGCTATTTCCCTACAGCTTCTGATTTCACTTTTTCAGATTTCATTGTCAGCTTTAAAACCGATAGTACAGAAGGTGTTGATGAACTCCTGCCAGCCCCGATAGTAACTGACATCACTTTGATCTACTAACCCGAAAGGGAGACAAACATGAAATTATTTCAAACCTTGAAACCAGCTTTTAGCCTCTTTCTTCCCACATTCGGCATTATCTTCCTGCTGACAGCAACTTCAGCTTTTGCCGCGAGCTCAAAGTTAAGCTCCGCTATCGCCCTGATTAGCAAGGGGGAGTATACCAAAGCACTCCCGCTTCTTAAAGCTGAAGCAGAGAAAGCTCCTGATGATCCTCAGATCGCCTTTCTTCTAGGCATGGCACTAAGTCGAACAAATCAGGGGAATGAAGCTGAATCGGTTCTGAAAAGCGCCCTGATGGCAATACCGGAAGACCCTGCCCTGAATCTCGAGCTGGGGGTTCTCTATTATAACAAGAGTGCTCTTGACGAGGCAGGTGACTATTTCGATCAGGCAATCCTGCTTGCGCCTGAAAGCATCCACGCTATTCAGTCGCGTGATTATCTCAAGAGAATAGAGCGAACGACCTCTACCAGCCCTTGGGACATCAATCTGACTGCCGGGCTCCAGTACGACACCAATGTTATTATTAACGGAAAGAGTTCTCCTCTGCCCCAGGGTTATTCCGGCAAGAGCGACTGGAGCGGCCTCTTCAATGTCAAGGGGAATTACAAGCTCCTGCGAACCGAGACCAATGAAATAGCTGCAAGCTACAACTTCTATCAGAGTCTGTATAACAAACAAGAAATGACTGATTATAATATTTCCCACAACCTGCTTGAACTCTCTGCGGTTGAAGTCCTTTCAACAGAATTCAGGCTGAAAGCGAATTACGCATTCGAATACCTTTTCCTGGGTGGCGAAAAATACGACTATGCCAACATCATCGGCCCAACCCTGCTCCACATCAACGACACCTGGGGTACTACATCGCTTGACTACCGCTATCGTGACACCCGCTACACAAATTCATCACGTTTCATTGACAATGTCGAACGTAACGGCGCTAATCACCTGATTACCGCCTCACATATCCTGCAGTTTGACAAAGCAGGAGCCCTCTGGGCCTCCTATGCGTTTGACAAGGACAACACAAACCGTATTTACTGGGACTACAAAGGAAATCGGGTGACACTTGGAGGTCAGGCCATTTTGCCCCTATCTCTCAGTGCTATCCTTTCCGGGGATATCTATTGGAAAAAGTACTCAGGAGTTGATCCTTCCAACTTTACAAGAGACGACACCCAATACACGATTTCGGGGTCAATCAGCGGGAATTTATCTGACATGTTCAGTCTGACTCTTAGCGAAGTTTTTACCCGCAATCATTCCAATATCGACGCGTACGACTATAAACGTTCAACAACTACGCTTCTTCTTAATGCGAGGTTCTGAGAAACAGCTGCAGGGATGAAGTGTTGAACTGTTGAGTAGTTGAGTTGTTGAGTTTTAACCTGCTGACCACTGACTACTGGATACTGACTCCTGACTACTAAAAATAAGTGAGGTTCTGATATGAACACAATTATAAGAACTCTTCTGGCGCTCTTGCTTGCTTTCTGTCTTGCGCTACCCGCCCTGGCTGCTCCACTGGTTGTTGGCAAGGTTGTTGCGGTTCGAGGCAATGCTACCATTGAGCGAAGCGGCTCTACGTATCAGGCAAGGGTAAAAAGCGCCATTGAGGCTAATGACGCGTTCAGGACAGGGGCTGCCTCAAGAGCGAAGCTCCTTTTCGTCGATGACAGCGTTCTGACCCTTGGCGAAAACACCAGGATGTCGATCCGCGAATTTATTCACGAGAAGGGGAAAACCGGGAAATCGGTCTTCAACCTGATTGATGGCAAGATGCGTTCAGTTGTCGGCAAGACGAGATTTGAAGTTCAGACACCCACTGCTGTAGCTGCTGCGCGGGGAACAATCATCTATTTCGAGGTAGGCAAGTTCAAGAATCAGGACTTTACCAAGGTTCTCTGCCTTGAAGGCAAAGTTGACGTAAAAAGCTTTAATAAAGCCATCCCGGGAACTGTAACACTTACACCCGGCAAAATGGTTGTGGTGACCTTCAACAAACCTCTTCCGCCAGCAGTTCAGGCTCCACAGGCCGATCTGAACAAGGCAAGGCAGAGCACGTCTGACAACGCGCCCAGTGATAAACCGGCTGATACTGCTGGCAACAAGGACTCTGGAGCATTAACCGGTTCCGATAAGCTGTCCAGCGATAAACCGGTTGTAGTAGACCCTCCGGTTATTCCTGTAATACCTAATGGATTATTTATTCCTAAAATAGAAACCCTGCAACAGCCACGCAATGTGAAGATAAGGATAGATACGCCGAAGTAGAGGGTCGGAAGACCGGAGGACTGGAAAAGCAGAAGGCTTGAAAAGAAGAAGGTTGGAAGACTGGAAGGTTAGAGGGTTGGCTGATCTTCCGACCCTCTGACCCTCTGACCTTCCGACCCTCCAACCCTCCAACCTTCCGCTCTTCCATAAACAGGATCATCGTGCTGATTACAAAAAAACACCTTCACATCTATATCCTCTCTTTTGTTTCCGTTCTGCTGTTCGGGCTGCTACAGCTGTTTGATCCCCCCTTTGTCCGTGATCACCTTGAAAGCAAGACGTACGACCTCAGGCTGCATCTGAGAAATCTGCTCCAGAAACAGCCAGCCACTGACAACATTGTCATTGTTGTTATTGATGAAAAGAGTATTGCCGAGATTGGCCGGTGGCCCTGGTCAAGATC
>JANNRW010000132.1:0-2676 GCA_031401815.1 Geobacteraceae bacterium | reverse complement strand
ATATACTCAAAATCTTTTCATGACTACGCCCGTGAATAACCGAATTTCATGGAGAGCTGCTCCCCACCTTCAAGCATGCAGGGGATAATGACCTTCTCCAGCCGCTCCTGCAACATTCTGACAGATGGTGCCAGAAGCGTCAGCGCACCGATCACCTTGCCCGCATAATCGCGAATGACTACTGCTACGGCGCAGATCCCTTCACCAAGCCCGCCAAAATCAACTGCGACCCCTTTTTTGCGGATCTCGTCCAGCTCAATGACAAGCTCATTAGGGTTTGGGATATCGTGCTTTTTTGTGCCTCGACTAAAGAGTTCAATGGAACTAACTGATTTGATAACCTTGCCAGCAGCGTTTGTAAAAAAAGGGAACCGCTTGCCGACGAGATCAACTGCTTTTACTTTTTGAAAGGAATCGACCATGTCAAGGAACAGAACTTCGTCATTATTCATGACTGTGAGATAAATCGCTTCGTCCAGCTTGCGCACCAGCTCTTCCATGACCGGGTGAGCCATGCGGATAAGGCTGGCGCTTTTAAGGATATGCTGAGCCATTTCAAAAGCCTGAAGTCCGAGAAGGTAGGAACCGCCATTTTCGCTTCGTTCAATCAGCCCCTTTTCTTCCAGAGTTGCCAGCAGGCGAAAGGTCTTGTTGCGGCTTAAGCCAAGCTTTGCTGACAGAACCTGAACTGTCGGGTAGGCACCATCTTCTGCAAGAGCCTCAAGGAGTTCGATTGCCTTGGCCACTGCCTGAACTGAATATTGCCCTTTTTCTCTCATGAAAACCTCTATCGATATCCGCTGAAAAAAGCGCTAAGCTATGTCTGGAATCAAACTTATTTACATTTGAGTTATGTTCTTTTAGTACGTCGTTTTATAATTGTCAATATTTATTTGACATAAAAAAGATAATAGACGAAATCGCCTTAAAAACAAGTATGTTATGTAATGTAGTCAGCTGAACAATGTATTGTATATAATATTGAAAGTACGGTTTACAAGCCCCCAGGCAACAGCTTTTCTATGCTTTATTCATCATCTTTTCAATTTATTTACCAGATTTCAAAAACGTTATTAAAAATCCGGATTTAACTACTAGGCGTGGACTGAACTTTACATGGAAAAATCATGAAAAAAATCATTGCATCATTGCCTGAAGTGAGTGAATATGCCGCTTGATAGATCATCCGGAGGTTTTAATGCCAGTAATCAGTGAGGACAGTTTTTTCTTTATTAAGGTTGAGGCCATCTGTCACAGACCGGCAATCACCTGCCCGGTTGACCTTGGGCTGGTTGAAATGTCTCGTATCATGAAGAGGGACAATATTTCAGGCATTGTAGTTGTTGACCAGGAAACGCCGATTGGGATGGTTTCTTTGCGCGACTTGCGTGATCTTGTTGCTGAAGGGGTTGACGACATTACAACCCTAACTGTTCGCGATATCATGCATCTGGGTCTGATAACCATCAGACGAACCGATTATCTCTTCAAGGCCATTTTTCTGATGGCCAAACATAACATTCACCGGCTCGTAGTGGTTGATGAGTTTGATCATCTGGTCGGAGTAATGACCGACACTGACCTGTTCCGTATTCAGACCCGCAGCCCCATGTATCTGATCCAGCAGATCGATTCAGCAAATACTATTGCGCAACTCTCCATGTTCGCTCGAAAAATGACCGGAATGCTGCAGTATGCGGTAAAAACCACTGCTGATGTGCAGAGTCTTGTACAGTTGATAGCGCATTTTAACGATGCCATTACCAGACGCCTGATCCATATACTTGAACATAACGAAGGGATGACACTTCCGGCTGAAGCTGCATATCTTGCTCTCGGGAGCGAGGGTCGCGAGGAGCAGACCCTGCGGACTGATCAGGATAGTGCGATTGTTTATCAGGATAACCTTGCACCTGAAACAGTTGATGGAATTCGCCGTTTTGCAGAGCGGATCTCTTTAGCCCTGAATGAAGTGGGGGTTCCGCTCTGCCCTGGCAATATGATGGCAAGTAATCCTGCATGGTGTCACAGTATTTCAGAGTGGAAACACCTCGTTACACACTGGATAACCTCACCTGGGCCGGATCAGACCGTTTTTTTCGGTGTATTTCAGGATCTGAGGGTGTTGCATGGCGATATTGCTCTTGAAGAAGAGCTACGAAACTATATCTGTGAATGCACACACAACCACGCCATCTTTTTCCCGAACATGGCGCGTACCATAACAGGGTTTAAAGCGCCGCTCGGACTATTTGGACGACTGCTGGTGGAGAAGAGCGGGCAGGGTCGCGGCATGATCGACCTGAAAAAAGGGGGACTATTCGCCCTGACCAGAGGGATCAGTTTGCTGGCGCTTGAAGAGAGAATTTGTGGGGGGACAACCTGGAGCAAGATCGAGCGACTGAGAAAATGCAGCCATATCGCGCCAGGAGAGCTTGATCTGCTTGAGGAATCATTTACTTTTCTGGTCAGAATGCGTCTTGAAAAGCAGCTGTCAGCTCTTGCCAGAGGGCTGGAGCCGGGCAATTTCGTTGATCCGAAGGCTCTTCCTGATAAGGATAAAGATCAACTCCGCGCTGCTTTCAGAGGGGCAAGTGCCATGCTCGATATACTGAAGAGTCATTATCAGCTTGATCTGGTAGCGAGATAGATCGGAGGGTCGGAAGGTCGGAAGAC
>JANNRW010000131.1:0-1620 GCA_031401815.1 Geobacteraceae bacterium | reverse complement strand
ATACTACCCTTGCGGCAGACATGCTTGCCAGATACAGAAAGCTTATGGGTGATCAGGTCTTTTTCCTCACCGGAACAGATGAACATGGGCAGAAAGTTGAAAAAGCAGCCAACTCCGCTGCTGAAACCCCTCTTGAACTTGCCGACAGGGTTATGAAAAGATTTGAATCTCTCTGGAAGAAGCTTGATATCGATTACTCTGATTTCATAAGAACTACACAGGAAAGGCATAAACTTGGAGTTACACATATATTCAGACAGCTGATGACGCAGGGGGATATTTACCTGGGAGAGTATGAGGACTGGTACTGCACACCTTGCGAAACCTTCTGGACAGAGACACAGCTCTCGGATGGCAAATGCCCGGACTGCAACCGTCTGGTGGAAAAGCTCAAAGAGGAGTCGTACTTCTTCAGAATGAGCCATTATCAGGAGAGGCTGCTAAGTCATATTGAAAATAATCCGGATTTCATACAGCCCAAGAGCAAGCGGAATGAAATTCTGGCTTTTGTCAAGGAGGGGCTCAGAGATCTTTCCGTATCAAGGACAACATTCAACTGGGGGATACCGGCACCTGGGAACGAAAAGCATATCATATATGTCTGGTTCGATGCTCTCTCGAACTATATCACTGCCCTTGGTTATCCCGACAGTTCAGGAAATTTCGGCAAATTCTGGCCAGCAGACGTACAACTTCTGGGGAAGGATATTCTCCGTTTTCATGCAGTCTACTGGCCGACCTTTCTGATGGCGGCAGGTCTGCCTCTTCCAAAGAAGATCTTTGCTCATGGCTGGTGGACGGTCGAAGGTCAGAAGATGAGCAAAAGCCTTCAGAATGTTGTCGAACCGAATATGCTGATCGATCGCTACGGAGTCGATGCTGTCCGATACTTCCTGATGAGGGAGGTTCCTTTTGGGCTTGATGGTGATTTTTCGCAATCTGCGCTTGTCAACCGGATAAACTCGGATCTTGCCAACGATCTCGGCAATCTGCTCAGCCGTACAACAGCAATGATATGCAAATATTTTGGCGGGAACCTGCCAGCTTCCGGCAACTTGACCGACTGTGACGCAGCTTACCTCGCAAAAAATGAGGTCATGCTGAAACAGGTTGACATTCATATGGATGAATTGGCCTTCAGCAAGGCTTTACAGAGCATCTGGGAGGTCATATCCGCAGGAAACAAATATATCGACGAAACAGCTCCATGGACACTGGCCAAAGATCCTGCGCAAAAGGGGCGCCTCGGAACTGTAATGTACTGTCTTGCTGAATCTCAGCGACTTGTCTACTCGCTCCTGTCAGCCTTCATGCCATCCACTTCGAAAAAAGGTCTCGAATATCTTGGTTACTCAACCCCCCCAAATGCTGCTGACCTCTGCTGGGGGAGACTTGAGGCAGGAACCTGTATCACAAAAGCAGAAGCGCTCTTTCCGAGAATTGAAGAGCGATCCCTTTGAAATAAACAAATGGAGAACGTAAAGAACCAGATCAGCCAGCTTCTGCCCTGGCTTTAAGCTCCATGATACTACTGACAACGCCCATCACTATCACCAGATCCCCGGCTGAGAGCAACCACTCCCGGTGTGGATTGAAACGGTAAGATTTGTCTTTAGCCAT
>JANNRW010000130.1:0-17330 GCA_031401815.1 Geobacteraceae bacterium | reverse complement strand
ACCACTTCAGAGGAAGCTTATCGACGCGGGGCATACTACTACTTCAGAAAGCCTATCGAAATCAATCAGATATTGCAGAAAGTATCATCTCTGGGAATTCCGGTTAGGCACTGATTTTCGACATTGTGATTGACTGATCTCTATTTAATCCAAAAATTTACTCCGGAGGATCAAATGATTAAGAAAATTCTTGTAGTGGATGATTCTGCGCTGATCCATCAGATGTATCGTCTTGTAATGAACAGATACAGCTGCATGATAGTTGACGCATTGAACGGTCAGGAGGCGTTCGACATACTGGCTGCACACCAGGACATAGAACTGATTCTTCTCGACATAAACATGCCGGTCATGAACGGGGTACAGTTCCTCGAAAAGGCTTCTCCACTTGGCATTGTAAACAGGATACCGGTAATAATCATAAGTACTGAAGGGAAAGAAGAAGACACAATCAGAGGGTTGAAACTTGGGGCAAAAGGGTATCTGAAAAAACCATTTCACCCTTCAGAGCTTCACGAATTAATTGAAAAGATTTTCAAGCAGCCACACAGTATGTATGAACGGGCTAAGGCAGCTCTCTGACTATCCTTGGAAACGACAATATAGCCATGATTATAGAAATCGGCTCGATCTTGTCAGGAAGCAGCAGGGAATCAGAGTAAACAGGCTGAAGAGTAAAGGAAATTACGCATTACTTCTGACTTTCACCATGCATTATCTCCATTCAAATAGTGAAATTAAATAGGAGCTTGCCAATATGACAAGTGGAGAGAAATTTGAACTGCCCCCTTCCGGGCTTGCCGAAGACATTCTGGCACAGTTTATTGATAAAGCGCAGGTTGAGGTCAATCAAGTTGCATATGCTGCAAGAAAAGAGCAGATGGAGACCCTTTTACATCTTGTTACCTTTAATCTTGGCAGGGAGGAGTATGGGGTCGAGATATCGACTGTTCAGGAGATCATCCGTGCCACAGACATCACCCCTGTACCCGGAGCCCCTTCACATGTCCGGGGGGTTATCAACCTTCGCGGGAAGATCATTCCGGTGGTTGATCTGAGGAAGCGGTTTGCACTTGCATCAGTTGAAGCAAGTGAAGCACAGAGGATTATTGTAGTGGAGCTGGGTGAAAAGAGGATAGGGATGCTGGTAGATAGTGTCTCACAGGTGATAAAGGTTCCTTCCGGTGTAGTCGAGGAGTTGCCTGAAGAGGCGACAAGCGTAGATGAGAACTACATCAGAGGTGTCGGCAAACTGGAGAACCGCCTGATTATCATTCTTGACCTGAACAGGTCACTGCTTGTTTTATAAATTGAATATCTAAAGGAGATGCGGCTATGGGATGGAAAGGTCTGAAATTATGGAAAAAAATAGCTACTGGTATCGGTTCAGTACTGATTCTGCTCATAGTGATAAGCAGCTGGTCAATTCATGGTCTCTCCGAAGTGGTCAGGGAGGGGCATGAAGTCATCAGCGGCAACACTCTGCGAAGTGAGCTGTTGCAACGGGAGGTTGACCATCTTAATTGGGTCAAAAATGTCGGCAATTTTCTGATTGATGATCATGTGCAGTCTCTTACAGTAGAGACCGACCATACCAGATGCGGTTTTGGCAAGTGGTATTATGACAAGGCTCGCACTCAGGCAGAGACTCTTGTCCCTGCCTTGAAAAAACCGCTCATGGATATTGAGGAGCCTCATCGCAAGCTGCATGAATCATCAGTTAAAATCAAAAAAGTTTACCTTAAAGGGAAAAATTCGGCTGAAGGTAAAAAAATGGCCGAAGAGATATATTCAAGCGAAACGCAACCAAATTTACAGAAAATCCAGGCTCACCTTGCAGAAATGAACGAAATCAGTAAGAAAAACCTGCTGTCAGAGGCAGGAATGATGCAAAATGCTGTTCGCACAAGAGTTGCGGCTATTGTTATCAGTTTTGCTGCAATTATTATCGGCATTATTGTCGGACTGATCATCACCCGCTCTATTACCGGCCCAGTGTCAAAAGGGGTTGCCTTTGCCCAGGCTGTGGCAGCCGGTGATCTTTCAGGGCGGCTGGAAGTTTCAAACAGGGATGAAATTGGTGATTTGGCCAATGCTCTGAATTCAATGGTAGCAAGTCTGAGGGAGATGGTTGGCAGGATTCGTGACACTTCCAGCCAGGTAGCCACAGCCGCAGGGCTGATCTCGGAGAACTCCACCCACTTGACCAGGGCGGCTCACAGTCAGTCTTCAGCCTCGGAGGAGACCTCTGCCACCATGTGCCAGATGGCTGCTTCCATACAGACTGTAGCGAAAAATGCCGAATCACTCTCCTCCAATGCTGACGAGGTTTCCAGCGCCATAGAGGAGCTTGGCGCGTCAAGCGAGCAGGTGGCCAAAAGCGCCGAAGCCATGGCCTCATCAGTAACCGAGACATCAGCAACAATCGAGCAGATGACTGTATCTATTGAGAAGGTTGCGAAAAGCACGGAAGATCTCGCTTCTTCTGTTACCGAGACTTCATCCACTATTGAGCAGATGACAGTTTCAATTGATCAGGTTGCCGGGAACTCTCAGGAACTCCAAAAAATAGTCATTGAGTCGGCAGCTATTATTGAACAGATGGCAACATCCATAAACAGGGTGGCGAAAAATGTCGAAGATGTCGATGCAGTGGCAAAGAGCGCTGCCAGAGAGGGTGGTGCAGGCATACAGGCAGGGCAGCAGGCTGCTGCCGGCATGGCAAGGGTAGCTGATGTCATTGACAAGACCTACGCCTCCATTGTCAACCTTGGCAAACGTTCCGAAGAGATTGGGGGGATCGTCAAGGTTATTAATGAGATTGCCGACCAGACAAATCTATTGGCACTGAACGCTGCCATAGAGGCTGCCCGGGCCGGTGATGCCGGTCGCGGCTTCGCCGTTGTTGCCGAAGAGGTGCGAAAACTGGCCGAAAGGAGCATGGTAGCGACCAAGGAGATTGCCCTGGTGATCCGTCAGGTGCAGGCCGACACAGGTGAATCGGTCAAACTTGGTGAAATTGCCTCCCGTGAGGCAAAAGCCTCCATGGAGCTGACTACAATGGCCGGAAATGCCATTGAGAATATAGTTGCCAGCATCGAGCAGACAAGCAACCTCATGTCCGACATCTCGCGAATGACAGCCGAGCAGGCCAAAGCCTCCAGTCAGGTGACCCGCTCTGTAGCAAAGATGAATCAGGCGACTGACATCGTTGCCAACGCTTCAAGGGAGCAGGCGCTGGGAGGGCGGCAGATCAGGATGGCAGTAGAGCGTATGAACCATATTACCCACGAGGTGACAGTCGCCACCAGGGAACAGGCAACAGGGAGCAGGCAGATAAGAATAGCTGTTGAGAATATGAACCAGGTAACTGGTCAGGTAAATATTGCAACCAGAGAGCAGTCGCTCTCGGCTCGTCAGATTGTAATCGCAGTTAACAGTATGGCGTCAATGACACAATCAGTGGCCAATGCGACTCAAGAGCAGAAAAAAGGCGGGGAGATGATCGTAGCTGCAACTGAGAATATCAGCGACCTTGCCAGAGAGAATCTCTCTTCCGTCGAGGAGCTATCCCGTGCTGCACAGAGCCTGTCACTACAGGCAAAGGATCTCAATTCAATGGTGGCCGCTTTCAGGGTGAATTAAGAGCAGGAAGCACGTAAGAGAGAAGTTATTGCCTAAAATGTGAGGAACGCAAACTTTGGATGAAATGATTGATATCTCTGTTCTGATTGATGAATATCTGGAAGACGCCACCGGTCATCTTGACGCTGTTGAAGCTGCGCTTCTGGAGCTGGAGAAGCGCTGGTCAGAAGGGATTTATGACCAGGCAGTGGTAACTCATCTCCTTGGCAGCCTGCACACCCTGAAAGGCAACTCCGGGATGATGGGTATAGTGCCTGTTCAGCAGTATGTGCACCGTATTGAAAGTGCCTTCAAACTGCTGCAGGAAGGGAGTATCTCCCTGTCTGTAACAGTATGCGAGACCTTTTACGCGGCAGTAAGCGCACTTCGCACCAGTTTTTCAAGACTGGCAGATGACCCCCGAGCCAACCTTGACTTCAGCGATGAAATTATTGTGCTTGACGCTCTCTTTTTCAGCACCAACCATCCTGGCCTTGAAGCTTCTCCGATACAGACCCTTTCCAGAAGCAGAAGCAAGGGGGATGACCTAGCATACATAACCAGCAAAAGTTCCACCCTGAAGGTCAGCTTTGAGAAGCTGGATGAACTGTTAAACCTTGTGGGAGAGCTGGTAATCCACCGTACCTCTTTAAACGCACTGGAAAAGAGGCTTAAAGAGAAGGTCACAGACCGTGAACTTCTGGAATCATTCACTGAAGCCAGCCAGCTGATAGGCAAAAGCTCGACCGAGCTGCGGGAAGCAATCATGAAGGCACGGATGCTCCCGATCAAGACCGTTTTCCAGAGATTTCAGCGATTGGTGCGCGATCATGCCCAGAAGTCCGGCAAGAGCATTCTTCTCAAATTTGTAGGTGAGGAGACCGAACTGGACAAGACTGTAATTGATGAAATAGGCGAACCGCTCCTCCATCTTATCCGCAATGCCGCAGATCATGGCATTGAGAGCCCTGCTGAGCGAGTCGCAGCGGGAAAGCCTCCTGTAGGGATCATAACACTTAAGGCGTACCATGAAGGAAATCATATAGTCATATCCGTTGCAGACGACGGCAGGGGTATTGACCCTGAAATGATCAGGACATCTGCTGTCAGAAAAGGTTTGATAGCCCAGGAAGATGCAACAGCACTGACAGCACAGGAGGTGTTGCAGCTCCTCTTTCTTCCGGGGTTTACGACCAGCCGCGAGATTACCGAGACCTCTGGCCGGGGGATAGGTCTTGATGTGGTAAAGAAGATCGTAACCTCCCTGAACGGAATGGTCGATGTCACAGCCAATGGGGGGGCTGGAACTCTTTTCACCATCAAGCTCCCACTTACCCTTGCCATCATCACAGCCCTGATGGTCGAAGTATCAGGCGAGACTTTTGCCATACCACTCTCCGGCGTACTGGAGAGTATCCGGATACATGGTGACGAGATTCATGAAATGGGGGGGAGTGAAGTCATACAGCTAAGGGACAAACTTCTTCCTGTATACCGTATGGATCGATTTTACTGGAAGAGAGGGAGCAGTGACCGAGATTACGAATACATAGTAGTAGTAGGGAGTGGCGAGAAGCGTGCCGGTCTGGTGGTCAACCGGCTGATAGGGCAGCAGGAGATAGTCATCAAGGCGCTGGATGACTATCTGGGAGAGTTGCCGGGCATATCCGGCGGTACGATCCTGGGTAACGGCAATATAGCCATGATTGTAGATATCGGCTCAATCTTGTCAGGCAGCAGATAGAAATCAGTGTAAACAGGCTGAAGACTGAAGGCCGAAGGGAATTTTCTGACTGACACCATGCATTAGCTCTGTTTAAATAAGTAGTGTCCGGTTTGGTCTTTGCATTAAGCTTCCCCTCCCTTGACGGGAGGGGATTGAGGGGTGGGTGACGCTGCCATCAGCACCAAGTATGGCAAATTACCCCACCCCCTAACCCCCTCCCGCAAGGGGAGGGGGAACTTTTTAGGTAAATGCAAATACCAAACCGGATAGCGCTGCGTTCAAATAATTATAAAGGAGCTATCTAATATGACCAGTGAAGAGAGGTTTAGTTTGCCAAGTTCCGGGCTTGCCGAAGACATTCTGTCTCAGTTCATAGAAAGAGCGCAGGTTGAAGTAAATCATGAGACATTTTCAACAGGAAAAGATCAGAAGGAGGCGCTGTTACATCTTGTCACATTTAATCTTGGCAGGGAAGAGTATGGGGTCGAGATAGCCAGCGTCCAGGAGATCATCCGTGCAACAGACATCACGCCGGTTCCTGGTGCACCTTCCCATGTGCGTGGAGTTATAAACCTTCGGGGGAAGATCATTCCGGTAGTAGATCTCAGGAAGCGGTTTCTCCTTCCGGCAGTGGAAGCAAGCGAAGCCCAGCGGATCATAGTAGTGGAACTTGGTGAAAAGCGGATAGGGATGCTTGTGGATGGCGTTTCCCAGGTTATCAAAGTCCCTGCCGGAGTCGTCGAAGAGATGCCGGAAGAGGCCACAAGTGTAGATGAAAACTTCATCAGAGGGGTAGGTAAGCTTGAAAACCGGCTGATAATAATCCTTGATTTGAACAGGTCACTGCTGCTCACATGAGACAGAGCTTAACTCATTATTCAAAATCATTGCAACGGGTAAATAAATAATTTCTAGAGGAGACTGTGTTGAAAAATCTGAAGATTGGAAAACGCTTGGGTATCGGTTTCGGAATCATGCTGCTTCTTATTCTTGTAATCGGAATTACCGGCTATTGGGGGGTTAATAAAGCAACTACGACAACAATCAATATGATCAAGGGTGATGCAACCATATCGGAACATGCTGCCCGCCTGCGAGCAAATGTTGTCGGTATGCGCAGATATGAAAAAGACATGTTTCTTAATGTTGGAGATAAAGTAAAGGTTGAAGAGTATCACAAGAAATTCAAGGAGCAGGATGATCATGCTGAAAAACGGATCGTTGATCTGGAAAAAATTGTTGTTATTGCCAAGGATAAAGAGCATTTAGCCGTAATCAAAAAGGAGATGGATCATTACGACAAGGGTATGGACTCTGTCTACAAACAGATTCTTGCCGGTAAATTTACAACTCCGGATCAGTGTAACGAAGCTGTTAAGGAGTACAAGGATGAGGCTCATCGTCTGGAAGCTCAAGCCAAGGAGCTTGCAGAGGAGAGCAATGCCCGTATGGATGCCCAGGAAAAGAGTATGGAAGATCTAGCAAGGCATGTTGCCATGATTGTAATGTCTGGCATCATCATTGCCCTGATACTTTGTATCTTGATCAGTATTTTTATTACCAGAAGCATTACCACGCCGATCAATGCCGCAGTACTGACCGCCAACAAACTTGCTGAAGGCGATCTTGTGGCAGATGTAGTGGTTACCTCAACAGACGAGGTCGGGCAGCTCCTCGGGGCAATGAAGCACATGGCAGAGAGCCTCAGGAAAATGATCTCCGGAATACGTGATACCTCCAGCCAGGTAGCGACTGCTGCCCAGCAGATTTCGGCCAACTCGGCTCAGATGACCAGGGCGGCTCACAGCCAGGCATCGGCAACTGAAGAGACCTCTTCAACCATGGTACAGATGGCGGCTTCCATTCAGACTGTAGCAACAAATGCTGACTCCCTGGCCTCCAGTGCCGATGAGGTTTCCTCCTCCATTCAGGAGCTTGGTGCATCCAGCGAGCAGGTTGCCAAGAGCGCAGATGCTATGGCCTCCTCGGTCTCCGAGACCTCGGCGACTATCGAACAGATGACAGTTTCCATAGAGAAGGTTGCCAGAAGCACCGAAGATCTGGCTTCTTCAGTAACCGAGACCTCCTCGACCATTGAACAGATGACCGTGTCGATAGATCAGGTTGCCATTAACTCCCAGGAGTTGCAGAAAGTGGTAGTCGACTCAGCCTCTATTGTCGAGCAGATGGCTGCATCCATTAACCAGGTAGCGAAAAACGTTGATGCTGCTGATGTTGTTGCCAAGGGTGCTGCCAAAGAGGGGAAGGCTGGCCTCCAGGCAGGGCAGCAGGCTGCTGCCGGTATGGCCAGGGTAGCTGATGTTATTGACAAGACCTCCGCCTCCATTGTCAACCTTGGTAAACGTTCCGAAGAGATTGGGGGGATCGTCAAGGTTATTAATGAGATTGCCGACCAGACCAACCTGCTGGCCCTGAACGCAGCCATTGAGGCAGCCCGGGCCGGTGATGCCGGTCGCGGTTTTGCCGTTGTTGCCGAAGAGGTGAGAAAGCTTGCCGAGAGAAGCATGGTTGCGACCAAAGAGATTGCCCAGGTGATCCGCCAGGTCCAGGCAGATACCGGTGAATCCGTCAAGCTTGGTGAAATAGCCTCCCGTGAGGCAAAAGCCTCCATGGAGCTGACTACAATGGCCGGTAATGCCATCGAGAATATCGTTGCAAGCATCGAGCAGACAAGCAACCTCATGTCCGACATCTCGCGGATGACAGCCGAGCAGGCCAAAGCATCCAGTCAGGTGACCCGTTCTGTGGAAAAGATGAATCAGGCGACTGACATCGTTGCCAACGCTTCAAGGGAGCAGGCGCTAGGGGGACGGCAGATCAGGATGGCAGTTGAGCGTATGAACCATATTACCCAGGAAGTTACTGTTGCCACGAGAGAGCAGGCTACCGGGAGCAAACAGATAAGAATAGCTGTTGAGAACATGAATCAGGTCACCGGTCAGGTGAATATAGCTACCAAGGAGCAGTCTCTTTCGGCCCGTCAGATTGTTACCGCAGTCAACAGTATGGCATCAATGACCCAACTGGTAGCCAATGCGACCACCGAGCAGAAGAAGGGGGGTAGTATGGTGGTGACTGCAATGGAGAACATCAGCGACCTGACAAGGGAGAATCTCTCCTCCGTAGAGCAGCTCTCCAGAGCTGCCCAGAGCCTGTCACAGCAGGCGGTGAACCTCTCGGCAATGGTTTCTGCCTTCAGGGTTAATTGAGCTGCCAGTCAACTGATTTCCATAAGTGAGTTGTAAATGGGCGAGTACTATCTGGATAAAATAGCTGTTTATCTGCGTGATAACAGCAGACTCTCCTTTACCGGGCACAAGAGAACTGTTCTCCGCCGCCGCCTTCAAACCCGGCTGGCGGAGCTTGATTTTAACTGCTTTGCCGACTACTGGTGTTATCTGAACGGTAATCCGGATGAAGCAGGCATACTTTTTGACCTGGTAACAACCAACGAGACCTCTTTTTTCAGGAACCCGGCACAGTTCAACTTTTTAAAGGGAGAGATTATTCCCCGCCTGGCAAAGAAACTGACAGGGGAAACTGGCCGTATCAGGATACTTTGTGCAGGCTGCTCAACCGGGGAAGAGCCCTATTCAGTTGCCCTGACGGTTCTTGAAGCCCTTGGTTATTCTCAATCCAGAGGGGTCGAAATAGTTGCAGGCGACCTGAGCCTCAGTTGTCTGAGAGAAGCAGAGGCCGGTTTTTACGAGACTGGAAGGTTGAAAGGTTTGCTCCAAGGTCACCAGGACAGGTATTTTCAGCCAAGCGGGGAGGGTGCTGTAGTTACAAATGAAGTCAAAAAACTGATCAGGTTTGTTCATCTGAATCTGGGTGATCTGATGAGCCCTGACTCGCAAAATGCAAAAAAACATCCTGGTAGCTTTGATATTATTTTTTGCCGTAACGTCATGATTTATTTTTCACCCACCTGTCAACAGCTGCTGATCGAAACACTACATGAGCTACTTTTACCCGGCGGTTATCTATTTACCGGCGACGCAGAGCCGCTGCATCTTTTCAAGCACGAATTCATTCCGGTTGAAGATGCTGATTGTCTTATTTATCAGAAAACGGAGAGCACTCAATGACAAAGCAGCTTGATGAACAATCTCCAGCAGATATGGATCTTGCAGGAAAAACTGTCCAAGAACTACTTTTACTTGTAGCCGATGATGATTACGGCTTGAAATCAGCATCTCTGGAGATTCTCCTGGGGATGGGGATCGAGCGCATTTACCCGGTTCTTGAGATGGGTGTAAGAAATGATGCCCATGCCGATATCCGCAACAGTTCAATGGAGCTCCTGGTAAGATTCGGCTCCGAGGCCTTGCCTTATTTGATCCTCCTCCTTAAGGACAGTAATGAAGAAGTACGCAATTTTGCAGCCGTCATGCTGGGTGATATCGGCAACAGACAATCTGTTGGAGCATTGATCAAGTCTCTCGGCGACAAGGATCCCAATGTCAGTCACAGTGCAGCAGAAGCTTTGGGGAAAATTGGCGACCGATCTGCTCTTTTCCCGCTTATCGAACTTCTTAAGGGGGATTTCTGGGTACAGTACTCTGCCATAGCCGCCATAAGTGCAATGCGTGATTATCGGGCTGTTCCGCATCTCCTCCAGTTACTTGATAATGAACTTCTAGCAGCACCGGTTATTGACGCCCTTGGCGAGATTGCAGATCCACGAGCACTTTATCCGCTAGGCAAAATACTGCCACAGGCCGAAATCATGATGGCCGGTCAGATTGCCAAAGCAATTATGAAGATATACCGGAATGTCACGGAATCGCTCACGTTTAAAAACAGCCTTGCAGAGTACCAGCAGCCCGAGCATCTTCGAAATGTCATAGATCAGGAGGGGATTCAAAAACTGCACCTTTTACTTGAGAGTAAAAAAGAGCCGGAAATAATTACGGCTGCAGTAATGCTTCTTGGCTGGCTGAAGGATATAACGGCACTTCCGCTGTTTTTCAGGATTCTTGAAAATGGTGCTTTTATTGAAACAGTGGAGGCTGCCATATTTTCCATCGGCAAGGGGGTTACTCAAACCCTCTCTGTAGCAGTTGCAGAAGAAAATGATAATTCCAGAATTGTTGCACTCCGTTCCCTCCGGCACTTCGGGGCTCTGGATCACAATACATATCTTGCACCACTTCTTGCCTCAACTAACGAGTCCCTTCAGCTGGAAGCTCTTGAAGCGTCCATGATTGCCCCGGACAGTTCGCTTCTGCCAATTATACTACAGTTATTCAAGACATCTTCTGCCGAGATCCGGTACAAAGCTGCCGAACTGTTAGGGCGTTATCCATTTTCTCTTCTTGACGAGTTCCTCAAGTCATTGGTTTATTGCGAGGAGAGGGAATCCAGGAAGCTGGGTGCGTATCTGCTTTGCCATGTTAAAGAGGATGGCTATTGCCGACTGCTGGACTCTCTTATTCATGATGTTGATCCTGAAGTCCGCAAGACTGCACTACAGGCAGTCGGGATCCAGCAGATCGAGCTTGCTGTCACCTTGATCAGCAAAGCATTGGCTGATCCTGATATTTCTGTCAGGGAATCAGCTGTTGTAGCAGTAGCGGAATTTGGTACACCTATGCTGGTCGATGAAATATTGCAACTGCTCGGCAGAAACGGAGATTCGCTGGATTATGCTGTAGTTAAAGCGCTTGGCAAGATGAAGGCTGTTACTGCAGGGGACTCTCTTCTGAAATATCTTGAGGCAGATGATCTGTCCAGAAGAGTTGAGTATGTCCTTATAGAGACTCTTGGAAAGATATCAGCTAAACCGGCATCTGAACTGATCTGTAGTCGTTACTTGACACATTCTGACGCTGACCTGAGAAGACTTGCTGTCGAAACCCTTGGCCGACTTGGCGACGGTAACTCCATACAGGCTGTCGAAGCGGCTCTGAATGATCCCCACTGGAGTGTACGGGTAGCGGCACTCCATGTTCTGGGAGATCTGGGGGGTGTGAAGGAGCTCCCCCTTCTGTTGCAGGCTATTTCTGATCCGGATGTCATGGTGAAAAAACATGCAATTATGATTCTAGGAGACCTGCGCAATATAGCTGCTATTCCTGCTCTGATTCAGCAGCTCACAGATAACGAAATGAGCAAGTATGCCTTTACTGCCCTGCTCAAATTCGGTCGGTCTGTTCTCCCCTGGCTGCACCGTCAGATGATCAAGAACTATCCTGTAGAGATTCGTATCAGATTAATTGATCTGATCGGGAAGATAGGAGACAGCAAAAGTGTTGCTCCTCTTATTGAGCTGCTTGATGATCCAAGCAGTGGAATCAGGCTGGCCGCAATAGATTCGGCCGCTTTCTGTTTTGATAGCATGCTCCTGAAAAAACTTGCTTCCCTGAAGAGCTATGATACTGATCAGGAGGTCAAGGAGAGGGCAGACCTGGCCTTAAGGACTTTCACCATGGAGAAATATAACTAAATGTCCTCTCCATCGAAGCCTGTTATGTGCCAGGAAGAGTTCAGATTGCTCAGGGAATTTATAGCCGATGAATATGGGTTGCTAATAGACCAAAATCGTGGGGCATTTCTTGCTTCACGTCTTCAACTAAGGCTTGAAGAGTTGCGACTCGGCTCTTTTTACGACTATTACACCCGTCTTAAATTTTCACCGCACGGATCTGAAGAGCACCACCTGCTAATTTCACTGATTACAAATAATGAGACCTATTTCTTCCGCGAAGACGCACAGTTGCAGGTTCTTGCCGGGCATATACTGCCGGAGCTGAAAGACAGGAAACAGCAGGCAGGCCGGAAAAAAATCCGTATTCTCTCTGCCGGTTGCTCCAGTGGTGAGGAGGTCTATACCCTTGCCATTATTCTGCTTGAGTCAGGCCATTTTCTCTGGGACTGGGATATCCGTATTACCGGAATAGATGTCGATCCTGAGATGATTGCCAGGGCCAGAGCCGGGATATATAATGGACGAGCTTTTCAGTCTATTCCGCCACAATATATTGAACGATATTTCAGCAAGTCCGGTAGCGGCCACCAAGTCAAGGAGGCTCTACGGAGGGTGACCCATTTTGAAGAGGGTAATCTTCTCAAGCTAAATGGTATAATGCCTGCTGAGGCAGCAGACATTATCTTCTGCCGCAACGTGTTTATCTATTTTCATGATGATACTACGAAAAAGATTGTAGAGAATTTTGCAACGTTGTTATCTCATGATGGGCATCTTTTCCTTGGTCATTCAGAATCTCTCTCCAGGGTAACGTCACAATATTTTCCCATACGTTATCCGGGTGCGATCATCTACAAGAAAAGGAAACTGGCGTGACTCTTTCACAGATCGGCATGAATAAAGTCAGGGTTCTGGTGGTTGATGACTCTGCGTTCATCCGCCGGACAATCATCAGAATGTTCGAGAACAGTCAGGAAATATCTATCATTGATGTAGCTGCAGACGGCATCATGGCTATTGACCTGATAAAGAAGCACAGACCTGATGTGGTTACTCTCGACATCCAGATGCCGGTGCTTGATGGTCTTTCTGCCCTTGAAAGGATTATGCAGGAGTGTCCTGTGCCGGTGATCATGCTGAGCTCGCTGACTGGTAAAGGTGGCGAGCAGACCTTGAGGGCGCTGGAGCTGGGAGCAGTTGATTTTATTGATAAAAGTTCTGCCGGCGGACTGATGGAGTTCTCTAATCTTATCAGCGAACTGAAATCCAAAATTCTGGTTGCAGCGCAGATCGATCTTAAAAAACTGGCAATCAAAGAGATAACGGAATGTAAATACGTTAATACTGCCTCCAGTAATTCCACATTGACTACCGAAGCGATACTGATAGGCATCTCAACAGGCGGGCCACCTGCGCTTCAGACCATACTGAGTGCGCTCCCCCCCGATATTCCACTCCCCATATTCATCGTGCAGCATATGCCGATCGGTTTCACTGCTTCTCTTGCCGAGAGGTTGAACAGGAGCTGCCGGATTCATGTGAAAGAGGCGACAGAGGGTGAGATAGCCTGTAAAGGGACAGTCTATATAGCTCCAGGGGGGAAACATCTCAAACTCAGACGCTCGGGAGATAATCTGCAGGTAACTCTTGATCTATCCCCTGAAGATACCCTTCACAGACCTTCGGTTGACGTTCTGTTCGAATCTGCTGCAAGGGTATGCGGTAATAAGGTAGCAGCTTTCATTCTTACCGGCATGGGAAAAGATGGAGCAACCGGAGCGCAGGCGATCAGATTGGCTGGAGGTCGGATTCTGGTTGAGTCGGAAGAGACAGCCGTTGTTTTCGGCATGCCCAAGGCTGTGATGGAGGTGGTGCAGGTAGATGGAGTAGTTATGCTGCATCAGGTTGCTGATGCAATGATTAAAATGACCTGATTTAGGGGCTCGGAAATTCAAAGTCCCTTATGTTAATTCCCAGGCTGCAGCAGCTGCCCCGATAAGACCTGCATCATCACCAAGCTCCCCCTGAAGCACTTTTACCCTCTCTGCCATCACACTGAAACAGCGATCATTAATCTCTTTTCGAATATATCCGGAAAGCAGGTCAAAGCTTTCGGCAACCCCTCCTCCTAAAATTACTGCATCAAGGTTCAACAGGTTTATGGCTGAAGCAGATGCAATCCCGAGATAACGTCCTGCATTTGCAAAACAGGAGATAGCCAGTTGATCTCCCTTATACGCTCTCCTGGCAAGAGAGGCTGTATCAATCTCTTCTGTCGTTTCTGCTGCGTCGCCAATACTGTTTCCGGAAAAGATAAGCTCTCTGGCTGATCTGGCTATGGAAGTCGAGGAGGCGTACTGCTCCAGACAGCCGTGATTACCGCATCTGCAGAGTATCCCATCCGGCTCAACTGTAGAGTGCCCGTACTCTGCAGCTACACCGTCGCTCCCCATCCAGAGAGCATCATTCAGAATAAGGCCGCTGCCAACCCCTGTTCCAAGAGTAAAATGAAGGATTGATGAGAAAGGGCGACCTGCGCCATAACGCTTCTCTGCGAGCGCTGCACCGTTTGCATCATTCATGATGACTGTTCCAAGGCCAGTCATAAGCGAGACTCCGTCTTTCAGATAGTACCCGTCCAGCTCCTTCAGGTTTACGGATGAGATTATTCTGCCATTGGCATCAATCAACCCGGGTACGCAGATACCAACCGCAACTACAGTCAAGTTACTCTCTTTGGCACTCTTCTGGATTCCGGATATTTCGGCATCAATCCTGGCCATGAACGCATCAACCCCCATGCCAACAGGGGAGGGGCATCTTCTTCTCAAGAGTATGGTTCCATCCTCACTCACCAGCCCGGTTCGCAGATTTGTTCCGCCTATATCCATAGAGAGGCATACTTTTGTACTCATTTCATTCATCCGGTCACCTGTTTAAAAGTCATGAATTTTAACCTGCTACAACCTGCTGCATATGTAAATACAAGCTGATGACCAGCGCTAAAATACAGCCAGTACTTTTTACAATAAAACGATTTAATTTGCTATCATCAAAATTATTTCAGATCAATATATTTTAGTCAGAATAAACTTGACAGAGCTGCGATATGATATTAGCTTTGGATAATTAAACCGCTACGTGCATGTTAAGCATTTCGCATTGATATAACAAAACTATAAACGTAAGGGGGCAGGTTCCTATGACAAAAAAAATGGATGCGCTTGAATATCACTCTATGGGGCGCAAGGGGAAAATCGAAGTCATCTCTACAAAACCTTGCCAGACCGCGCGCGATCTGGCACTTGCATACTCTCCAGGAGTGGCGGAGCCATGTCTGGCTATAGAGCAGAATCCTGATGACGCCTACAAGTATACTGCCAAAGGGAATCTTGTGGCTGTTGTTTCCAACGGTACTGCGGTTCTGGGTCTTGGTAATCTTGGCGCACTGGCAGGTAAACCGGTAATGGAAGGGAAGGGGGTTCTTTTCAAGCGTTTTGCCGACATTGATGTTTTTGACATTGAGCTTGACACAGAGGATCCAGATGAAATTATCCGTGCATGTCAACTCCTGGAGCCGACTTTCGGTGGAATAAATCTGGAGGATATCAAGGCGCCGGAATGTTTTTATATTGAAGAAGAGTTGAAGAAAACCATGAAAATACCTGTTTTTCATGATGATCAGCATGGTACAGCCATTATCAGTTCTGCCGGACTTATCAATGCACTGATGCTCGTGGGGAAGAGCCTGGGAGATATCCGCCTTGTTGTAAATGGCGCTGGTGCATCTGCAATAGCCTGCGCAAACCTTGCCATATCACTTGGCGTCAAACCGAGAAACCTCATAATGTGCGACACCAAAGGGGTGATCTACAAAGGACGAGTCGAGGGGATGAACAAGTACAAGGAGTGTTTTGCAATCGACACTATGCATCGTACGCTTGAAGAGGCTGCTGTCGGTGCAGACGTCCTGTTCGGACTCTCTTCCAAAGGGGCTTTTTCAGCCGAGATGGTGCGCAAAATGGCTGCTAATCCGATCATATTTGCCATGGCCAATCCTGATCCTGAGATTACTCCTGAAGAGGCTCGTGCCGTACGAGGTGATGTTCTCATTGCCACCGGACGGTCAGATTATCCCAACCAGGTAAATAACGTTCTCGGCTTTCCGTTCATCTTCCGGGGGGCACTTGATGTCCGGGCTACAACCATCAACGAGGATATGAAGATTGCAGCTGTATTCGCCTTGGCTGAGCTGGCTCGCGAAGAGTGCCCGGATTCAGTATGCAGAGCCTATGGCAATGTTAAATTCACTTTTGGTCGCGACTATATCATACCCAAACCTTTTGACCCGAGAGCACTCCTTCGTGTCGCTCCGGCAATAGCCAAGGCTGCCATGATGTCTGGAGTTGCCCGCTTGCCAATCGAAGATATGGAGAAGTATGTCGAACATCTGGAATCGTTGCAGGGGAAGGCAAAAGAGACCCTCAGGATGATCATAAACAAGGCAAAGAGCGATCCCAAAAGGGTTGTGTTTCCAGAAGGTGATAACGAGAAGATCTTGCGTGCTGCCAGCGCCCTGATTGAGGAGGGTATCGCAATTCCGATCCTTATTGGTGATGAGCGGCAAATCCGCGCCAATATCGAAGATCTCGGCATTGAACTACATGGGGTAACTATCATAGACCCCTCTATTTACAAAAAGTCAGAGGAGTATGCGCAGGAGCTTTTCAGCATCAGACAGCGAAAGGGCCTTACACTTTCCGAGGCAAGACGGCTCATAACCCGTAAATCCCGCACCCACTTCGGTTGCATGATGGTACGCCAGGGGGATGCTGATGCCCTGTTAGCCGGTATTGACACCCACTACCCCGAGACCATTCGTCCGGCGCTTGAAGTAATCGGCAAACAGGAAGGGCTCTCCAGTGTTCACGGTCTGTATATGATGGTCTTTAAAAAAGGGATCGTCTTTATGGCGGATACAACGGTCAGTATCGATCCGACAGCCGAAGAGCTGGCCGAGACAGCCATACTTGCAGCTGAAAAAGCCAGAATTCTTGAAGTTGAGCCTTCAGTGGCAATGCTTTCATTCTCCAATTTTGGATCGGTAAATCATCCACTTACCAGAAAGGTTAAAAAAGCGACCGAAATCGTAAAGCTGAAAGCTCCCGGGCTTATTGTCGATGGGGAGATGCAGTCTGATACTGCGGTAGTGACCGAGGTTTTGCAGAAGAGTTTCCCGTTTGCTTCCCTTAAAGAGGCAGCAAATATCCTTATATTCCCGGACCTCAACTCCGGTAACATCTGTTACAAGCTTCTCCATCACTTAGGGGAAGCTGAAGCCATAGGGCCGATCCTGATGGGGATGAACAAGCCGGTTCATGTTCTTCAGCGTGGTGATGATGTTAATGATATCATAAACATGGCAGCTATTGCCGTAGTAGATGCGCAGAACAGCTGATCATTCACTCTATCCCATTAGTGACCGGTTTATGCAGTTGACCTAAAAGTTCCCCCTCCCCTGGCGGGAGG
>JANNRW010000129.1:0-7721 GCA_031401815.1 Geobacteraceae bacterium | reverse complement strand
ATCAATCAGAAAACTCCAGAAGGCGTAAAAACTCTTCCCCTGGTCACTCTCCTTGAGCTCGTCAAGGGCGTCAAAGGTATAGCGGAGAATAGTCCCTTTAGTCAGAGAGTTGTTGGTCTGCTTTTCATAGATGCCGCGGGTAATATCCTTAAAGTTGTCCTCAACTTCCCGGAAATCACCGATCAGCTCATTTGTCAACCGGTTGATATCTTCAAAGCGCGACTTGATCTGGTAATTTTCAAAACTTTTGACAAAACCGTCCCTTTTGATAGCGCGGATTTCGTCATCAATCTCCCGTTTACGTTTTTCCAGCTCCTCGATCTTACGCTGCGGATCGTCCGTCGTATTATCTATCAGTTCCCGTAACTTGCTGAAAATATCCTTGAACTTTGATTCCGTCCCCACAAATTCACGCTCTTTCAAAAGCTCCAGAACCTGAAAAACCTTCTCGGTATGCTTGGTGAGAACATTGATGACCTCCTTTGAGGAATCATCAACATAGTTGCGCAGATAGTTGTCTTCTGTCCAGCGTTCAACATATTTACGCGCCTTATCGGCACAATCAAGGGACCAGTATGCCAGATCACCGGTCTCTTCATCATCGTGATAATCGAGAAAATCGAGGTAATCAGCCAGGCGTTGCACCAGAAGACGATTGGCGACAGCGATTTCGTTTCGTTCCTTGAACTCCAGCTGAAAAAAGGAGAGCATCAAGGCAGCGTTTTTGGCGCGCAGCAGTCGCAGCGAAGGAGCAACCCTCAGTAAACTTTCCAGTTTTTCAAAATCCATGTTATTCACCATAAATTCTCACTCCTGCTGTGTTACTTTACTTCGCCCAACCTCCATCAATTCGGCCATCCGCACGGTCGGAGCAGCGGTCACCCGTTTGCCGTCGTGATAGAAAGTCACCAGTTGCAGAGCACCGTCACGGGCTGCCTTAATCGCCACATCATCAGGAGTGAAGGTGGTTCGCCCAAGAGATCTCTTTGTCGGCCAGTCAATACCGCTATAGCTCATGTAGACCAGCTTGGAACAGTAGACCCGCTCCTTGGATTCCACATCAAAATTGAAATCATAGGATTTGCCCACCTGGCGCAGTGCCTGAATTATGGTGTTCGCGCGTGCTTCCACCCCCAGATCCGGCTTGCGCAGGACGCCGATACTGTCAATGTTGAGAAATTGCTTTAACGAATTCATCTCCACCCCGGAGCGGAGTGCCTCAACGACCAGCCGTCCTGCGCGAATCTCATCCCTGTAACGGGATACCAGCGGATTCTCCCAGATCCCCAGCTCCTTCAACTCGGCTTCAGCGCCGACCCAGACCGCCGCATGACCCGAGTAGCCGGGTATCAGCTTGTCGGTCAGGCGGAAAGGGGTCTTTTCCAGAAGGATATCACCAGCCTTCAAGCTGTTGCTCAGATCAGCAAGTACATCATCTTTTTTGTAGTGTTTCCCCTTTCGGATCTCAACCAGGCCGACGGCATTGCCGAACACCATACTGAACAGACTGACCCCTTCCCGCTCCAAACTGTTAATCGTATCGGTGGTAACTCCGGTCAGAAAGCCGAGTTTGCGACCCACCATGTAAAAGGGGGACGATTTTTTTACAACCGAATAGGAAGGGCTCTGGGCAATCAACAGATTGAGGTATTCAATCTCCGGATTTTGCACAAGCAGCGCACTGAATCGCTTCGACTCCCGCTCGTAGTAACGTATCGCCTTGCGGACACGATCCCGGTTATTAATAGTGTTATAATTCAGGGTTACCTTGGCAAGCTCGGCGCTGATGACAGCATAACCCGGATCACGCTCGTTCAGGAGTCGGCGCAACTTGCTATCCCCTTCAAAGAGCGAGATTGATAGGAGGTAGTTATCGTATAGCAGCATGGCCGAGGAGAGCGACAGCATAATTCCGGTAAAACGTGATTCAGGAGAAACACCCTGCTCCGCCAGCTCCTCTTCGGAGCTGCCCAGCCAGCATTCGTGGGCTGCAGCTATTGCCAGCAGTTCATGTCGCAACACCAGATGCTCGTTGATACCGATATTGATAAGCGCCAGGTCATCACCGGTCAGGGGTTTACCCTTGGACATCTTCACTTTGAGGCTTTTCCCAACCTTGATGGTCTCGGCTCGAAGCGTCAGGGCTCGCTCCGCCAGAATGCGGAATGCGGCAACCTCCTGCTGCAGCGAACTCTCTACCGTTGCCCTGCTGGAACCGTGCACTGCGGTCAGATGATCCTTGCAGATATCGGCAGCAAACACCGGGAAGGAAAAGAAGAGAATGGAAAGGATTAAAAGCGGTGCCAGCAGACTTTTCATAGTCGTTCCCCCATAGCGTTCGTCTATTTCATTGCCAGCTCTGTCGCATACCGGCGGATGAATTTCCTGAAATTGACCCAGACATCATTGAAGCCGAAGGTCTGCATCTCGGTCTCGGCATCGGCCAGACTCCACCCCTGCTGCTTCATGCGAAAGGCGGCCACGACGATCCCGGTCTGGTCTTGACCGTGGCGGCAGACAGAGCAGCTGTTGTGATCGCTTTTATCTATTTTCCGTCTGCACTGCTGCCAAAAACCGGCAGATCCGCTCAACTGCGTCAGCTGTCGCCATTTGCAGAATGAGATGGGGAGCATCAAACCGTGTAATCTCAATATCCGGGCGGAGCCGCTGCATCTCCTCTCCGCAGCTTCTGCAGACGATCCGGTCACGTTTGGCAACCAGAGTCAGAACAGGCACCGGGCAGCTGCGTAGCTCTTCCATGCAGTTTACTGTCATGACCGCTTTAGCGCGGACAGCCAGGACTGTCGGCGTCAGTCTGGAAAGCGCTTTCGAAAAAAGCGCTCTCAGTTCAATGGAAGCCTTTTCCCCCAGTATGATGCGGGAAAAAAGTTGCGTGGATTTCAGTCGGAAAACGCCAAGAGTGACTGCCAGACGTGCTATCCAGACGGTCAGCACCGACGGCCAGTTAACAAAAGTAGCCGAGAGGATGACACCGCGCAAGCCTTTTGGCTTCCGAGCAGCTGCTATCAGTGCAAGCGGCCCGGAAAAGGATTCACCCAGCAGCACGAACGGCTCGTCATTTGGGAGCGCTGCCATAACACATTTCAGGTGCCCGGCATAGTCCAAAGGATGATCTCCCGGATAGGCTACGACCACCGGCTTTACCCACTCCGGCAGAGCCCGCACGAAAGGAGCGAACAGCAGTCCGGTTCCTTCCATACCAGGGATGAGCACCGGGGTGATCGGCTTTGCAATATGCATTTCAAACTCCCGAACTGTTCAACTCTACAAACTCATCGAACTCGAAAACTAACCCGACTTCTTTGGATAGATTACTATGGGCATCATCGATTTCTTTTTCTTTAATGGCGAATAACGGACATGGTTTTGACTCGCCGGGTTCTTGGGCGGATCGTAAGCCTGGTTGTAATATCGGTTATTATTAGATTCTTATACTGTTATCTCGCTTCAAGACCAGAGCCCTCTGTCATTTGTAAGTCATATAATGCAGGTACGTTTTGCACGATGTTCTTGCCAACGGTATAACAATATATGCTACTGGGTACAAATTCAAAGGACACATTATGGCACTTGTTAATCCCTGATTTAGTTATGGTTGTAACTAAAGCCATTTTTTGAATATCATTCATTGTGTAGAAATCTATTAAAGATGATAGCTCTTTAGGGTGATTAAAGTAGCGATCTGACCACTTTACTTCTACAGTCCAGATCGGTTTTTGACTTTGTTGATCGCAAGCTACTATATCAACTTCACCCTGTTTCCATCTGGCATAGTAAATATGCTCAATGAACGTTATATTGTGAAACCATTGAGAAAAAATAGCTGTTTCCGTCAGGCTGCCCATTGCTTCGTCTGTGCTTTTCACTGGCCCAAAAAGTGCTGCTCGCATTGACGGATTAGTTAAATACACTTTGAAGGTGGTTGCTCTTTGAAAATGCTTGGCATTACGATCGATCCGATGAACTATTTTAATTAGAAATGCTGCCTCAAGATATTCCAGATACCTTTTTATAGTATTTTTCGCTACACCGGATGATTTAGATAAAGCTTCAAGGCTAACTTCATCACCAGTATTATAGGCTACCGTAGTGAATAGCCGATTAAGCTCCTGAATATCATTGATACCGTATAAGCTAGGCAAATCTCTTAAAAGCACTTTATCGATAATATCGCTTTTTATGTATCTACTGCTATCAGCTTGAATAAGTGGTGAAAATACAGCTTCAGGATAACCACCAAAGTTTAAATACCGTAGGAATTCATCATTCAGTAATTCTATTTTGTCAGTTGTATAATATTTGCCAGATTCAACATTATTAATTAATTCATTGTCCTTGCCTATGAATTGAAGATACTCAGCAAATGTTAACGGCGGGAGAAGGAATTCAGTAAATCGCCCAGCACCGGATTCCTTGCTTTTAAGTCGCAAGGCTGCGGCGGCAGATCCTGTCGCTGTGAATCTATATGTTCTGAATGAATCTACCAGAGATTTTAAATGGATTTCCCAATCTTTAAGATACTGAATTTCATCAAAGAAAATGTATAATTTAGTGTTTTTACTGTGATTGAATTGTTGTTGAAATAATTTTATAAGTTTTTCAAGTCCAAGCCCTGTATAAATTGGTGTTTCAAGTGACATATAAACTATGTTTTTACCAGGAACTCCTGAGTCAAGTAAATGTTGTATCGTCTGATGCACCATAACTGTTTTACCTACTCTTCTCGGCCCCATGAGAATGACAGCTCTATTGATATTATTTTCAAGTACTAATTTTTTGAATAAAGGCAAATATGCTCTTTCAGGAAAACTTCTGAATTCTGGATCTATGCCAACAGATTCACTCCACCAAGGGTTATCGAAGTTGAACCTCTCCAATATTTCACGCTCAGATATTTCTCGCATATACACCTCACGATTCTTAAGATCATTCCAGTGACTCTATTTATCACAGCCCTCAAATAAGATCAAGAGCTTAATCTTAATTTGAATGCTTCAAAATTATTACAAGATATTAGTGGGTTAAAGAGCGTTGTCTCGCGCATTGTGACGGTTAAAACGAGGGAGGATGGCAGTATTTTTACAATGTTGCTTCGCTTGACCTGTAGGATTGCCTTATCGCCCGGACACGGTAGTGCAAGTTGGGACATCACTTTTACTCAAATGTGGATATGTGAAGGGCGTCCCCAAAGGTTCCCCCTGTGCCTCCGCGGTAGGAATGCCGGTTACCCGGCACCCCCCGCACAGTCCCGGTCGTGCGGTTTTCCCGCTCTCCGGTTCCTCGGTTGTACTCGCTTCCGCGTGAAGCGCGCTGCTTTCAAGCGTATCTTCGCCGACTGACTTCGGTTATGCGGGGCAACTTTATCTTTACACGGTCGAGTATCCGGTCAAATTGCGGCCAGGTGAAACTCGTTCGCTTGCCCCCTCGTCGATTGAGCCATTTAAACACTGACGCTCTGGCTGCTCTGAAGAAGATTTTCAGCGATATAAAGTTTCCTCTCATTCCGTAGTAGTTGTAGTGACCCACCAACTTTGCGTTCAGGGTTTTGAAGAATTCACCGCCAGGCAGATGCCGATTCGACTTGATCCATGCTTTCATCCGTTTAACGGCCCCTTGCATCTTCTTGCGCGAGGTGCGCCGTTTGACGCGCGATACCCCTTCCCGGTCTTTCATCCAGAAGAATTCAAATCCAAGAAAGGTGAAACGTCGCTCCATCTCGGCGTGAAAACGGCTAAACCGCACTATTTGCGTTTTCTCGGGGGCTGTCTCAAGCTGGAATTTCTCCAGCCGTTTCGGCAACTCCCGGTAAAACCGCTGCGCGTCATCCCGCAGTTGGAAGGCGCAAATCCAATCGTCGGCATAACGACATATCATCGCTTCGCCTTTGCATTGGGGTTTGACTACCTTCTCGAACCAGAGATCAAGGGCAAAGTGCAGATACACGTTGGCCAGGATCGGCGAGATGATTCCCCCTTGCGGGGTGCCGGTGTCTGGATTGATGATGCTGCCATCAGTTTCCAGTATTCCGGCTTTCAGCCACTTTTGGATCAGGTTGAGGAACGCCCGGTCGTCTATCCGCAATCTCAACATCTTTAACAGCCAGTCATGATCCATGTGGTCGAAAAAGCCTTTGACATCAGCTTCAACAATGTACCCATAGCTCCCATATTGAAGGTCGAAGGTGAGGTCTTGCACCGCATGCTTCGCACTTCGTCCGGGACGATAGCCGTAACTGCTGGCAAGAAAGTCTTGCTCATAGATGGCAGTCAACAGCTTCGCGCATGCCAGTTGCACGAGTTTGTCTTCAAGCGCCGGTATCCCCAGCGGCCTTTCTTTCCCGTTTTCCTTGGGAATCCAGACCCGCCGTACCAGTTTTGCCCGGTACTTCTTTTCTTTCAGTCGCTCTGCCAGTTTCTGAATATTGCCATGCAGGTCTTTCGCATAGTCAGCCGCCGTTATCTTGTCTACCCCACTGGCGGCGACCTTGTTCAGGTCGGGCCAGCAAGCTAGCAGGTATTCAGCGGTCAGTTCCCGGTAGAGGTCTCGAAAGCGGTGTTGCTTGTTGCTTTTCGCCTTCTCTGCTATTCCCCGCAGTGAGGTTGGCTTATGTTGTTCCAGTCCGACAATGTCCGGCATAAGTTTCCTTTGCGAGCTGCGTACTTCCGTCAGGTCCTTCCCCATGTACGCAGATTTCTCCACGCGCGGAGTACTATGCCTGATAAGACACCCCAAGGACATACGGCGGGCTTACCCTTTCACGGTTATACCTCGCCTCCCTGTATCGGTGTTCCATGTCGCTCGTCAGGTTCCGGCCTAGCATGTTTCTGGGTTTCCCCGGTACGTGCCTCAATATCCGTATACCTTGCAACAACATTTCCCATCGGCAGGAGTCAATGGGGCTTCCCAAGTTCCCGGTTTATCTCTTCCTGCATGCCATGGCCTGTGGACTCCGGCGGATCTATTCATCCTCGCCTATTACGGATGAAATCGTGTTGCCTTCGGAGCCCGTTAAGTCCTCGGCATCCGCAACAATTCCTCTTTCGAAGCTGTACCAGCACTTAAGGGAACGCGGTTTCCCCTACGGCCTGCAAGATTCTCTGTCTACGCTTCACCTGTCTTGTTCGTCGCATACTTCACGACTCCGCCACAGGCGCAAGACTCGATACGGAGCGGATGGCTAATCCTTCTCCGACAGGGACTTTCACCCTGCTAGATACGCCGGACTTTGCTTGGCGCGAAACGGGCCGGGCCATGACCCGCCCGCCCAGGTTTTTCGGGCGGTCGGCGTCTATGGACGTGGTTGTGCGCTCTTTATTTTTGCTGGTGAATCCCTGAATCTTCGTCCCAAATAATGCCCTTGGCAGAAATATTCAGAACTGGTGTCCTTGAAATTTCAGTCCAAGGTTTAGTTGAAGTATCATATTCGACAACTGAATAATCGCGTTCACAAGTTTTCCAACTGGTGCATGGACATACATTTGGCCTTTCGTCCCATGGAATTTTGCTTCTCGCTTGAAGTTCTGCAAGAGCATCCGAAAAACTGATAAATTCACCGCACAACTGTGATTTTTCACGACCATTCCGCCACCTGTTTTTCACGACCATTCCACCAGGCCCGGCGCTCTGAAATGTGTAGTCAGCCTATCACATGATTGTTTTTATAGTCCCCTTTTTTTTGCGGTAACTCTCCCCTTCAATAA
>JANNRW010000128.1:0-21557 GCA_031401815.1 Geobacteraceae bacterium | reverse complement strand
GAAATCATTGAGATTATTTGAAATCACCGTACAACCTGAAAGGTGAACACAAATGAAGCTGATATTTTATCTAAGTCTCTGTAATGATTATCTCAGTGCCTCTGTGTCTCTGTGTTAAATGCTTTTTCTAGGTTTAATCCTTGCAAAAGACTCCTTCTGATTCCATAATGCGACACATTATGGAATCTACACCTCGATATTTTACCCCTCCCGATGATCATTTCTTTATAGTTTGAAACCTCTGATACATATCATGATTACGGTTGCAGTGGCTTATCTGGCCCTGGTGGTTTTATGCGCCCTGTTCCAGCGCAAGCTTCTGTACATCCCTTCCCATGAAACGGGGAGCAACGGTCTGACGGAGTGGCGGCAGGGAGATTTGCTAATCGGTTATGCCCGGCTGGTTCCGTCCCCCGAGACGGTATGGCTTTTTCTCCATGGCAATGCCGGACAGGCAGCTGATCGCACCTACATCCTCCCATCGTTTTCACCTCGGGACGCTGTCTACATTCTCGAATACCCAGGTTACGGATCACGGCCTGGCTCGCCGTCGATGGTGTCAATCAATGAGGCAGCCCGCCAGGCATACGAACTGCTCAGGGGTCAGTACCCGGGCAGGCCGGTCTGTTTGGCAGCCGAGTCAATAGGATGTGGTCCGGCATCATTTCTGGCTCAGACCCCGAACTCTCCGGAGAAGATCGTACTGCTCCTCCCTTTCGATACCCTGGCCAATGTTGCGGCACGCCACTATCGCTTTCTGCCGGTGCGCTGGCTGTTGCATGACAACTGGGACAACATTGCCGCGCTGATGTATTACAGGGGGGAGCTGGAGCTGTACGGCGCCCGCGCAGATACCATTATCCCGATCTCCCATGCGAGGACGCTTGCAGAGAGCAAGCCTGCTTCGGTTTTCAGGGTTATTGAGGGGGATCATAACGATTGGGCCGATGGAGCAAAGGTAAGGATCAGGTACCTGCCTCCAGGCAGAAAGTGAAGTATGGCAGACAGCAGATGTTTTCTCTTTTAAGGGGTAGAATACAATGAAGATCTGGATTGATGCTGATGCCTGCCCAAGAGTTATAAAGGAGATCGTCTTCAAGGCGTCGGAGCGGCTCAACCTGCAGGTTCGCCTGGTTGCCAACAAAAAACTTTCAAAACACGATACCGATCTTATCGATTCCATAGTGGTCAAGGAAGGTCCGGATCTGGCCGATGATTATATTGCCGAGCATGCTGCTCCTGAAGATCTGGTGATAACCGCTGACATACCTCTGGCCGCACGAATCGTCACCAGGGGTGGGGTGGCTCTTGACCCGCGTGGTGCTCTATACAATGAAGAGAATGTTGGAGAACGACTCTCCATGCGCGATCTGATGATGGAGCTGCGTGAGGGGGGTATGGTATTGGGGGGGCCGTCAAGGTTCAGTATGACTGACCGGCAGAAATTTGCTTCTTCTCTGGATCGCCTCCTGACCCGGATGATCAGGGTGGTGAAACAAGCCCAAGAAGTTCCAGAACCGTCTCAACCAGCTTTTCCGGAGTAACTGTTGCATCAAGCTTCAAAAGTCTCCCTTCACGTCGTTCCGGCTCTTCAAATGCAGCTGCCTGTTGAAGGTAGACTTCCCAGTTTCCGTCAGAGACTGAGGTAAGATCTCTTTTCCGCTCTTTCAGACGATTTCTTGTTGTTCCTGAAGGGCAATTCAGTCGAAGTATGACAAAGCGAGCCCCTGCTTTTTTTGCAAGAGAAGCAAATTTGTCACGATCCACTTTTCTGCAAAATGTTCCGTCAACCAGAACACTCTCTCCTCTTTCAACTCTTTCCATGGCAAGATCTGACAAATGGGAATAGGTCATCTCATTCCATTTACGTGTGTAAATATCCTGACCGCGTTCAAATGGGGAGACACCTGCAAGGCGTTTACGTTCCAGATCTGATGATAGATGGCTAATTCCGAGCAGAAAGGCGAGTTCACTGGCTAACAGGCTTTTCCCGCATCCGGTTGTACCGCAGGTAATTATCAGGGACAGCGGTAGCTTCTCCCTGAACGTATATCCCCTCGCCAGATTGAAGAATCTTCTGGCTCGCAAAGATGCGGCTCCCTTCTCTTTTGGGCTGAATTGCGGATCATCAAGTCGAAAACTCTCGACTTTACCCCGGATAAATGCCCTGTTGACAAGATAAAGCGGCAGAACCTGATCAAGAGTTCTGTCCCCACTTGAGTCAATGTACTCTGCTACAAAAAATCTTGCCAGATCCCGACGGCCATGATTTTCAAGATCCATGGCAAGAAAGGCTACATCTGCGGCTGTATCGCTGTAACGGAACTTTTCATTGAATTCTATGCAGTCAAAGATATGCACCTTGTCATCCAGGCAGATATTCTCACTATGCAGATCGCCATCACACTCCCTGATATACCCTTCTGAAATCCTATTTGAGAAATTAATCTCATTATTTGAAAGCTGCTGCATAACCCACGATTCGATCTGCTCAAGGCTCTTTGCGGAGATGGTTTTGTCAATATAGGCACGAACCTGATCCAGATTTTCGTCCCAGTTGGAACGTATCATTAATATGGAGCCAAACTGATCAATAGCTTGACTTCTGTCAGCGTTCTCATGAAATCTGGCTACAATCCTGGCGATCTTCTGTATATCAAGGGCAGATACCAGACCCTGTTCCAGAAGTTTCGCCATCATCCTTTCGTCAGGCAGACGAACCATTTTTACCGCATACTCAACCACTTCTCCTGGATCACGAAATGAACAGACACCGGCGCTGTTCACTCTTAGAGGAACCACATCAAGATAAATGTCAGGAGAGAGTCGGCTGTTCAGACGCAGCTCTTCCTTGCAGTAGAAATAGCGGCTTTCAAGTGTAGTGAAATCAAGAAAACCGAAATTAACAGCTTTCTTTATTTTATAGACATGGGTGTCTGTAAGAAAGAGATAAGAAATATGAGTCTGCAGCAGAGTGACTGATGCAGTTGACTCAGGATAGGCAGAAGGTTGCAGCAGGGGGTCAATCAGATTATCATTCATGGCATCCCCTTCAAGATGACGAGTAGTGGGCGCTATTTTACCTGATCTGGCCGATCAATCAACTTGAAAACATACCCAATAATGTCAACTTTAATATATATTTCAAAGGGTGGAGAGGGAACTTATTCTTGATGAAATTATGAGAGCTGGTTGTCACATCTGTCTCCTTTTGCTGAGCATAAAAAAACCACACCTTGTGATGTGGTTTTTTTGTAAAGAAGATGGAACGAGTAGTTATTTCTTGGGCGCAGCAGCCGGAGCCTCTTCCATTTTCTCTGCTTTTTTAGCTTTCTTTGCTTTCTTGGCTTTCTTGGCAGGCTTTGCTGCTTCTTTCTTTTCAGCGGCAGGAGCTGCAGCTGCAGGCTTTGCCTCTTCTTTTTTCATGTGGTGATCAGCCATTGCTACAGAGGCGAAAGAGACAGCTACCAGTGCAGCAACAATTGCAGACAAAACTTTTTTCATTTGTAAAACCTCCTGAGCGAATTTTTTATCTGTTTAGCAGACAAAAGATTAAAAATCAAATTATTAATTTATCGCAACACTGAAAAAGCAGACGAGAGTCTAATTCTACTGTATATTAGTTGTGCCGGAGCGGAATCAGTCACTCTTTATCATGCAGAGCAAGAAGGAGAAAGCATGCATAAGAAAAGGATTTTGGTGGTAGATGATAGCCTGGTTGCCTTGTCTTGCTTGCAGGATATCTTTATGGATGAATTTGATGTTGTTACAGCAGAATCCGGAGAGGATGCTGTTGTGATTCTTGAAGATCCTGTACGAGATAATATCTGTTTCAGCAATATGTTTGACCTTATTATCACTGACCTGCTGATGCCTGGGATGGGGGGGTTGGAGCTTGCTCAGTACGTACGGAAAAGGAACAAGAACAATAAATATACACCAGTAGTTCTGTTGACAACCGAGAAAGTCGGTCTGGAGAAGGCCAGAGAAAGTGGTTGCGTTGCCTATTTTTCTAAGACTGACCTGAAAAGACTTGTGCCATTTGTACGAATTCTTCTCTCGATTTGACATAGTACAATAAGGAGGAGTGTGCGCCTAGCCTACTCATATACTGCTTCAACAATAAATGCATCAATATTCAACAGGTTAATATGAAAATAATCGGACATAGGGGCTCTTCGTCAGATGCGCCTGAAAATACCCTTGAATCTTTGAACCTTGCATGGGAACAGGGGGCTTTTGCTGCTGAATGCGATATCCAGCGCACGTATGATGGCAGGCTTGTATTGATGCATGATGTTTCGACGAAACGAACGGCGCTTGGTGATGTTGATTTTCTGATAGAACAGACAGAGTGGAAGTTACTTAAAGAGCTTGATGTTGGCAGCTGGAAAGGCGAAGAGTGGAGAGGGGTTAAAATCCCTCTTTTAGAGGATGTGCTGCGTGCTATTCCTGAGGGCAAGCAGCTGTATGTAGAGGTAAAAAGCGGCGATGCCAATCATGGAGTTGATTCGCAACTGATCGTGGATATTGGGCATATAATGGAAAATGAAGCGATTTCCCATGATAAGATCACTTTCATATGCTTTGACCATGATTTTTTAAACAGACTCAAAAGAAGACTTCCACTTTACAACGCCTATTATCTTACGACTTATGCCAAATTCCCCGGCAGATGGCCTGATGTAAGAGACAAGGAGGAGTTGGAAATGTATATCCGGAGAGCTCTCGAGAATGGTATTGACGGACTTGATATGGAAAACTCCCCTGTTATTTCCAGAGATTGGGTGAAAACCATTCACGACAACGCGTTAAAGATAGCTGTCTGGAGTTATAGCAGGGATGATACCCTCGAAAATGCCCTGAGATACAGGGATATCGGAGTTGATTTTCTTGCTACGGATGCCCCCTTCACGATTTTACAAGGTATTGAACCCTGATGCTCTCAAGCACATCCTGTTCTGAAGAGGAATTTATTCAAAATGGCAAACTCACCCTGTCAGGGGTAGAGTATCTGTTGCAATTCAAGCGATTCAATTTCTTTGACAATACAAGCACCGTCATATTATTTATTATCACCCTTCCGTTCATAATCCCTGTTGCAATCTTCCGGTTATTCCTGCTTTTTGCTCTCTTCGGTTCCGGGTTATTACTGAAGAAATATTTCTCAGTAAATCTGGAAAATTATCCAACTATTATCAGAATTATATATTTTCTTTGCCTGGGTCTATATGTAAAGTCTGATGACAATCTGAATTCAGATCCTATTATTGGATCTGATTCAATAAGCAATGAGCGCTCTACTGTCATTTTATCCAATCATAATAGCCGTTTTGATGCGATATTGCTCGCCAACCTCCATCAATGCGACTCAACTTACCTTGCCGCAGCCAGGAGATCATTTTTTGCAAAACTAATCATTAACTCTGGACTCTGTAGCCGGTCTATGGAGGATGGAATAGCTCTTGACACAAAAGATGGGAGAGAAGAGTGGCGAAGAAGGCTGAACAGTGCTTATCGGAGACCGATGCTGTTTTTTCCAGAGGGTCGGGTAGTGAACAAGCCTGATACAATAATAACCTTTCAAAACCATCTGCTCCAAGGGAATAAGGTGAGCATAATCTGTAATAAAATCAGCTATAAATCATATTTTCTGGATCATACACAGATTGAGATCCCTTTTTTCAAACCTCCTTATTCAGGATTTCAAAACAAGCTGCTTTGGGACTCAATTATTGAAGGGCTCCCTTTTTTAATCTCTTTGGTAACCGTGGTTCATACTGATTTTATTGGAAGAGTGGAATTGAACGGTAATGAATCCATTGAGGAGATAGATGACTATTTTTACTCAATTTATTCTGGTAATGGCTTTAATCTAGTCCCAATAGATCAGAAACTGGTAAAAAATATTATGCAATGTTTATACATATGATACTACTTGATCGATTTTGTTCGTAACTATTCAGCACACTCACAACTGTTATCGATAATGCCTGTCATCACCGAATGATTTTGTCGGGGATCCATGGTTTTAAAGTCTGGATTCCCGATAACCCCCTCGGGAATGACATGATTTTCTATTGTGCTCTTGAGTAACTTCAAGAATTGCACCCTTCGACAGGCTCAGGGTGAACGGCTTTTTATTCCGTTCGTGCTGAGCTTGTTGAAGCACATCAAGTTACTCTTTGATAAAGGGTCGCCAACGGCGGCTTGAAACGCTGAATAGTTACTATTGTTCGAGGCTGAATATAATAAGGACAGGGATTAAACATGTTTAAACAGCGCCTTATCTATCTTGCAATTGCAACTGTTGCCTCACTGCTTGCTCTCTTTCTCTATCGGAGTGCCAATCCGGTTATCCAGCAGATCGACCTTCGGCTGAAAGATGTCCGTTTTCGTCTAAGAGGGCCGATCAAGCCGGATCCTCATGTTGTCGTAATTGCCATTGACAACAAAAGCATCAAGGAGATTGGTCGCTGGCCCTGGTCCAGGGAGGTGACAGGGCAACTGGTCAAAAGTTTGAAAAATTATGGCGTTTCAGTCATTGCTCTTGACATGGTTTTTGCCGAACCGCAGGCTCCTAAACCAGACAGATTTCTGGCCGATTCGATTAAGACAAGTGGCAACGTAATAATGGGATATTTTTTCAGGGGTGATTTACAAGCGACTTCTAGTGACCTGATTGAGCAGCATGCTTCAGCAAGAGTCAAGATGACTCTTGAACCTGGTGTCACCTCTATCCCTGTACCCGGTTTCCCGTATTTTGATGCATCCATTGCCGAAATTGGGAGGGGAGGGGCAGATCACGGTTTTTTCAATCTGATTCCGGATGATGATGGCCTCTATCGAAATGCACCCCTGCTTATGCTTTATGATGGAGATCTTCACGCGTCACTCTCGGTAAAGGCTCTCTCCCTCTATTATGGGGTCAAGCCCGAGGTGCAGGTCTCAACCTTTGGCATCCGCACACTCTCTCTTGGTGATCTGTTACTCCCTGTATCTGTGGATGGTGGTCTGCCACTTAATTATTACGGCCCGGCAGGCAGTTTTGTATATGTTTCTGCAGTTGATGTCATCAGGAAGAGGATTGATCCTGAGATTCTCAGGAACTCTCTCTCTTTTATAGGTGCTACCGAGATCGGAATTGCTGATATACGAGCAACCCCGTTTGATCCTGCCCTGCCAGGGGTCGAAATTCATGCTACTGTGGCCGCAAATGCCCTTGAGTACAGATTTCTGCTTCATGACAACAGGATAATTGTTTTTGAACTGCTCGCAATAATTCTGCTCCCTTTCATGCTGGCATTTTTTCTGCGGAGAGCCTCCGGAACCCTGTTTGGATTGCTATCTTTCTCGCTGCTCTTCGTTCTGTATGCAGGGGTCAATTTTGCCCTGTTCAAATATCTTCTGTGGGATATGAGCATTGTTTTTCCTCTTGCACCTCTCCTTATCTCCTATACTGCAAGTGAGGCATATCGAAATCTTGTTATTGAGAGGCGCGGGCGCTATCTGAAAATGGCCTTTGGCAGCTATGTCTCTCCTGAGCTTGTGGAGGAGATTGTAAATAATCCTGACAGGCTCAAACTTGGTGGCGAAAAGCGTGAGGTAACCATCCTCTTCTCGGACATCCGTAGTTTCACTACCCTTTCTGAATCCTTGCAGCCAGAAGAGCTGGTGAAACTACTTAATGACTACTTGAGTCCGATGACCAGAATTGTACTTGAGGAGCGCGGTACTCTTGACAAATACATAGGTGATGCGGTGATGGCGATTTTCAATGCTCCTCTTGATGTATCTGACCACCCGGAGCATGCCTGCCGCTCTGCTTTTAAAATGATTGAGAAGTTGGCAGAGCTGAATCAGAAGTTTTCTTCTGCCGCTCTTCCCGTGATTGACATAGGAATAGGTATAAATACAGGCGTGGCGATTGTCGGTAACATGGGTGCTGATATACGTTTTGACTACACTGCCATAGGGGACAATGTAAATCTTGCTTCAAGGCTTGAAGGGCTCAACAAGTATTATGGCACTCATATCCTTGTCAGCGCTGCGACCAAGGAGAGATCCGGAGGCTCTTTTGTTTTCAGGGAGGTTGATCTGGTTCGGGTTAAAGGCAAAAACGAGCCGGTTGCTGTTTATGAACTGATGACCTGCAACCAGCAGATTGCTTCCAGGTTCGAGGAAGCTTTGGCTCTTTATAGAAAAAACTCTTTTGTTGAGGCAATGGTTATTTTTGCAGGACTTTCAGAAAGCGATAATCTATCTCTGCTTTATCATGACCGTTGCAAGGAGTTTTTATCAAACCCTCCTCCGGAGGGGTGGGATGGAGTTTATTCAGCAACTTTCAAGTAAATTGCATTCAGTCCGGATCTTACTCAGGAATATATATTGACTGGATATTTTGAAGGGGATGAGATGAACGATATAAAGAGATATTTTTCAGAAAATGATCTGTTTGCGCTTCATAACAGTATTGAGCTGCTCGAAGTTGAAGAGGGGAGGGCACTGGCCAGAATGAAAATCGAGCCTTTCCACTTCAATGCTGCCGGAACTGTTCATGGTGGAGCAATATTCACTCTTGCCGACTTTGCGTTTGCGGTTGCCTCCAACTCGCATGGAAGGCTTGCAATGGGGATCAGCACCAGCGTGAACTTCGTCAAGGCGGCTGTTAAAGGGACGCTTTACGCAGAAGCTACGGAGCAGTCACTCAATCCAAAGCTGGCTACATACTCTGTAATGGTTACTGATGATGAAAAGGGAACTGTCGCGATATTTCAGGGGATGGTGTACAGAAAAAAAGAGACTATAAATCTTCCGGGGTAAACGCAACAACTTCATCAATACAGACAGCATCGGTAAAGAGCATTATAAGCCTCTCAACACCAAGAGCTATTCCTGCTGCCGGTGGCATATTTACAAGATCTTCAAGAAATCGTTCAGGTAGTGAAGTGCTGCTCTTTCCGCATTCAGTCCGAGCTTCAATCTCTTTTATAAAGCGGCTGCGCTGTTCCTGCGGATCGGTCAGCTCTGTAAAGCCGTTAGCCAGCTCGATCCCTGCAATGTATAGTTCAAAACGCTCTGCTACAGAGCTGTCTTCCGGCTTTATTCTTGCCAGTGCGCTTCTCTCTGCCGGATAGTCATACAGGAACTGGGGTGACTTGTTACCTAGTTCCGGTTCTATCCGTTCACTCATAAGCCGGTCAAATTCACCCTCTGCCAGCGCCTGTTCCATGGTTGTGCCTGTAAACCGTTTAAAGGCGTCCCTGACGGTTATTCTCTGCCACTCTCCAGCCAGATCTATCTCTCTCCCCTGATAGCAGATTTTCCTTGAGCCCTTCATGTCGTCAGCAATTGCAAGAAACAGCTCCCTGGTTTCAAGCATAAGGTCAAGATAGCCAACATCGCTGCGATACCATTCGAGCATGGTGAATTCAGGGAGATGAAGGCTTCCGCGTTCATTTTCCCGCCAGCAGTTGCAGAGCTGGAAGATCCGTTCATAACCTGCACAGAGGAGCCTCTTCATGCAGAGTTCAGGGGAGGTCTGCATGAAATGCTCTCCGACCTGTACCGGGTCAATGTGGGCTTCCGGGGCAATAGCCGGAAGAAGAAGAGGGGTATCTATTTCAAGATACCCCTCTTTCAGGAAATGATTCCTTATCTGCCGCAGTATGCGGGCTCTGTCATGAAGCCGCGCACTTTTTCGTGCCAGCGACCGGTTTATGTTCAAGAAACTATCCTTTCATTCGAGTCGAATATTCACCGTTTCTGGTATCAATTACAATCAGCTCTCCCTCTTCGATAAAAGGGGGAACACGCAGTACATAGCCAGTTTCAACTGTTGCAGGTTTGGAATCACTCCCGGATGTATCACCTTTTACCCACGGGTCGGTCTGCACAACCCGAAGATTTACAAAGTTCGGAACATCCACTGCAATTGCCTTATCCCTGAACAGGAGAAGGTCAACAGGAAGATTGTCGATCAGATAGTTCCTGGCATCACCAACAGCCACTTCATCCATTCGATACTGTTCATAGTTCTGGTTATCCATAAAAACAAAATGCTCATCTTCACGATAAAGAAACTGCATTTTCCGGTCTTCCAGACTTGCCGGCTCAAATGTTTCACCGGATCGGTAAGTCCGGTCAAGTATATTTCCGGTAATCATGTTTCTCATCTTGGTACGATAGAGTGCCTGCCCTTTGCCGGGTTTTGCAAAGTCAAAGGCGATCACAAGGTATGGGTCACCATCAAGAGTGATTTTCAGCCCTTTTTTGAGATCTGCAACTGTATACATTTTTATTCCTTGTCAAACAAAAATAAGGGTAGCAGGCAAAGCCTGCTATCCCGGAGCAAGTTACTTTATGCTGTATAAAGCTATTTAACGCGGTAGGTAATACGTCCACGAGAGAGATCATAGGGTGAAAGTTCTACGGTCACCTTGTCTCCAGGGAGAATTTTGATGAAATATTTCCGCATTTTCCCCGAGATGTGAGCCAGTACAACATGATCATTTTCAAGCCTGACCCTGAACATGGCATTTGGAAGGGGTTCGATTACTGTACCTTCAACTTCAATGGCTTCTTCTTTACTCATAAAATTATCAGTCGTCTCCTGTAGATGGTCTCTTCAATAGAACAGTGGCATCCTACAGAGAATATCTATGAAAAGCAATACGGATTTGAGTGATGCGGGATATTGTTCAGACAAAAGCCTTTACAGTGCCGGTGGATTACGTGTATTTTGAAACAGATTATATATTTCGGGGTAACTCTTCTTTATGTCAAGGCTATTCAGGCAAATCAGACTTCCTGATGACATTACCATAAATTTCTTTGATCAGACCAGGGTATATTTCGGTGATTTCTATCTGGTAAAGCTGGAAATCCAGTGCATTATTCCGGCTGTTTACTCTGAAACTACTGAAGGGTTTACAATGGAGCCAGTTCCAGCTACTCATCCTAAACATGTGATGTATAAGCGATATCTGCAAAAAATGGGAGTGCCATCATCAGCTCTCCTGGAGGTCAAGCATTCCCTTGTTGCCGACTTTGAAATGAATTCATTACCTTATATCATCTCTAAGGGTTTTTCTGTAAAACTTGTCAACTATAATCAACCAGAAAAAGTGAAAAAGGTTAAACGCTATCAGGAAAATCTCCTGTAAATGGCCATCCTGAATATTAATAAACTCGCTTTCGGAGGGGCAGGTTTTGGTCATATTGATGGCAAGGCCTGCTTTGTCCCTTATACTGCACCTGGAGATACTGCTGAAATTGAACTGATTTCTGACAAGAAATCTTACTCAATAGGGCGCCTTATTGAGTTGAAGAGCTTTTCCACTCTGCGTCAGCCCCCAGCATGTCCTTTTTTTGCAGACTGTGGAGGGTGTAGCTGGCAACACATTGATTATGAGGCACAATGCAGATGGAAAGATGAGATCTTTACCGAGACGATGTGGCGAATCGCAAGGATTGAAGCTGACAGGGTCTCTTCAATTCAATCTGCCCAGGAAGTCTTCTTTTACAGGCAGAGAGTACAACTGAAAATCCATTATGCAAACGGCAGGCTTAGTATCGGATTTTTCCGAAGCGGAACTCATTATGTTGTAGATATTATGGGGAGATGTCTGATAGCCTCCCGATTTTTGAATAGTGCTATCCCTGAAATACGAACAATTATTAATGCTTCTCCTGAACCCGACAGAATTCCTCAAGTCGACCTTGCAGCAGGAGAAGATGGTTCCATAGCGGCTCTTTTTCATTATATCGGCAGCTCGCCGGATAAATTTTCCAGGTATCTTCAGTTGCACGACTCAAGGTTATCGGCAATAACTTCGATTTTCATGCAGAGTGGTCGCAAGAATTCATTTCGTTGTATTTTTGGCAATGAAATGCTCAAATACAGTTTGCCAGATATGAGAGGCCGTACTGTTGAGTTAAAGTATTCGGTCGATACATTCTCACAGATAAATTTCAGTCAAAACAGATCTCTTTTACATCATCTTCAGGGAGTAGTAACTAAAATTGCTCCGAAAAAAGTGCTTGATATATACTGTGGCAATGGTAATTTTTCTCTTCCGATAGCTTCTGAGAGCGTTGCTGTTGTCGGTATTGAAGCTTCTGAAAAATCAGTGGCCATTGCCAGGGATAATGCCAAAGGGGCAGGGGTTGCAAATGCAACTTTTCATTCGGGTGACGCAGTGAAGCATTTTGATTCCCTGTCTGCTGCAAGGGAGAAGTTTGATCTTCTGATTCTTGACCCGCCACGAGTTGGAGCACAGGAAATTGTAAAGAAAATCAGCCAGATAGATCCGTCAAATATTATTTACATCTCTTGCGATCCTGTGACTCTTGCACGCGATCTTGCAACACTCAAAAAATCAGGTTTCCGGGTCAACAGTATTCAGCCGGTGGATATGTTCCCTCAGACATACCACATTGAAAGCATTACATGGCTCGAACGGATATAGCTGGATTCATTAAACTCTTTTTTGGAGGTTGAATGTTTTTTACCAAACTCTTTTCAAGGGATTACAAGAGTTACCGGGAAAAAGGGGATAATCTTTTTTCCCAGGAGCGTTATGCTGATGCAAGAGTTTACTACCTTGATGCAATGGAGAAGATTGATACTGCATCAGATCGAAATGACGAGTATGATTACCTTGCTGATAGACTTTCAGTTACCGGCAACATGCTTGCCGAGATGAATATTGCGGAAGCCGAATCTGCCCTTAGAGTCGATAATATTATAAAGGCACGTGAGCATCTCACCCTTTCGCTGGAGCTGGCAGATGACGTAACTATCAGGGAAAAGGCTGAAGCGCTTCTTGCTGTCGACCCAGGTATGGAATTGAATAGCATGACGCTTTCTGTTTCAGAAAAAAAGCCCTCCTGTTCAGGCTGTTCATCAGTTGATACTGTCAACACTGCTTCGCCGGTCGCAATAGCGGAAATCATGGATAGCGAGCAACAGTTTCAACTCCTCGTAAATACTTTTCCTTATCCTCTTTCGCAGAGGTATGAAGCTATGGGAAGGGAATTTGCATCAGCATATCTTCTTGCTCATGACGATCAACATGAAACTGCTTATTCTCTTTTTAAAGAGCTGCTTACTGAAAATGAAAATGATATTATTCTCTATGAATTGGCACTCCTTGAGTATCGTGCCGGTAACAGGGATGATTGTGAAAAATATCTTGACCGGGCAGTCAAGTTGAACAATAGTAATTCACTTTGTCATATTACACTGGCGCAGCTTTATGCAGAGTCCGGCAGATATCCTGAGGCAGTTCTTACGTTGAAATTCATGATTGATCATGAGTTTTTTGTGGATCAGGCATCTGTAATGCTTGGTGATATCTATATTGCTCAAGGTGAAACAGAAGGTGCTATAGAAATATTTTCCAGGGGTTTGCAAGCCCCTGCCCAGAAAAAGATTTCTGCCGAGCGGCTGGTGTCGGTACTCAGTACTCTCAACAGGTCTGAAGAAGCTTCGTTTATCGCAAAAACATATCTCAAGGGTTGCTGCTAGTCATTTCAGCATATATAAAAAGGAGGAGACCATGAACAAATCAGAGCTTATCGAAGTACTGTCAGAGAAGAAGGGGATTTCCTACAAAAAGTCAGAAGAGATAGTCAACACAGTCTTTGAGACAATGAGTCAAGCAATGCTTTCAGGCGACAGGATTGAAATCAGGGGTTTTGGCAGTTTTGTAGTTAATGAATACAGATCTTATACCGGAAGAAACCCTAAAACAGGTGAGTCAATTGCCGTAAAACCTAAAAAGCTCCCTTTTTTCAAGGTAGGTAAAGAGCTTAAGGAAAGGGTTGCCGGTAAATAGAAGCAACTCAGAGTTTATACAATTTATGATTTTACGGTTTGCTTTACTCACAATACTGGCTCTTTTCAGTTGCAATTTGCCCGCACAGGCAAACCCGACACAATACGGCTCCAGTGGCCTTCTCAATGTTCCTACTGCCGACACACTTGATTCCGCGAATCTCTGCGTTGGCATATGGGGTAACTGCAGTAAACCAAAAGCAGATAGCATCAATACAATAATGCCTGTTTCACTTACTCTTGGGATTGGGACTTTCTGGGAGGTTTACGGTACTTATCCGAATGTATATCTGAATAATAATGATGCCCCTTTTTCCGGTCGTGGGACAGCAGATGTCGGAATGAAACTCCGCATATTGGGTCAGCGCAGCAGTAAGTTCAAGTTAGCCGCAGATGTACATTTGAGCAGGCATATTGATGATGATCAGCAATATAACGGCATAACAGACATTACCGAACAACTCATACTCTCTTTCAGATCAGACCTCTTATCAACCCATCTTTCTGCCGGTTACAGATCAAATGGCATGTCAAGAGAGGTCGCCAGCAATAAGCGGGAGAAAACTGAGTACCCTTCCGGATTTGGTCTTGAGTACTCTCCGACTCCCAGAAGTAAGGCGTTACTTGAGATTACCGCTGCTGATGCAGCAAATCTTGACTCCCCACTGGAAGCCTCACTCGGTTATCAGTATTATCTTACACCTCACCTTACTTTCAATTTTTCTTACGGTATCGGTCTAAATGATTCTGCTGCCTCCTGGCGTCTCCTTTTCGGGTTATCAACATGCCAGGGGGTAGGAGCCTATATCAAGCCGATTCCGGTTGTTGTCAGAAAAGGGAGTAAAGGGCCGTCAGTAGGTGAGATAATAAAACCGGTAAAAATCGTGCCTCTTTCTCCGCTTTTAATCAAAACACCTGCACTGACCACTCCATCCAGCAAGTTTGAAATTCCGATGGATCCGGATGGAGAAGAGATTCTAATAAGACCTTACGGTACGGTTGTGATTGCCCAGCAGCCCGCAACAACGCCTGTGCCAATGCCTAAACTGGCACCTTCCGAGCAGCTTGCCGCACCGGCTGCTGATGCTGTTTCGTTAGTAATCCCTCCGGTAATTCTGGATCAGGTTACACCTACTGAATATACCGTTACACGAGTAAGCGGTGTAACTCCTCTTTATGGGGTCAGACTTAAAGGGCAATTGACAAAGATTGAGAAGATTCCGGGGCCACCAGTTACAGCCTACAGAAAATTCAGACTCCCGGACAATATTTTTGAATTTGATAATACAGACATTGTCCCTGAAGTAAAGCGGTCAATTTCCGAACTTGCAGAGTTCATTCGCAAGGATGAAAAATGGGTTTTCCTTACTATTGATGGTCATACTGATGGTGTAGGTTCAGTGAAATACAATATGGATCTCTCGCTAAAACGGGCTATTTCAGTTGCATCTCATCTGATTACTCGGGAAGGGATCGATCCTTCAAGGGTATTTGTCAGAGGGATGGGCAAGTCTGCTCCAATAGCTGACAACAGTACTGATGAGGGGAGAAAACTGAACAGGCGCTTTGAAATATTATTCCTTGTACATAAAGATAAAACAAAATGAAACCGTTACACTTCATCATAATTGCAGCTATTATTTTCATAGCTGCTGTATCAGAGTCTGCAGAGCCTGATGTTGACCGGCTTATAGGAAATGTGCCATTCGGGGGCAAGTTTAAGCCTGATCAAAAAAGTCGCGCAAAAGTTGCCTCAATAGCAGCAAAAATAATGAAGATTAAAGGTGCTGGTTCAGTTCGGATAAGAGGCGACTACCCTGGGGCTGAAAATGCTGATGAATATCTTTTGAAATCAGTATTTATGGCCAGAGAGATAGAGCAACAACTGAAACCGTTGCTAAAAAAACGGTTTCAGATATTTGTTATGTCATCAAAATATTCCGGCGAAAAAGTGGCCGGGTCAAATAGTGTTGACGTATTTTTCTATCCCCGAGAGCTGATTGTTGAAGATATAGAGGCTCTTCGTTATAAATCAGTGCAGCAAAGTGATCGCCCCAAGGAGATAATTGTTCCTGAAAGCCAGATTCAGGAAGCTGTTCAGCAGGGTTATGAGGCTGTTGAATTGATCGAGGAGCCTTTAGATACTGATAACCGTGTCAAGGATAGCAAGAAAATGAGAACTCAACAGGAGAGGGAAGATCCTGCCAAAGCAGATGCCCTGGTAAACAGGGTTAAAGCACGTGCTGCCGAGCGAGCCAGGCGTGAAGCACAGCAGTCAGCCCCGGATAAATAATCTGTTATACTGTTACTTGAAAGGAGGTTCACAATGTATAGATTGACATATGCTTTCCTTTTATTGCTGGTTACTCTTTCCGGGTGTGCGTCGGTAAAGGTTCTCCCTCAGCCGGTAGCTTCAGGAGTGGTAAATCCGAAAGGTGACACTGTTACTGTAGCCGGTAAAAGTATTGTAATCACTGCCGGTGTTGCAGATACTGACATGGTCAACTACAACATCGAAAACATGATTGCCTCGTTCCAGGTTGAAATCCAGAATATTGGCGATACCGAAGTCGCTTTCGAAACAGAAGGTTTTCTGCTTCTGGATTCAACCGGCAAACAGTATGTTGCGCTCTCGCCTGAAAGGATCAGGCAGATGATCGCAAAAGATACCTATTATCTGCTCCCTTATCCTTATGTAGGGTTTTACTACCTTGAAGATTATGAGCATGCTTCTTTCAAAAATGCCACAAATTCAAGGCTGCCATATTATTATGAGCTCTACCCCCAGGATGTTTACTCCAAATCCTTGCCACAGGGAGCTGTAATCCCTAAAGCAAAGATATCAGGACTTCTCTATTTTCATGTAGACCTTGGATCCCTTGATTCATTCAAGCTGCTTGTTTACCGTAAAGGGGGTTCAAAATCTTCTGATCCGGATTTTTCCATCCCTTTCAGGGTGTTCAAGTAATAAATGTCTGAATTCGGCTCTTTTCCACTCTCTTCTCTTGCCGAAGCATTGGGAGGGATCGGACTCTTTATTCTTGGGATGAAAACCATTTCTGAAGGGCTGCAGCGACTTGCAAGCAACCGCTTCAGGGGGATGGTTGAAAAAGTTTCCCGTAACAGGGTGTCAGCTGCCTTTATTGGCACTTGCCTGGCCTCACTCCTCCAATCCGGCAGTTCCGCTGCAATTATCGTAATCGGTTTTATAAATGCGGGTCTTATCTCTCTTTATCAGGCATTGGCCTTCCTTCTTGGAACCAGTCTGGGCGCAACAATAGCCGTCCAGTTAATTGCATTCCAGATATCAATTGTGGCGCTTCCTGCTATTTTCTTCGGCATTCTCCTCAAGTTTTTCTTTAAAAAACGTTATCTGGTCAATATTGGTGAACTTATACTTGGTGCTGGCCTTATTTTCCTTGGACTTAACGTCATGGAGAGCGGCTTTGCTCCAATAAGCCAGACCGCTATTATCCGGAGTATAAATGATTACGTTTTTGCCTGGAGAATAAGTGCTGTTCTCTTTGGAGCCCTGATAACATTTCTTGTACAATCAGCTTCAGCTGCAACCGGTATAACCATAGCTCTCTGCGGAAGTGGTCTAATAAGCTTCCCAGATGCGGTCGGTCTTGTCATCGGAAGCAATCTTGGTATTGCCATGATAACCATGCTGGCTGCCTTAAGTGGCACCATGGTTGCCAGACGTGCTGCATATATCAATATTATTATCAACCTGCTTGCCGTTTTTATTGTACTGCTTCTTTTCCACCTGTTTCTGAAAACTGTATTTTTCTTCACCCCTGGTAACATGGATTTTCTGGTTGATATAACCGATTTTTCGACCCTTACGCCGGACAAATTCCTTCTCCCAAGGCTGATTGCCAATGCGCACACTTTATTTAATATTTTTATGCTGGCTCTTTTTCTGCCCCTGGTCGGTTTCTTTACCCGCTCTGCTCAATCGTTTTCACTAAACAGGGGTGATGTGGGTAATCTTGCTCCTCATCCGCAATATCTTGATTTACGTGTCATAAACACCCCAACAATAGCCATGCTACAGACCAGAAACGAGATTCGACGTATGACTGAAATCGCATGTTCCATGTATGACGATATCGTCCGTCTTCTTTACAAATTTGATCTTAAAGTGGTTCGTCTGGTTAACCAGAAGGAGACCACCCTTGATGCGCTTCAACAACAGCTCTCAAATTTCATAATCCTTCTGTCCAGGCAACAGATTGATTTTGAAAACTCGATCCGCATACCGGTAATGCTTCATATTGTTAACGAACTTGAAGAGTTGGGCGATGTTAATATTGCTATTCTTGACAGTCTGCAAAAGAAAAAGTATGAAAAAATCCATTTCTCAATTCATGCTATGTCAGATCTTAAAAAACTGGCTGCAGCTGTTGGTGATGTAATAAAAGTTCTTGATAAGGGAGAAGATTTTACCCTGGATGATCAGGATAAGGCTGTCCTTCTTTCAAATGCTATCAGTGATCTGAAGCAGGTCATTATGAATGGTCATGTTACTCGCATGAAGAGTGGTCAATGCACAGTAGAGGCGGGTCTTCTTTATAATGATATTGTCACCTCCTTTGTAAAGGTTTCGGATCATACCTGTCTTATTATAAAAACGTGGCGGGAACTTGAATGAACTGTCACCTGTTAGCCGCCATAGATCTGGGTACCAACACTGCACGTTTGTTAATTGGTTCGGTCTACAAAGGGGATATAACGAGAAGTCATATTCTCAGAAAGATCACCCGTCTTGGTGGTGGTTTTACCAGGGAGTTCGGGATATCTGCCGAAGCAAAACTCAGAACTGTTGATGCCATGAGAGAATTTGCAGATGCAATAGCTGCTTTCAGACCGTCCAGAACAGTTGCAGTTGCTACCAGTGCTGTAAGGGATGCTGTCAATAGTCAGGATTTTTGTAATGAAGTATATAATGAGACTGGCATTCGACTTGAAGTCATAAATGGAGAAACAGAAGGCAAAATGACTCTTGACGGCGTGTTATCCGGAGTTGACGCCATTCCTGATTCACTGTTTTTGTTTGATATTGGTGGCGGAAGCACAGAGTATACAGTTGCAATAAATGGCAGGATTGTTTTCACCAGAAGCCTGCCTCTAGGTGTAGTACGTCTTACTGAAGGGAAAAGTTCACTATCTGCTGTTAATGATAAAATTTCCCGAGAGCTGGCAATGTTAAAGGAAGAGCTGGATACAGCTGGGTTTATTAATCAAGTCAGAAGTTCAACACTCATAGGCACTGCCGGAACTGCTACAACTCTGGCAGCTATCAGCCTGCAACTTGCAGATTATGATTATCAAAAGGTAAATAATCATCGTCTTTCAATTAGCGATATACAGGAGATTTACAACAGGCTTGTTCTCTTGTCGACAAATGAGAGACTCAACCGGATTACCGGTCTCGAACCAGGGAGGGAGGATCTTATTATTGCCGGCACGTTGTTGACTCTGAATACAATGAATCTTTTCGGCCTGTCTACTCTTAAAGTTTCCGATTTCGGGCTGCTTGAGGGGGCTCTGCTTGAGCTGGCAAGGCGGGAAGGCAAACAAGAGTCTGGCTGTTCAGAGGAAAAGGCTTGAGTTCTATTATTGTATAGCTACTTTTGTATATTGACCTGTAATCCGGCTTTTCTGGCGATTTCGACCTGTTGAAAGTAATCTGTTTTCAACTCCTTGAACCGTGCAAGTAACAACTTGTACTCATCCAGCAGCCTCTTCTGCTCTTCCCAGCTGGCAGAAGAGTTGTTCAGCAGAGGTGGGATTTCGTCAATCCTTTTTCTGATGGAGTTCATGACACTCTCCCTGTCAGAGAGATCCCTTTCCCACTGGGCATATGATCTGCCTGCAAAGAGCTCATCAGGTGAGAACTCACCGTTTAACACTGGTGTAATCTTTGGCTCAGCATCAAGGTTGTCAGTCGCAAGGGGTGGATTATCAGTTGTCTCTGTTTGTGCTGGTTCGATCTGCTCAATAGTCAGGGCTTTATTGCGTATCTGCTTGGGAACGCTTCCAGGGTTTTCAGTAAAATGCACTGTCCCGTTCTTATCTGTCCAGGTATAGGTATCTGCAAAAGAGAGAGAAATAGAAAATAACAACAGGAAGGCAAAAAATAGCACGCATGATCGAATCATTATTAATTTTCTCCTGAACCTGCCCGAAATGGATATATATATGATCGAACAATAAAGGCTTTACGGTAGTTCCCGTAAAGCCTTTATTTATTGTGTGGTGCGAGAGAGGAGACTTGAACTCCTATACCCTTCGGTGCCAGATCCTAAGTCTGGTGCGTCTGCCAATTCCGCCACTCTCGCAGAACTCTTAATAGAGGATTGTTTCCCGATATTGTTAGTGGCACGCCCGACAGGATTCGAACCTGTGGCCGACGGCTTAGAAGGCCGTTGCTCTATCCAGCTGAGCTACGGGCGCAGGAAAAAATGGTCGGGGAGACAGGATTCGAACCTGCGACCCCCTGTGCCCAAGACAGGTGCGCTACCAGGCTGCGCTACTCCCCGACGAAAAAGTATTTATAGCATAATACGGATGCAATAATCAAGCATTTGATTTACGTTCTAACAGAAGATACTCTTTCAGTGCAGCAAACGCACGTCCCCGGTGACTGATTCGGTTCTTAATCTCCATTGGCAGCTCTGCCAGGGTTTTGCCATACTCTGGCACCATAAATAGCGGATCATAACCAAATCCGCCGCTGCCTGATGCTGCTTCCAGGATAATACCTTTCAGTTCGCCGCTAAAAGTCACGCAATCACCATCAGGTAGGCAGAGAGCAATAACAGATCTGAAAGAGGCTGTGCGCAGATTCATCGGACTTCCTGCCAGTTCTGCGAGAAGTTTTTTGTTATTTGCTTCATCTCCGGCATCATCCCCTGCGTAGCGGGCTGAATGAACACCTGGTCTGCCGTCAAGAAGATCGACCAGAAGTCCGGAGTCATCGGCAATGACCGGAAGAGCTGTAGCCTTGCAGGCGGCCAGAGCCTTCTTGACTGCATTTTCAGCAAAGGTGTTACCATCCTCGATTACTTGAGAGAGATCAGGAAAATCCTTTAGCGACCTGATGGTTATCTCCATTTCTGCCAGAAGCGCAGTCAACTCCCTTATTTTGCCGCTATTGCCGGTTGCGATGAGGAGCTCCTTCATCCGTGCAAAACCTCCTGCTGCAGGGCAAGCAGAGAGGTTATCCCCTTTATTCCGGCATCTCGCATGGCATCCATCTGTTCAACTGTAAACGGCTCTTCTTCGGCAGTCCCCTGTATTTCAACAAAACGTCCGGAAGAGGTCATAACGAAATTCATGTCAACTTCTGCAGTTGAGTCTTCGGAGTAGTCCAGATCAAGCAGCACCACGCCATTGACAATGCCGACACTAATGGCTGCCACAGCTTCCCTGACAGGAGAGGTCATGATCAGCCCTTTTTGCAAGAGACCTTTTACCGCATCTGCAAGGGCAATATAAGCTCCTGTAATTGAGGCGGTTCGCGTCCCCCCATCAGCCTGGATCACATCGCAGTCAATAAAAACTGTCCGTTCGCCAAGCGCGTCCAGATTGATGACAGCGCGAAGTGAACGCCCTATGAGACGCTGGATCTCATGGGTTCGTCCGCCGATTTTCCCCTTCGCAGCTTCTCGTGGTGAGCGGGTATGGGTTGCTCTCGGGAGCATTGAAT
>JANNRW010000127.1:0-2952 GCA_031401815.1 Geobacteraceae bacterium | reverse complement strand
CCAAAGGGAGAGGCGAGCCTCGCTCAAGCTACAGCGGGGCATATACGTATGGATATGAGGAGGAGACATCCTCCGAACATGATGAAACCCGGGCTGCTCGAGATTTCATTGATAAGCTTGAGCCTGCCCCAGCGCATTTTGTCCACTTGGCGAGGGCTATTCCCAGTGCGGCCGATCTTTATGAACTGACATCTTGTCTCGAAGAACCTCCCAGCACCCCATCAACACTTGCAGGATTGCGATTGTACCGTGCCATAAGGAACGATGGATTCAAGGTTGCGCTGGTTGGCGAAGGCGCTGACGAATTGTTTGGTGGCTACACCCGTGCATACATGAGCCGTCTTATACGGGACCACCTAAAAAACTGCAACATTTCTTCAGCAATTAAAGTCCTTGCCTCAGGTCAAGTCAGCACCCAGTTAGTCTTGAACCGTCTGATCTGGGAACTGCCCGCCACGGTTATTTCCACGCTGCTTAGACGATTCAGGCCGAATGCTCGTGCCATGAACGGAACTTTCTGGCATTCGATGGGAGATCGCTTCAATGAGTTATGCCAAGATCGCAGGTTGCCGTTGAATGAACGACTGCGTCTTGATGTAACAACGACCAATCTGCCGATGATTCTGCGTTATAGTGATCGAACTAGTATGAAATGGGGCGTTGAAGCTCGATCTCCGTACCTTGACTATCGATTAGTGTCACTGGCGATGTCACTGCCGTTGAATGAAAAGGTTGGGTTCCATGGTGGCAAAATCCTGTTAAGAAAGGCATTCGATGGATTTCTGCCACATGAAACTGTTTGGAAACCGAAAACACATGGATTTGGCAATGCAGAGCAATTTCAGCTGCCATTTATCAATTTTCAAGAGTTGTGGGAGGGCCTGCCGGAATGTGCCGGCAGATTTATAGATATCAGTTCAGTTCGTCAGCAACTTGAACGTGGTGAGCGACACCCGACACTGTGGTTACCCTTGGCCGTACTTCTCTGGTTTAAAGCTCACTATAGTTCTGGCAACATTTACGGAAGGTCGAATTGATGAACTATCAACTGCAATGCGACATGGGGCTTTGCAGATTATGCGGTACATCCATGAATCAAAGGAGTTTCGGCCGGGAAAAATTCCTTGGTACTGGTCAGACACTGAGACGGTGCGGTTTTTGCGGCGGAGTCTATCTTGCTCCTGACCCAACTCCACGAACTGTTGACGAGTTTTATCGCACTGCATATCGCAAATTGTACCTAGGTGAGACTATCTGGCTAAGTGAAAATCTTTTTTTCCGGCATCGCCTTGATGATGAATATGCAAAAAAACGGTGTAAATCGCTTGTTCCGTACCTTTCAAAGAATGGCAGATTATTTGAACTGGGATCCGGCTACGGTGCTTTTCTTAACCAAATGTCACAGATTCGCCCTGATGTTAAATTATTTGCCGACGAACCAGATGAAACGAACCGGTCTAAACGATTGGGATCAGCTTCTGTTTCGTTTGTTTCTCGTCCATTTACATCTATTATTGCTCATTTTGACGCAGTTGCTGCATTTCATGTGTTCGAACATCTTTCTAACCCGCAAGAATCGCTGCTTGAACTTGTTGATTTGCTCAAGGATAACGGGCGTATTGTAATTGAAGTCCCCGATGTCAATTCTGACTGGGGCAATTGGAATTATGTCAATCCGGCCCATTTATCATATTTTTCAGCTAACAGCCTGACTCGACTATTGCAACGAGCCGGATTGGGAATTGAATATGTTGGGCGGCATCCCGGTGGCGCTCCATTCTCCGGAACTTTGCTTGCAATTGGCATTAAGGGCAGTAGCAATCAGAACAATCGAAACTCTGCCCCAGCTAATCGGGAAGAGATTGATACGCTTGATCAACATATATCTTGCTACAGTTGGGGCATGAGGGACTCTATAAAAAAAGCAGCCAAAAACATAGCTGTTTCAATAGGCTTGGGCCCAATGATTGGACTTCGGCAACGCTGGACGTTCTATAGAAACATGAGAAGGACGTTCATGTGAGTTATTGCACCTTCTTCAATCAGCTGCTTGCCACGTATGGTGAGACCGCCGCCAAATCCCGTTTGGAGATTTACTTCCTGAGTCATGGCAGGGGTCGATTTGCCCAAGCAGTCAGGGGGCTTGCCGCATTAGCCCGGGATTGTTATTTTTTGTTTTGCCTGCCGAAGGGAGAGGTTGCATCAGGTAATGCGGTCGCGGTAGTAACACTGGCAGGAGCAAATGGCTGGAAAGTCCTTCAAGAACCAGTGCGAATAGCTCAAGACAACGGTCTGCATATTGACATTGTCTGGCACCCCCGTCTCAAGAAAACCGGCACAATTTTCGGCCGACCCGATTTGAGTGCTTTCATTGATGTCTGGAAAGACATCAGGCAGATTATCGGCAGGAAAGTACCCGGACTTAGCCGTGTGCTGGTGATTACTTGTCTGATGAGACACGTTTTGTGGAAATCGGCATGGAGAAAGTTCCTCGGTACAACACACAGCATCCTGATCCTCCATAATGATTTTGATATGATGTCACGTGCTGCTGTGGAGGCTTGTCGTGGAAACGGCACTAGCATATGCATTCAGCATGGAATCCCTACTGATGAGTTCTTCCCTTCCAATGCGAATTATCAGATTGTATGGGGGCAAAGTAGTAGAGTTGTGTTTGAAAAATCAGGATTAATTGGATCAAGTATTATCGAAGACAGTTTTGGCCGCAGAAAGCTGCAATCTACATTTTCTCTCCCCCCAGAAGGGATTTGCCTGGTTTCTCAGACGCATACGCCGGTCTACGGTATTGATTTGAGATCAAATTTTCTAAAGCTTGCCGAAGAAATTGCGGATAATACACCGAATGGTTCCTTTAGGATTCTCCTTCACCCTGAAGAGGTTCGTCATGGGCATCCATATATTCAGCTTGAGCAACGTGCAACACTTCAAAAT
>JANNRW010000126.1:0-6433 GCA_031401815.1 Geobacteraceae bacterium | reverse complement strand
GCCCCCTGTCAACGCTTCGCAGCCGCCCTTACGAACGGATGCGCATGACTCGGGGCCGATGCGGTTCGCTACTCCTTCATCGTGCGGGACTTTCACCCACTATCTCTCGCCGGTTTTGACCGGCGCACCAAGGGCAGACCCTGCCGGTGATTCGCTGCCGGTGATTCGTTTCCCACATTCGCTCAACTTTGATTAAATTTCCGGAATTTGTTGACATTCGCGACAGAGGATCTTTCCGTTAAATTTATCCTTTTTGAGCCTGCAGAAGAAAACTACTTTCTTGTCAACTTCTGTTCCGCATTCCTGACAAGCTGTACCACCGGCATACTGCGGTGCAGGGCTTTCCTGTACAGTTGCTACAGCCTCGACCGGCTTTGGCTGTTCTTTGACGCCGAATTTAGCCGCATAATCGATTGTGACTGGTCTATGCATTTTTACAAGTTTTTCGCCGATCCCGCTTATGGTTTCAAGGGATACAAATCGAGCAAGGTTGGCAAACGTATCTAACACGCTATTATTCTCAAACTGATCCTGAAATGTCTTTAAAAGCACATCGGCTTTGATAATCTGGCTGGTATCAAGCTTTTTGGGTCGATCAATCCTGGCTTTGGGTGAAATCAGCACATATGAATTAAACGTCGGCGTCAGCTGTATACCGGCTCGGGTAGGCAGCTCCAGGCGAGCAACGGCATCCTTAAGTACGGAAATATGCCGTTCATTTTGAGCAAGTGGCGAAGCCATCCCCTCATATGTTTTTTTGAAATCATTCCACTGCTTGAATTCCCCCTCCTCTGTAATCTGCATGCCAGCATGCAGATGTTTTGTCTCAAGAACAAAGAAGTTCATGGTTCGATGAATCAAAAGGTGATCAATCTGCGCAACCCTGCCGTTTATTTCCAGACGAAGGTCATGAATGACAACAGTCCGTTGTGCATCTTTAAAATCAAAATCAATCAGGTACGCTGACTCTTGTTCGCCTTTTATGCCCGCTCGGACTGCTCGCAGCTCATGCTCTATTTTTTGTCGGGAAGCTTTTGGAGAAACCTCCAGCAGTCGTTCTAGTTCTGCAATATCAACTTCCTTACTGCCTGCACTTTTAAGAAGCATTGAAACCTCATTATTCAGATAAATTCACTACAAACGCCATTCCTCCCGGTGTTCGGCCAGATACTCGCGAGCCGGCCATACTTCCCGGTCTACAGGTCGAATGATATTACGGTCAGAAAGAGAGGTCAGGAAACCAGGATAGTTTGGATCAATCCCTATGGAACGCGAAGTTATTACCTGATAGTTGTCGGAAACACCAAGCATGCCCCAGTCAAATCCCCAGTGACAGAGTTTGCAGAGTGCCATGCCGTTACGAATATCGTCATTTTTGGTTTTGCACCATGGGATAATGTGAGCCGCCTCTACCACGGTGTGCCCATCAGGAGTAACAATGCGAATACCGCACAACGCACAGCGATGATCGTAGGTCTGCACAACGAGTCGCCGAAAACCCTGATCACGCGCCTCTGGACGGTAGTTGTCCGCCTCGATAATTTCCAGCACCAGCGGCAGATGGGCTTTCTCCTCAAGGAGATTACTGTAGTCGAATGCCTCCCGGTTGATTACTGACTGCTCCCGCAACAGCGCCGCTGCCTCGGGCGAGAAGCAGGACTGCAGCAGCACCTCCCGCAGCGCACTCCGCCCCTCTCCGCTCTGCATGACCCGGAACAGCCCGTCGTCCAGCTTTGCTCCCAGGGCGTACTTGCGCAGATAGCTGACCGAGGAAGTATTGTTGATTAGCGCCGTGGTAATGATTTTGCCTGGTTGCGGCACCAGCTCCCAGAAAGGTTCCCTGTCGAGACGGGAGAAGGGAAAGGCGATGCTGCTGGTCTGCCCCAGCGGAATGATCCGCCGCCAGTAGAGGTTGAACAGGTCATTCAGCTCCACCAGATCGCCGCTGACGGCGATGAACGGCGAAGTGATGACGCCGCGATGCACCATATCCAGCACCGCCAGGAGCAGGAGCGGTTTGTGTGGAGCCTGCTTCTTTGTCGCTTCAGGCCAAAGGCCCTGACGAGCATTTGCCCGGCGTAACCGCGAAAAGCAACGTAAATAGTTTTCAATGGGCATTACTCACTCCAATATGCTGCCCTATCAGGGAATATCCAGCGCACCCCGCCGCGCGGATCGGTCTGGTCCCCGGCATAGCGGGGGATCAGGTGGATATGCAGATGCATCACAGTCTGACCGGCAGCCTCACCAACGTTAATGCCAATGTTGAAGCCATCGGGGTTGCGTTCCTTCACAAGGATTTCTTGCATCTCGGCAAGCAAGTCGAGTAATGCCGTCTGCTCTTCTCTGGTAGCTTCGAAGAAAGAGGCTATGTGCCTCTTCGGGATGATCAAACAGTGGCCAAGGGAAACGGGGAAGCCGTCGTAAATGGCAATGGCATGAGTGTTGGCAAGTAAAATTATTGTGCTGTCAGGGTTGCAGAATGGGCAGTCTCGATGTTTAACGTTCATCGTATTTGTCTCGTATCAAGGGCAGCCCCGTTTGTGTTTTAAAACATCCAATTTCATTGCCATCGCATCACCCAAGCTCGAATCAATGAAGCTAATAGTGGGTTGCTGCACCTTTCAATGGCCCAAGTCATCTCAGTATCCCAACTTCGCCTACGGGCACTATCTGCGGCAGCAATGAAAAGTAAATTTTTGTAGGGTATCGGCAGGTCTTCATTTATAAGAGTTTGATAAAACTCATCCGTCGTTAAATTTGGCCGTGTTAGTTCAACCAATGAATACCAAATATTATTAAACACATTGTCAAATACATCTTTAACCAAAGACAAATTGTCGGTGTTCTGTTGAACGTCGGGGGATAATTGATAACTTAATTCCTGACAGTCACTCTCATAAATATGAAGGCTATCACTTATTTGGTAATACCCACCAACTTCCAACCCTAGCCAACCAGCAAGAATTTCCTGAAGCGTTGTAAACTGAACGAAGTTGTATGGTGTCCCCCTGTAAAGGTCGTTACTACGCATAACCTGGGTCCATTCCAGCTTGCCATCCCTGACCTTCAGCATTGAAAACAAATTGCATGGAATATCTGATGAAGCCGGTGTACCATTTTCATCAGGCAAATCGATTTTGGCATCCCAAATCTGGATAACAACTTGCCTGCTAGCAGGGTTGTTTTTTAAGGCATGATACGCGCGTTCAAGCTGGTTGACACCAAATTGGTTAATGATTCTGTAGCCGTAAGCGCCGTGATACTTATCGCCGCTACCTGCAAACTTAGGGAGTGAAGGGTTCCAGAAGTTAATAAACCCAGCATCGTTACTACCAGACAAGATCCAGAATACCTCTACTATTGCAAATGCTGGGTTAATCGCTGGCAGCCTAGAAATGATCCAGCGTTCTCTTGGATTTTCGATGTAAAAATTAGCATGAAGAATTTCGCGTGTAGCGCCCAAACGGCTCAGATGTGCTGAGCAACCGTCATCGTCTTTCAATGCGCTAATTGCCTGTCGCCACACATCGTCAGCTGAATGACCGGAAAACAGCCTAATCATGGAATTACCCCTGATTCAATTAACGTGTTAATCTCCCATTTAGGGGGATACCAATAATCTATTTTCTTAGGTATAGGGCTGAACTTTTGTTTAATTCTAAGTCTACCCGTCAGACCAGCTATTTCAGGGTGTTTAACTCGCGCATACTTGTCAACTTCGCAAAAAATATTCTGACAGTCAATCAGTTGTAAGGGCCGCCCCCAAAGCGATTTGAACGATAGTCCGAGCCGTTCAAATTCGACATCCTGCCTTTCAGTGACCATCCTGATAATACCCGACTCATCAAGTCCACCCAGATCGCTGAAACATTTACGAATGCCGTCACGTGCCCCAGGGCCGGGCATGACAAATTCCATTTCGTCGAAATTCATGATGGTGCTGTAATTTATATCAGTGACAAACTGATAGGCGAGAAAATCTCCGATCGAAGGATAAGAGCGCAACAAAACAAACGCTTTGGCCATGGACTGTGCATCAGACAACTTGGCAAAAAGCATGTCTTCCATCATTTGTTCAAGCAACTTGAGATGCATTCTATGTTTTCTTGAGTAAGGTGATTTCGGCCCACCTGAAGGCATGATATAGGCTGCTGAATATATTCTTGAGCCACTTTCAATTGCTTTTGTCAGTACAGCGTCATAACGATCAAATGAATAGTCAGCAAACGAAACAACTCCAAATTGCCGAGTCAATAACTCCCATGTCTCAATTTTGTTGAAGAACTTGAAAAGCATTGTACGAAAGAAAACTTCAGGAGGACTTTGATCCCCGGAGTATATGACGTTCTTTATAAGATACTGGCTAACGCGGTCAGAGGCGCGGTAGCAATTGGTAAACTTGTGTACCCGCAAGATTGGGTCGGAGGTCCAAGGAGGAAGAGAACTTTTCATTCGCGCAAAAAAAACTTCCTGCCTTTCAGCGGCAAACCGCCAATAGCTGTCGTAGACGACTGTTGGTCTTGCTGGCAATGACTTGCTGATGATTTCGATTTTTGGTGCTGGGGCGACAGAGAGCGGATCAAAGCTCAGATGATATTGGTCTTGAGGACGTTTCCTGGTCACGGCTTTCCTTTGCGAAGCTTTCATATATCTCGATTACTTGTGTCAATGCATCTTGTGGCGATGACTCGTTTGTTATGATCTCGACTTTTGAGCTTTTGCGCTCTTGCAGGACAAGCTTCCCGTACGCTTCTAGCAATTCATCCCAATGCTCGATGGATGAGGGTTTCAAGGAATTTTGACGCTTCAAATAAAAAATGCATGCTGGCTGAACATCGGCCCAATGCATTTTTTCTATCTCAATTAACTTTTCTAACGAACCGGCATTTGCGCCGTACACACTACCATAAACAATCGTTGACCACCAGAACCTATCCAGCACAATAGAATTCCCAGCTCGCAGTTCAGGTAAAATTTCGGACTCAATTGCATCTATATGCGATGCAACATGGAGCAACTGCAAGCTTGTTGGGTTGATTGTTGTGATACCGACGTCACTAAGTTCGTGGTGGATTTCATATATGTGCTTTCCAAGGGTACCTGAACAATTACCTGGAAAAGAATAGTAGCTGCACTTTTGACCTATTGAATTCAAGTATTCTACAAACTTGTGAGAAAGAGTCGTTTTCCCCGTACCGTCTGGACCTTCTAAAACGAATAATTTTATTTCATTATTCACTTGATTTGCCTTTTTGTAGAGGTGGCTGTTTCTCTTGATTATTTACTTTCTTGATAGCATCGTTAACTTGCTTCTTAATTTCACTACTGACTTCGGATGGTGACATACTATTTGCATTATTTTTATGGACTGCAGAGCTATCAAACAATAATTTGAATGCCATTATTACAACAGCAAGTATCAATGAAATCACCAAACCGCGCCATACATTGACCTTGTCTTTAAGTGATTCAATTTGCGAATCATGATTTGCCTTCAATTCATTAGTCGCACTGTTACAAACGACTTTTACATCGTTAATAATTTTTTCAAAGTCTTTTCTCATATCTTCTATTTTTTCATTTAGAGCACTTGGTGAAGCAACTTTACCATGTAAATTGTTGATATCATCAGAAGATATTTGATCTTGATGGTTATGTGACCCATTATACGTGTCATCATTATCATGACCATTCATTTTACTGAACCAAATAAGAAATGCCGGTTCACCTCTAGTAAGAGCAATTGGCCTTGGACCGGCATTATAAACTGCAAATTTTAATTTACCAGAGAAACCCGGATCTACGTGAAAACCGGATACATTGACAAGCCCTCTCAACTTTATGCCATACCGAATCGATATGAAAGCAATTGCATCATGTGGAATAGTTACTTTCTCTTCGGTTAAGATTATTGCAAATTGACCAGGCGCAATAGATATTTGCTCATTTACATTTATTTGTCTTTTTACATCATCTACAGTTACAAATGCCTCAGAACCTACTTTCAACTGATATCTTCCATATTTAACCTGGTCAGGATCGAATGGAAGAATAATTTCGTTTAACTCTTGTTGTTCAATTATTGTTTTGCTTCCCCAAAACGCCATGTTTCAATTACCTCCATTTACTTCAATCAAAGCATTCCTATAAGAATACCCCTTAGCTCAAGTAATTTTTCTCGTCGCTTGATCCACTCTCTTCGAAGCAGAAGAGAAAAGAAATGGTTTATCCAAAACCAAGTTCCTATCCTTCGAATAACATCTCTCCATATCATCGATGAAAGTAGCTATTGAGGTGGCCGGGCTTAGTGAGACAGCCTGAAGGGTGAAATAAGCAATGCCCCTTGGTTGTTGTGGTTTTCTGGTTTCAGGCTACCAGTTTCAGTTTTTCAAGTCCTTGGAAATAAGCCTCATCCGGTGTCAGTTTGTCA
>JANNRW010000125.1:0-4017 GCA_031401815.1 Geobacteraceae bacterium | reverse complement strand
TGACAAACTGACACCGGATGAGGCTTATTTCCAAGGACTTGAAAAACTGAAACTGGTAGCCTGAAACCAGAAAACCACAACAACCAAGGGGCATTGCTTATTTCACCCTTCAGGCTGTCTCACTAAGCCCGGCCACCTCAGTCAACCACTCCCCTGCCGGGTCGATTACACCATGCCTCAGCAACCAGCCATGCAGTTGCTGGTACTCATCGGCGTTCCGGAAAACGGTGCGCGCCTCACTGCCGGGTAGTGGCAGAGGTGCTGCGGCTATCTTCTGGGCAAGTATTTCCGCCAGGGTCAGGTTGAAACGCTCGATCCGCTGCCTGCCGAAAAGTGGGATGAATTCGGCACATTCGCGCATCTCCTCTACCATGATGAGCTGCTCCGGATCAACATCATCCATGATAATGGAAGCATCATCACCGATCGGATCACGTCGGAAAGAGCCACCGATATCTACCGCATCAAAGGCAGCCGACTTCCACATGAGCCTGGTCGGAGTTATATAATGGGGGGTAACCTCGAAACCGACCTGCGGCCAGGTAATGCTTGCCAGAACGATCATGGTCTTTGCCCGGCCAATGGTTACATCATTGCCGGACTGTTCGCTGATGACGTAATGGAAGGATGTTGTTAGCTGAAGGGCAAGCGTGTTCATATTTAGACTCTCTTGCAGAAGTTGAGTGAATATTAAAATAACAAATGTAGTTGTATGCTGCAACTATTATTTCAAAAAAGCTTATCCAATCCGGCTATTCAAAAATGCTTCGTGGCGTCGCTTCAGTATACGGAGAGATTCCTCCTGCGCCTCCTGGCTCTCCAGCATCATGATCTGATCGACCTCCCTGACAATGGTTCGATCCGCATCAGCTTTCAGTCGTTCGGCCAGTGCCTCGTAAAAGCTGTAGACCCCGGTCTTTTCCCGCTGGTTGATGGCAAACTCCACTGTCGAGATAATAACATCCACAAGACCGGCACTGTCCAGTTGCGGCGTTTCATAATTAAGCCACTGATGCCAGGAGGGTCGGGACAGCCCGGCAATATACTCTTCCAGATTATTGTAGAGCAGTTTGTAGCCGTACTTTTCCGGATTGTCAAAGGCCATTGAACCGGGATCAAGTACAATCGGTCCGACAATCGGCCCACCTAGCGGCACCTTGATGCTACCGGAAAATTGTGCCTGCCTGTCAATGGCAGAGAGCTCTTCCCAGAGCTGCCAGGTCTCCTTGATATTGTCTGCGGTTTCGCCTGCCAGCCCGGCGGAAAAGAAGGTGGTCACCGGCAGGTGATACTGATGGCAAAGTTTGATGCAGTTTAGCAGCTCTGCGTTAGTATAGGGGCGTCCCAGCTGCCTGCGAACCGCATCGGAGCCGGTATCCGGACAGATATGCAGGACAACCTGTTGGCCGATCTTTGCCACTTCTCGGATAAACTCCTCATCTGCCGGCACCAGCAGATCGAGGGAGAGGCGATCAATCCCCTCCTGTTCACGGGCAAGCCCGGCAAACAGTTCACGCCAGTACTTCTCGCCAGCCATGCGCGGATCCTGGAAGAGACCGATAAAACTCACCCCCTGCTCAATCAGCTTCCTGATATCCTGAACAATCTTTCCCGGACTCCTGAAGGCAGGCTTGTTCATCCCCATATGCTTTTTGTAGGCATAAGCCGAACCGCCGCATATGGAGCAGTTGTAGATGCAGCCGCGACAGACAGCGAGGCTCCATCTTGGGGGCGCACCGGGTGGAAAGATTGACGTATTCGGGGCAATCAGATCGAGACGGGTATATTCAAAGTCATCAAGATCTTGACTTACTGGCATGAGGGGGGTGATGCGCAGTTCGCCGCCATCAGTTCGGTAGGTCAGATTGGGGGTGTCACTGAGTTTGCCTCTCTTCTCCAGAGCACGGAGCAGCATCAGAAAGGGTTTTTCCGCCTCAGCCCGGATAACGGCATCGACAAAATGGTATTTTGTGATGATCTCTTCGTGGAAACAGGTGGCTGTCAACCCCCCCAGGATGATCAGGGAGCCGGGGTGCAGCTCCTTGCATCTCCGGGCAACCTCGATGGCTCCCTGGGAGTGCTGCTGGAAATTAAGGCCAATTGCAATGACAGAGGCTGACAGATGTCGCAGATGCTGTTCAGCATCGAAGTGGGGCGAGCTGACCATCCGGTCGCCAATATTATCCACCATGACCCGGTAGCCGTGACGGTCAAGATACTCGGCAATACTGAGCATGCCGATCGGCACCTTATTGAACTGGATCTGCTCGACGGAGCTGCCGAGCGCACCGGTAAAGACTGTTTTTTTGCGGAAATCATAAATTGCTGGAGGGTGAATGATGATGACGTCGTAAGTGCTCATAAATTTATTCTCTGCTCCATAAACCGTGTTAACCTCATTTTATGCCTGCCAGCCACGCATCAAGTTCATCGGTTTTCTGGAAAACGTTGACCGGCAGAGTGTATTCGTTTGGATTCCAAAGTCAAGCGAACTCATTCCGGCTAGGGATGCTGCCGGGTGACGGGGATTTTGTGGGAGATTAACCCAAAAAAGGCATTTGGATCCACGAAAAACACGAAATATCACTAAAATTTAAACCGTTAAGGCAAAACAGATACTCACCAAAACGGGTTTCGTCTATAAAAGATAACTTTTCAGTTTTGTTAGTGTTTTTCGTGTGGTTCGTGGACAACTGCTTTTTATAGGATTTATGTGGGGATGAAAGTTGGGTTGGGGAAATAGCGAAGTTTGACTGAAGTGCTTGACATAAAAAAGGTAAGGATGTCTCTGTATTTCCTGTACTGTACCTGTATTTCCCCCTGTTTTCCCCAAACAGAAAAAGCCGCACTGCCGGTTATCCCGGTAATGCGGCTACTGTCATTCAAAATTTCCTCCGTCTTGTCATAATCCACCTCATTACATGAAACCAGTCCCACAATATAACGACGGCTAATTAGTGTCAATATATTTAAGGCAGGCCTCAAGAAGAGTCGCTTCTCACAGAAGCGCAGAGTGAATCAGAATTACCTGTATTTATGGCAGAAGAGACAGCGCATCGGAGCAGCGCCAGGCTTTGCGGGGTGCTTTGCCGGAAATTTTATTTTAACCCCGTCATGACACGACTCGCATAACGGGTCAACTGCGCTCTTTTTCTTGCCGGCATTCAACATATCGTGAAACTGCTGATGAGTGGCGTCCCTTGGAAGTTTCTTTGTTTTTTCCGTGCCCGAAATAGCAATAAAAAAGAGTAGCACCAGCAAAATCACGCCGATAAATATCCAGTCCCGCTTTCCAAGCTTCACTAAAACCTCCTTGATTCAATGCTGGTTGACTCATTATCAGTCATGCTTGATCAGTGTCAGATAAATGAGTGCGCCCCCCAGAACCAGGCCGCTCAGGGCAAAAGGGAGTATCGATTGAATTGTAAGTCCTCCGCCGACCAGCTCGGGAGAAAGGGTGTATCGAACCAGCAGCATGATTGATATGGTGGCAAAAAGAAACAGCAGAACGAATTTGGAGCGGCTCACTACTGCATAAATAGCAAACAGCAGGAAAATCGCTACTATCAAAGGGTGCTCCATTGCCGATTTCAGGGTAAGATTCTGGATAAAATTGACCAGATTGCCGGTTTCAAAGGGGGTCAGGTGCTCCTTCGCCTTCTCGATCATCTGCTCTTTTTCCATATCTCCCATCCATACTGCAAACTGGAATTGCCTACTGAGACAGTTCTACCAAATTAAAGCTTGAAATAAAACATTTTTCACAATATCTCACCTGTTGCCAGGAGCCATAGATCAATTATCTCTTTGGCAACCTCTTCAGGGGTCGATTCATCAGTGTCTATTTCAAACCGCGCTGCAGCAGAGTACAGAGGTGTCCTTCGTGCAAGCACCTCGGCAACCTCTTCGGTAAAACTCTTCCCCTCTGTCAGAGCTGGTCGCCCTCCCCCCCCTTGTATACGCGCAACAATTGTGGCTACAGACGCCTTCAGACAAAAAATGCAGCCATTTCCCCTG
>JANNRW010000124.1:0-13570 GCA_031401815.1 Geobacteraceae bacterium | reverse complement strand
GCTCCTTTCCGAAGCAGCCTGTGAACGGGCCATTGCAGCGCTGCTTCGCCAGAAAAAGATCATTGACGGCTATGGTGTCGGGACTATTGAAGCGGTTGCCACCAGTGCCATCCGAAAGGCAGGCAACGGCAAGGCGTTTGTCGCTGCCATCAGGAAGCAGGTTGAGATTCCGGTTGCCATAATCAGTGGCGAAGAAGAGGCAGAACTAGCCGCCCTTAGTGCATTTAACAATTTCGACATGGATGGCGCCAGGCACCTTCTAGTCGATATAGGCGGAGGGAGTCTTGAGCTGGTAACTACTGTCGGACTACATGTTGAGGAAATTTTTTCTCTGGAGCTTGGGGCGGTGTATCTGTCTGAAAAATTTTTAAAAGGGGAGTCCCCTTCCTCAAGAGACCATAGCCGGCTCCGACGCCATATCAGAAAGGCCCTCAAAGGTACCTGCTTTCAGGACAGACCTGCTGTCAATGCCATCATCGGTTCCGGAGGAACCGTCACTTCCATTGCAGCAATGATCCTGGCTGGCCGAAAGGAGGGATTCAGTTCGGTGCAGGGCTACGAACTTCTCCGAAGCGATGTAGTGCACCTGCTTGCGATGCTGCAGAGAAAAAGTACCCGTGAGTTACGCTCCATTCCCGGATTGAACCCGGATCGTGCGGATATCATTGTTGCCGGAGTAACAGTCATTGATGAACTGCTTGAAATCTGTCAGGCCAATCTTCTGCTCGTAAATGAACGCGGTATCAGGGAAGGGCTGATTCTGCGCGGGATGAGAAAGCAGGGCCTTCTTTCTGACGAAACTCCTCCCCATTCCTGGCATGAGTCTGTTCTCGCTTTTGCCGGTTCATGTCATTTTGACAGAAACCATGCTCTTCATGTGGCCAGACTCTCAATGGAGCTCTTCAAAGCGCTTTCCCGACCATATAATCTGGGCGAGAGAGAACGCCGCATTCTTGAGGCGGCCGCAATTCTTCACGATATCGGTTACTTCATTAATTATTCAAGTCACCACAAGCACTCATATCATCTGATCCGCCACGCCGACCTCTTCGGCTTCACCCCTCGGGAACGGGAACTGATCGCCAATGTTGCCCGTTACCACCGCAAGTCGCTCCCCAAAAAGAAGCATGATCAGTTTATGCGCCTGACTCCTGCGGATCGCCAGCATGTATCCAGATTAGGTGGTATCCTGCGCCTAGCCGACGGACTTGACAGGAGCAGAACCGGTATGGTCAACATTGTCGAGCCTGTCTTTTCGCCTTCTCGTCTCCTGCTCCGCCTGCAGGGAAGTGGAGATCTTTCCGTCGAAATATACGGCGCCACTTTGAAGAGCGATCTTTTTTGCGAAGCATTCGGTCTTAAACTGGTGCTGGAGCCAATCCCAGCTGAGACAGGATAAAGCTGACCTGAAAAAAGGTGAAAATTTTGGAGGAAGATTCAAGTGGCGACCCCCATGGGAAATGACCATAACGCCTCCCGTAGCAATTCCCCCTTCTGGAGCGGAGATCTCTGGGGAGGGTTTGCCGCCATGCTGGTGGCGCTCCCCTCGTCGGTAGCCTTCGGTATCCTTATATTTACCGCGATGGGAGAGGAGTATGCCGGGCAGGGGGCCATGGCAGGTCTTCTGGGTGCAGCAGCCATGGGCATGGTCGCACCGCTCTGCGGCCGTACTGCTGGTCTGATTTCCGCTCCCTGCGCACCGGCTGCTGCGGTTCTCTCTGCACTGGCTGCACAGCTCATTGCCGGTACAAGCGGCGCACCGGCAAATCCCGCCACGGTGATGGCTTTCATCGCCGTCACTTCACTTGTGGCAGCACTTTTGCAGATTCTTTACGGCATAGTCGGCGGTGGCAGCCTGATTAAGTTCATACCCTATCAGGTCGTCAGCGGCTATCTCTCCGGTGTTGGCGTCCTGATTGCCATCAGCCAGCTGCCCAAGCTATTCGGGATTCCCAGAGGTACTGAACTCTTCCATGGGCTGCTTTCTCCGGAACTCTGGAAATGGCAGAGCCTGGCAGTGGGAATAATCACCATTATCGTTATGGCAGGAGCTCCACGCGTCACGCTCAAAGTCCCTGCAGCCATCCTTGGTCTGTTTGCCGGAATCACCACCTATTTTTTGCTCGCCCTCGGCTTCCCCGCAATGCTGACCCTCCAGGGAAATCCGCTGATCATCGGACCGCTCCGTACCTCCGGCACCATACTGGAGGCAGTTTCGAACCGGGCGGGCTCCCTTTTCATGCTTGATCCGGCATCCTTGAGGGCAATCATTGTTCCGGCCCTCACGCTTTCTGTGCTGCTTTCCATCGATACACTCAAGACCTGCGTAGGCCTGGACGCCATGACCCGCAGCCGCCATCGCTCGAACCGCGAACTTGTTGGCCAAGGGGTCGGCAACCTTGTCTCGTTTTTTGCCGGTGGAATTCCCGGCGCCGGCACCATGGGTCCGACCATGGTCAACCTGGCCAGTGGCGGCAGAACCTTTCGCTCCGGAGTACTGGAGGGTCTTTGCGTGGTTCTTGCGCTCCTGCTGCTGAGCCGCTTTATCGCCTGGGTTCCGATCGGCGCTCTGGCCGGGATTCTGCTGGTAATCGCCTGGCGCATGTTCGACCGCACCATGTTCAAGCTGCTGCGCATACCTTCCGGAAGACTGGATTTCGTCGTCATTGCAGGAGTTGTTTTCGTCGCCTTGACTGTTGATCTGATCGCCGCGTCAGGCGTTGGTGTGGGGCTGGCCATTCTGCTCTTTATTCGCGACCAGATACGGGGTTCAGTTATCCGGAGGAAAAGGTGCCTGAACCAGACCTCCTCCAAGACCCGCCGTCTTCCTGCACAGCGGGCAATTCTGGACCAGTGCGGTGAGCAGGCTGTTTTCTGCGAACTGCAGGGGCATCTCTTTTTCGGAACCACAGACCAGCTTTTTTCCCAACTGGAAGGAGATCTCAACTCCAAACGCTTCATCCTGTTCGACATGCGCCATGTGCAATCCATGGATTATACTGCGGTGCATCTGATCGAACAGATGCATGCACAACTGGCGGAACGCGGAGGACAGCTTCTCTTCAGCGGCATGCCCTCGGGATTGCTGGCCCAGCGGGACTTCCAGAACTATCTGGCCGACCTTGGAGTCATTACCAAAGATGGAGGGATCATCATATCGGAGACTCTGGACGGCGCCCTCGAATGGATGGAAGAACGTCTTCTTGAAACAGCAGGCTCCTTGAATATTAGGGAAGAAGAACATCTGGAGCTGAAGGATTTCCAGCTCTTCAGGGAGTGCGATGAAAAGGCGCTCAACTCTCTGACAGACTGCGTGGTGCGATTGACAGTCATGCCGGGAGAAAAGGTCTTTTCAAGTGGGGATGAAGGTGATGAGATCTTTCTGCTGCGGCGAGGCAGCGTAAGCATTCTGCTACCCCTGGAGAGGGGGAAATACCATCATTTGGCCACCATCGGTCAGGGGGATTTCTTCGGCGAAATAGCGTTTCTGGACCGTGGCAGCAGATCAGCTGATGTAGTGGCCAAGGTAGAAACCGACATCTTCGTTCTTTCCCGTTCATGCTTCAATCTGCTATCCCAAGCTCACCCCACCTTCGGGGTTCAGGTCTTTGCCCGCCTGGCAATGGCTATTGCCGAACGGCTTCGTCAGGCAGATGCAGAGTTGCAGGCACTGGAAGAGCGCTAAGGAGGCTGTACAGGAGTTACGGAAAGAGAAATTTACGAGTTTTAACCCAGAAAAATAGAGCCTTCATAAAAGGTGAAGTCATATTATTCAAGTTCATATGGTTTTATCCGCAGTTATCGGCTTTTATCTGTGGCTGAATGCCGTTTTTGGGTTCAAAGAAAGGAATTCGAATGTTCGAAAAATTCAGTAACGATGGCTACAGACAGGTGCTGGACGGAATAGCGCTAAAGACTCTGGTGTATGGTGACAACAGTTTGATGGTTGAGTTCAGGCTGCAAAAGGGAGCTACCCTGCCGCTTCACTCACACCCCCACGAGCAGACCGGCTATCTGGTTAGGGGAAGTATGCAGCTTGAAATTGGCAGGGAGACTCACGATGTCCTGCCCGGTGACAGCTGGTCTATTCCCGGCGAGGTGGTTCATGGTGCGAGGATCATCGAGGATTCGGTAGCAGTAGAGGTCTTCTCGCCGGTGCGCGAGGATTACCTGCCCCATGGAAGGTAAAGAGGATATTCTGGGTTCAAATGGTGACATGAGACATAATTTGGGGCTGAAATAGAGCAAAGTTCAAATTGACCTTCGTCAATGGTTGGCCATTTATATTCTCCGGTAGGTGCCAGGTGAGCAGCATTGCTGCCACGACCAGTATTTGGGCAAAAAAGCCCCGGATTGTCCGGGGCTTTTTGAAGCTCTGTCTAAGGTCAAACTTCTTTTAGAAATCCATCTGCCATTTTGCACCGGCGTAGTAAGTTTTTGCACCTTTGGCGCCGCTTTGCATGTCAAGCTCATCTATCATCGCGACTTCAGGTGTAATGGAGAAGCCTTTTGCAACCGTTATCGGCGCGTTTACGAAAACAAGCATACGTGTATCGTCTTTAGTGTAGCTATCATTGCTATTTATTGCATAACCCACACCGGCATTAAGCCCTAACACGTCCGAGGCTTTCACAGTTAACTGGACATAACCCTCTAAAGTAGTAGTGTCTTTTTTTGAAGCTGCAACGTATTTATTGCTGTTGGCAACGTTAGATGTAAAGCCCATATCACCAGTATTCTGGCCATAACCGAGATTCGCCTTTATTGTCATGGGACCAGCTCCGACAGTAGCGTTGGCATAACCCATGTAGGAGAGGATATCTTCATTGATAGCCTGATTCTTGTAAGTCTGGCCTACAACGCCTGCGCCAAATCCTACAGTGCCGGCTTTGCCTGCGTAACCAACATTAAGTTTCGGGATAGTGATCTTGGCAGAAGCTGTGGCTGGGCCTACAGCTGGCTGAATAGCTGCAAAATAAAGACCGTTGTTCAGGTTAACCCTGATCTGGGGGACGCGGCCATCCCAAAGTGCGCCGAAGTTGTTGTTGACGTTGTCATCAATGGATGTCTGGGCGGAGGTAAAGTAGTAGCTGTTGTGATCCTGGCCTACAGTAACTTTGCCTGCGCCAAACTTGTAGGTGCCGTACAAGAGACGAAGGTTAGGGGTTGCACCATACTCAACCTTGCCGGATATGTCGCCGTTCGCGAAATTAAAACCCAGACGGCTGTTAGGTTGCAGGCGCAGATCAAAGTCAGACTGATGGTCAGTACCGGTTGTAGGAATTGAATTCCAGGAGGTTACTACCCGTGCAGAACCGTAAATGGTCGTATCAGCCAGCGCCGGAAGGGCCAGTACGGTCAGTGCGCCTGCAGCTGTTACAGCGATTGATAAGGTTTTTTTCAAATTCATCTCTTTTCTCCTTTGTAATATGGTCGCTAAATTAGTTTATGGTTTTTGCCGTATTTTCAACCTTCTTCACCCATGAAACTCTCCGTATTTCTCAAGTAGTGTTTACCAGGGTCTATCAGACCCTTATTGACCGAAGCTACCGTAGCACTCCTCTGATACAGTTTTGTTACGGCTTTGCTAAAGTTCTGCCAACTTTCACATCTCTTCCTGAAAAGTGCGGGGCGTAGCGGACTGCAACAATTCCAGGATTTGCCGACGATAGTTGATGCATTCGCAAATTCTCAAAAAAAGTCCCCTCCCCCTTGGCGTGGAGGGCTAGGGGGGAGGGGGGGAGGTGCCATGATATCAGCCGGTTGTAACTTCACCCACCCCCTAACCCCCTCCCGTCAAGAGAGGGGGAAAAGACTTTTTGCGAGTGAATCATAGTTGAGAGTTACATCCTTTTGAGAGTGGTCAGCAACAGCGGCAAATTGTCACAGGATTTTCAGTAGATCGTAATCTGATTGTAATAGAGGGCTGCTACTTTGATAAAAACAATGAATGGAGACGATTATGAAATTAATGCCCATGGGAGATTATTACGTTTGGCACTGCGACTGGTGCGACAGTACCAATCAGACAGTCTGGACACGGTTCGAGAAAAACGACATCCACTGTACGGCCTGTCAGAGGCAGATGCCCCTGGGCAACTGTACAGTAAACCCGGAGAGACACCCGCTGGCTTTCAGTTATTCCCTCTTATGAAATAGAACACTAGATTTTGGGTTCAATATGAATACCATGCATCATTACATACCGACTCTACTCGATATCATGCGCAGTTCTCCTGAAATCGTTTCAACTACTCTTGTGAAAGATGTCATGGGACTGTTCCAGAAAGAGCCCTCACTGCTCGCATTGCCGGTAACTGAAAAGGGGCGGTTTTTGGGAGTAATAAATCGTAGAATCCTATTCTTCGAACATCTGGGAAGACCCTTTGCCGTTGATCTTTATGGAAAAAAAGCGATCCGTGTACTGTTATCCGAAAGCCAGCCGACACTTGAACCGGATCTTGACATCAACGCTGCGCTGGTTCGTCTGCTTGAAATAGATTCCGGACTGACCATGGATTCATTTCCGGTTGTTGCCGAAGAAAGATGTCTTGGCATCGTTTCAGTGTCCGATCTGATGATGAAGATCTCTGAAAATCAGGCAATGCTTCTCAATACTCTGCAACTTCTCAGTGCACGGATAAACGAAGAAGTAGACAAGGCAAGTAAGATTCAGCGTGATCTTCTGCCTCCTTCGGAGTTTGTTGCCGGTGATATCCGGATCAGCGCCGAGGTGATTACTTCATCGGAAATAGGCGGTGATTTTTACGATTACTTTCTACTGGGGGACGGACGAATCGGACTTGTAGTTGCTGATGTCAGCGGGCACGGAGTTCAGGCAGGCATGGTGACAACTGCAGCAAAGGCGAGTCTGCACTCTCTTATCGGCAAAGGGGTGACAACCCCGGCCGAACTGCTCTACGGGATGAATAATGCTATCCTTGCCACCGCTCGCCAAAGCCTGCTTATGACCTGCCTGGTCGCAGTGATCGATCCGGCTGAAAACAAAATGACGCTGGCTAATGCCGGACATAATTTCCCCTACATTATGCGTCAGAACGATTTTCTCCCGGAAATGATACAGGATGTGGCAGGTTATCCACTCGGATTTGAGGAGAATTGCATCTATGCGGAATTGACCTGCAAATTCAACTCAGGAGATATTCTGTTCCTCTATTCCGACGGGATCGTAGAGTGCACGGATTCAAGCGAAGATGAGTTCGGTTATCTGCGACTTGAAAAAATTCTTGCCAGGTCCGGCAAATACTCACCAATGGAATTGAGAAAGCTTATAAGACGCTCAGCTGAGCTCTTCACCGGCTCCTCCATATTTGAAGATGATGTAACTCTACTGATAGTTCGCAGAACATCAAAAACCTAGCAAAGGAGCTGTTATGATCGCTGGCACCGATAATTACGTAATACTTGCCTTATGTAACAACAGTACGGATGAGGATGCTTTTCGTCCCTTATTGAACGGCCTTCCTGGAGTAATGATCATCAAAAATCCAGAGAAGAAAGATCAGATTGCACAACAGATGGCAATGTCGGGCGTTAGTCCATCTTTGGTGATAATCTCAAGCAGACTTTATCCTGTATCACGTCCCGAAATGGTTGCCGAAATAAGGGAACTCTGCCCAGGGGCCGTAATACTGCTGGTTACCATTGCAACAGATCCGCTGCCTCCACTTGAGAAGCTCGCATTTGATAGGATTAGTCACCTTCTTGTCACCCCGGTTGATATTGATCAGGAAGGTCTGACTTTATTGCAGGTAGCTATAATCAAATTGCTGGTGAGAACCCCGTGGGAGCTACTTGACTATGTCAGACCGGGCAGTCGGGTTCATGAAATCAGAATGAGCTCTTCAACTGAAAAAGAAACCCTGATTTCAACAGTTGAGAGTGCAATTTCCGGTAACTCTCCGGAGATGGAGATGCTTCGTCAAAGGGCTGCCCTCCTAGCTGACGAAATGGTTGAAAATGCTCTGTATGGCGCGCCGCAGGGTGGTGATGGCAAGAAGCTCTATCGCAAGGGAGAGGAGAGGGCGCTCACCGATGAAGAGAAAATACTTTTCAGATTTGCTTTCGACGGTGAGACGCTTGCCATGGAAATAGCAGACGGCTGGGGAACACTGTCGCCTGAGGTGGTGGTCGATTTTCTGGCGCGCAACCAGGAAGGATCTGAAATGGATGAAGACGCAGGAGGGCGTGGACTTTTCATTATCTGGAGATTCATGGATCACCTGCATATCAATATCCGCCCCGGCATGCAGACCGTGCTCGGAGGTCATCTCAAAGCCGTTTCGACATTTGACAGTGATGGCCCGAAAGGGTTTTCCATTTCAACAGATTACATGTGACATGAGGAGGCATTATGAGTAGTTCATTCAGAGTTATTGCACATAGCAGTGAAAGCACTGATTACATTGCTTTACTTGGGAATATTGATGCATCTGCCGAGATACAGCTTCAGTCTCTCCCCGGTATTCTGGAGAAGCAGACTGTACAGTTCGATTTCAATCAGACCGGAAGGATAAATTCGATGGGGATTGCACTTCTGCTACGCTGCTTCAAGAAGATCCGCGAAGAGAAGAGAGCTGAAATAATTCTCCGTGACCTGACCCCTACCAATGTTTTGTTGTTTAAAATGACAGGAGTTTTCATGCTGGCAAGTCACGCGAAATAACACTTTAAACAGGAGAATACATTGAGATTACTTTTTTTCGACTTAAAGAAACTTACATTTGGAGAAATATCGGGTATTAGTGCCCTGGACGAATCAATTGACAAATTCCGCAACCATCGGGATTCATACCGCGATGCAAACAGGGAGTATTACGGTGAGTACCTGTTTTCGATACTGGAAGAAAAGTGATGGAACTGCAAATGGCTTACCCTGGAGGGGATACAAATACTCCCGGATTTCTGTCAGATGAGCTGGTCGATTCGCCTTGCCTTCCGACTCTGGAAGAGTCAATAGGCAACTGTACCCACCTTTTCACGATATTCAGGCAGACCCTGGAGAAATCCGGCCAGGCCGGAGTTGTTGCGATCCACCTGGGTTATGGAGAGTTTCTCCCTGATACACTCATGAGCGCAGTAACTATTTTGCTCCGCATTCTGGATAGAAAGCTGGCAGGTCGTGTAGCAGGAACCTATAAATCCGGCTTGAAGGATTTCTTTCTCCTGCTTATTCCGTCCGGTGTATACGATGACATGCTGTTCAGGCAAGACCTTGCCCTGATTCAGTCTGAACTCAAACGTCTTGATAGTCATGACCTTTTGAACAGGCAGATTCTTCCCCTGGGCAGTGACCGCGAAGTTTCAATAAAGGTTGAAGGGGTCTTCCTTACCTGCCGACTCGGAGAGAGTTCCGACAATGCACTTTTCAGAGCCTTCAAGGAACTGTTTGGCGCACCTGTGCAGTCCGAAATCCGACGGACAGACGAGCAATCCGCCATTGAGGAAATCATCAGCAAAGAGCTTATCATGCCGGTCTATCAACCGGTTTTCAACCTGAGGAGCGGAGCGATATACGGCTATGAAGCCTTGAGCCGTATCAGCTGTCCAAGTATCATAGAGACCACCGAGGAACTTTTTGCCAGATCTGGATCTTACGGTCTTGCTTCAGCGCTTGAACTTATCTGCCGGAAAAAGGCTCTCCGTAAAGTCAGGGAGTTATCCATTCCAGGGAAGATATTCCTGAATGTCAGTCCGGCGCTCTTCCAGACGAGAGACCATGAGCGAGGCATTACGGCAACTCTTCTGGAAAAGTTGCAGATTGAGCGCTCCAGAATAGTCTTCGAATTGACTGAACGAACAATCATTGAAGATTACGATCTTTTTTTACGTGGAGTAGCCCACTACCGTGAGCAGGGATATTCCATTGCCATAGATGATCTCGGCTCAGGTTATGCAGGTTTACAAACTCTTGCCAGGCTTGAGCCCGAATATGTAAAACTGTCCAGATTCCTTATTGATTTCATCGATCGCTCCAGCACCAAGCAGGCTCTTGTCGAATCATTGGTGACCTTCTGCAATAAAACCGGCGCACTGGTAATAGCCGAGGGGATTGAACGCAATGACGAGCTTGAATATCTCTGCTCAATAGGAATTCACTTCGGGCAGGGGTATCTGCTGGGCAAACCATCCGAATCAATCTGAGGATGATCCAATAAAAAGCCTGAATCCAAATTAAAGAGATTCAGGCTTTTTTATACAGCTTCTGACAAATCTAAACAACCGTGTGCCGGATATCCTTCCCCTTGACCATGAAGATAACCATTTCAGCTACATTGGTCGCATGATCGGCAATCCTTTCCAGGCATTTCGAAACATGGGTTATTTTCAATGCACGCGTTATGGTTGTGGCATCCTCGATCATAAAGGTAAGCAACTCGCGCTGAATCTGCTCGTTCAGCTCATCGACAAAGCTGTCATCACGGCAGACCTTTATAGCCAGTTCGGCATCGCCACGCACAAAGGCATCAAGCGCCTCCTTGACCATGACCCCTGCCCAGGTCGCCATGCGCGGCAGGTCGATGTATGGCTTCAAGGGCGGCTCATCGTTAAGCTCCTTGACCCTTTTACCAATATTGCGACACTGATCACCGATCCTCTCCAGGTCGGTGACTATTTTCAGCGCAAGGGTTATAAAGCGCAGGTCTCGGGCGGCAGGCTGCCTCAAGGCAAGTACTTCCAGGCATTTTTCGTCTATGAGAATTTCGAGCCTGTTGATCTCGTGGTCGTAGGCAATGACCCTGTCCGCCAGAGCTGAATCCCGCTCCACCAGAGCCTTTAGGGAGTCGTTTATCATCAGTTCGACCTTCCCCCCCATCTCGAGAATCTTCTCCCTGATATTAATCAGCTCCGCGTCATACTGTTTACTGAAATGTTCTCGTTCCATAGATAATACCCCTTAGGTTGAGGTTAAGGTTAAGGTTAAGGTTAAGGTTAAGGTTGAGGTTGAGGTTGAGGTTGAAAACCTGTGAGCGCAGCGAACGAAAACCTCAACCTGCGAGCAAAGCGAGCGCAAACCTCAACCTGCTTGATCAGCCAAATCGCCCTGTGATGTAATCCTCGGTCTGTTTCTGTTCCGGATTTGTGAAGATTTTTTTGGTGTCATTGTATTCTACCAACTTCCCCATGTAAAGAAATGCCGTATGATCCGAGACCCGGGCAGCCTGTTGCATGTTATGGGTTACGATCAGGATCGAAAAACGCGATTTCAATTCGTCCATCAGCTCCTCAATACTGGCAGTGGCGATCGGATCCAGAGCAGAAGTCGGCTCGTCGAAAAGCATGATCTCAGGATCAATTGCCAGCGCCCTGGCAATACAGAGGCGCTGCTGCTGGCCACCTGAGAGATTGAAAGCCAAGTCATGCAGACGATCCTTGACTTCATTCCATAGTGCGGCGTTCGTCAACGCCTCTTCTACCTTTTGATCCAGAATGGAGCGCTTGCTGATACCCCGCACCCTGAGGCCGTAAATTACGTTTTCGTAAATCGATTTCGGAAAGGGGTTCGGTTTCTGAAAGACCATGCTGACCCTCATCCGTACTTCAATCGGGTCGACTTTCGAGGAAAGGATATCGATGTTATCCGGGTGCATAACGATCTCCCCCTCGTAGCGGTTGCCGGGATATAGATCGTGCATCCGGTTAAAACAGCGAAGGAAGGTGGACTTGCCGCAACCGGAAGGCCCTATCAGCGCTGTCACCTTTTTGTCGTACAGCGGCAGGTTGATGTTGTTCAGCGCCTGCATCGCCCCATAGTAGAAACTCAAGTTCTTTGCTTCAGCCTTGAGCGTGTTTTCGTTCTCAGTCATGCCGTAACTCCTGCCTGATTTTATTCTGACTCCTGAATTCTGTCTACTGACTACTCTATGTTACCACTTTATTTTTTTCCTCATATGATACCTGAGCCAGATCGCCAGACCGTTCATGGCCAGCGTCATAACCAGCAGCACCACCCCGGCAGCAGCAGCGTTCAACTGAAAGGCCTCTTCCGGACGCGAAGTCCAGTTGAACATCTGGATCGGCATAACGGTAAACGGGTCTTTCAACCACTCAAACGAGATGAACGGAAACGTCCCGCTGATGGGAGAGTGGGGCAGAAAGGCAATGAAGGTCAGTGCGCCGATGGTTATTATCGGCGCTGTTTCGCCGATGGCCCGGGAAAGGCCGATGATCATGCCGGTGAGAATGCCGGCCAATGAATAAGGGAGGAGGTGTCCGGAAACCATCTGCCAACGGGTGGCGCCCAGCGCGTAGGCAGCCTCTCGGATGCTCCCCGGCACCGCCCGCAGCGCCTCGCGGGTGGCAACAATCACCACCGGCAGAATCAGCAGCGCCAGGGTCAGACCCGCAGAAAGTATGCTCTGGCCAAAGTCGAATTTGTAGACAAAGAGCCCCAGCGCCAGCAAGCCATAGACAATGGATGGCACACCGGCCAGATTGGTGACGTTGATCTCGATGATGGCGGTTATCCAGTTTTTCGGGGCATACTCCTCCAGGTAGACGGCAGCGGCAACACCCAGCGGCACGGCCGTAAGCGCGGTTACCAGCATAACGGCAATGGTGCCGACCCAGGCTGAGAGGATGCCGGCATTTTCAGCATTGCGTGAAGGGAAGGAGGTGAAAAATTCAGGCCTGATCCGCTCTATGCCCTGTAGGGCAAGTTGGGCAAACAGCACCACCAGGGTCAGGATGGCGGCCAGCAGGCAGAGTATGCCGAGCAGGGCAAAAAGCGTGTCCCATCTTTTATGACGGGCAATCATGGTTCGCATCTCTTCGATCGTGAAGCGCATCAATACACCTCCCTGAACTTCCGCTTCAGCCAATAGCCGAGCACATTAAAGGCCAGCGTCATGAGCATCAGCGTAAGACCGGCGGCAAAGATGGTCTGGTAGCCGATGCTGCCGTGGGGCAGATCACCCAGCGCCACCTGCACAATGTATGAGCTGATGGTTGCCGCAGGTTCCAGGGGGTTGAGGGTGAAATTCGGCTGCATACCGGCGGCAACCGCCACAATCATGGTTTCGCCAACTGCCCGCGAGATGCCGAGGATATAGGCAGCGGCGATGCCGGAGAACGCGCTTGGCACAACCACCCGCACGGCGGTCTGAAACCGGGTTGCCCCCATGGCATAGGAGCCTTCGCGGATATGCATCGGCACCGCCCGCATCGCGTCTTCGCTGACTGAACTGATGTACGGTATGATCATGATCCCCATCACCAGACCGGCAGAGAGCATGTTAAAGCCGGACAGTTCGGGCATCAGTTTCTGTAGGAGCGGGGTGACAAAGATCAGGGCAAAATAGCCGAAGACCACAGTCGGCACAGCGCCCAGCAGCTCCAGAAAAGGCTTCACCGTTTCCCGTACCCGGTGGGGGGCAAACTCGCTCAGGTAAATGGCGATAATCGTCCCCATGGGAATTGCCACCAGCAAAGCCACGGCAGAGGTGACCATGGTTCCGGCTACCAGCGGCATGATCCCGTAGTGGGCATCATCAAAAAGCGGCGTCCACTGTTTATCGGTCAGAAAAGTCCAGAGGGAAACCACTTTGAA
>JANNRW010000123.1:0-10067 GCA_031401815.1 Geobacteraceae bacterium | reverse complement strand
TTCCATACATGGTTCTGCTGAAAAACCAGGCCAGAGCAGCGATGAATGTGGTGCTGATGAAGTAGATCCAGAGGCTCTGCCCGGAAATAATAACTGTCGCGAATTGAAACTGCGCATCAGAGAAAGGGGGGGTACGCACCCCCTCTGCCCCGAAAAAGAGGAGCCCTGCACCGACCAGTGCAAAATGTACTGCCACTGCGGCAATCAGCAGTACCAGAACAGTCGCTTCAGCCAGTGGTCTGAAAGCCACCCTGTAAAGAAGCGGGCCGGTCGCTGTAACTATCATCATGGTAAGAAGCACCTGCCAGCCAAGAGAGAGTTTCATCGGCGCACAGAAATAGACAAGAGCTGCAATCAGCACCGAAGGGAGGATCGTCATCGCTAGTACTCCGGGCAATTCACGACCGGCACCTGAGGAGATCATCCTGACACTCTCCATGACAGCCGCAACAACAACCAGAAGGAGGAGCAGCCAGACAGTGCCGGGCACCGCGCCAACCTGAAGGCTTGCCAGGGTCAGGGCACCAAAGGAGACAAACTCCCCTTGAGGGACAAAAAGAATTCGAGTCACCCCGAACACCAGAATCATTGCCAATGCAAGGAGGATATAAATAGCGCTGTTGGTAAGTCCGTCCTGTGCAAGGACAAGAATTGTCTGAAAATCCATCTGAATCTCCCGATAAGCCAGCCGGTTTTGCAGCGCCTTATTTACATGCAATATTGCATGTAACTTATTGTACGACTACTGCAAAGTCAAGAACATTCTATTTCGACAGCCTCACTCTGCTGACTTTTACTCACGTCAGGATCAGCTTGACCCCGGCAATAGAGAGCAACACTGTCAAGATTCTTACTATGACCAGGGGTGATAACATCCGGCTGCCAACCAAAGAGCCCGCCATACCGCCAGCCATGGCGGCCAAGCCGAGCCAGGGAGCAAAAGGCGGGATAACTCCGTTATTGAGCAATACTCCTGCCAGCCCGGATATTGAGTTCACCAGAATAAAAAGAGCAGCAACCGAAGATGTTTCGCGCTGCCCGGCCCAGCCAAGGAGTAAAAGCAGCGGACTTAGAAAAATACCTCCGCCAACCCCGGTGATACCGGAAACAAACCCGATAAAAGCGCCGAGAATCATGGCAGCAGGAAGATTGATCTGACTGGCGAAGGAGAGTGGCCGACTTGTGAAGAGGAGCCGGATTGCAGCAAAGAGCAGGGTAATTCCGAGCATTAATTTCAGCAGATGATCCGGAAGGTTCATTGCTCCTCCCAGAAAACTGGCCGGGATAGAGGTAATTGCAAAGGGCCAGAAAAGCCTCCAGCGGAAATGCCCTGCTTGAGCAAACAGTATCACCGCAATCGCCGAAACAATAATGTTCAGCAGAAGGGCGGCAGGTTTGATTACAGCCGGAGAGATGGAGCAGAGGATCATGACTGCAATATATCCGGATGCGCCACCATGGCCGACGCTCGAGTATAGAGCCGCGATGATGACTACTCCGGTCACAAGAAGCAAAAAAGTTATTTCGCCAGGCATACCCTCTCCAGCACGTAGAAGCAGTAGTCAGTAGTCAGGGGTCAGGGCAAAGAATGGCTACACTGTCGCCACTTCTGACCACTCCGCCGGTTAATACCTTTGCGAAAATTCCTTCCTTCGGCATGACGCAATCACCTGCCTGATGAAATATGGCGCAGCGGGTATGACACTCCTTGCCTATCTGGGTCACTTCAATAACAGCACTTCCGATAGAGAGCCTGGTGCCGATCGGGATAGAGGGGAGGTCAATCCCCCTGGTAGTAATATTCTCGGCAAAAGAGCCTGCATCAACAGATAGCCCCAGCTTCTGCATCTTTTCAATGCTTTCAAGTGCAAGCAGGCTGACCTGACGATGCCAGTCGCCAGCGTGAGCATCACCGGCTACACCGTGACCCTGCCTGAGTTCAACCTGCTGAACCGGAACCTTTTTCTCACCTTTATTGCGGCTAATGGATACAGCAAAAACTTCCGGCTTCATGATTCACTCCAGACTAACCATATGCCCTACCCGCCGATCTGTGCCATTGAGAAAGCTCTCGTAGAATCGGGCTTGCCTGCGGACATTGTACTCTGTTCCGGCTTCATCCTTGCTGCACTCCGCAACAGCAGACGCAATTCATTCTCATCGTCAGCATCCAGAACCTGGCGCAGGTTGATTACCCCATTATCGAACAGACAGCTCTTGACATCCCCGGTGGATGTAACCCGAATCCTGTTGCAATGGTTGCAGAAATGGCATGAGACCGGATTTATGAACCCTATCATCCCTTCTGAACCGTTGATCCTGTAATAATCCGCAGGCCCGTCAATCGCCTCTTTGCCCGATTTGCTGATACTGTAGGATTCAGCCATTTTTGCGAGCAGCTCCCTGCCGGGAACCGTCAGGTTAGCAGCAGCAGGGTTTTTCAACGTCGGCATGAACTCTATAAAACGTACCTTGAACGGCCTGTCAATGGTCAGTGCGGCAAAGTTATTGACTTCATGATCGTTAACTCCGCGCATCACCACCATGTTGATCTTTATGTACTTGAAACCGGCTCGCTCAGCAGCCTCTATACCTTGCAGAACATCGCCCAGCACCCCGCCTCTGGTAATTGTTGAAAAAGTTTCGGGAGAGAGCGAATCAAGACTGATATTGAGGCTTTCTACACCTGTAGTTGCCAGCTCCCCTGCCATCTCTGCAAGCCTTGTCCCGTTTGTCGTAAGGACAAGCCTCTTTAGCCCCGGAATCTGCTTCAATTCGGCCAGGAAATCTATTATTCCCGGCCTCAAGAGCGGCTCTCCGCCGGTTACCCGTATCTTCTCCACCCCGATGTCAACTGCTGCCCTTGCTATTTTCAGCAACTCGCCGTAACTGAGGAGTTTTCCATGCCTGAGTGCTCTCTTGTCATCCGGAATACAGTAGCAGCAGCTCAGATTGCAGCTTTCAGTGACAGAGAGCCGCAAGTAATTGATAGTCCGGCCATATGTATCAATCATAGACATGAAACCTTCTCCACAACTTTTTCCCGGATGGATACTCTTCCGTTTCCAGATCAAAGATGACATCAGGGCGGCGAGGATTGAGGCGAAGAATACATACAGACAGTATGTTGAGTAGCCAAAGACGAGCCAACAAAGATGCCGTTTTGATATGGAAATGGAATTACATGAAAAGCTTGTATGCTACATTACCTGTCTCATCCAGATAACGGTAGCCGAGTCTGTTCAGAAAACGGAGCAGCTTGCCATCTTCATCTGGTGGTATCTCCAGCCCTACAAGTACACTACCATAATCGCTACCCTGCATGCGATAGTGAAAAAGCGAGATATTCCAGCTCTCACTCATTGCATCAAGAAAGTTTATCAGAGCACCTGCCCTTTCAGGGAACCAGAACCTGTAAAGAACCTCCCTGCCAACCTCAGGCGAGCGGCCACCAACCATATGCCTGATATGGGTCTTGACCAGTTCGTTATCTGTCAGATCCCTGTTCAAAAAACCGTGCCTTGACATCTGTGCTGTAAAACCTGCCCGTTCAGCGTCATCGCGAATGGCTATACCGATCAGTATCTCCGCCTTTTCCCGGCTGGAGAGCCGGTAATCCAGCTCGGTTACACTCCTCTCCTGAACTACATCAAGACAGAACCGTTTCAGCGCACCCGGCTCTTCCGGAATGGCAACAGCAAAGAGCGCCTCATGTTTTTCACCGATCTGGGCTCGCTCCGCCACATACCCAAGACGTTCGAAATTGATATTGGCACCGGAATTGACCGCTACCAGGGTTTGCTTCTGCACAGAGTTCTGCCGGGTATACTTCAGCAGCCCGGCAACTGCCAGGGCCCCTGCAGGCTCAACAATGCAGCGGGTATCATAATGAATCGATTTGATGGCGCTACAGATTTCATCAGTACTGACCGTAATTATGGAATCAACATAACGCCTACAGAGATTGTAGGTCAACTTCCCTACCTTGCGGACTGCAACTCCATCAGCAAATATGCCGACAGAGTCGAGGGAGACACGATGCCCCGCATGAATAGACTGCTCCATGGCATTGCTGTCATCAGGCTCGACCCCTATAACCAGAGTCTCCGGAGAGATGGCCTTGATATAGGCGGCAATTCCGGCAACTAGGCCGCCACCCCCTATCGGGACGAATACCGCAGCAACCTTTTCCGCAGATTGTCTCAGAATCTCTACCGCAATAGTCCCCTGTCCGGCAATAACCAGTTCATCATCAAAGGGGTGAATGAAAGTCATCCTGTTGCTGGCCATCAACTGCAGGCAGTGCTCTGCTGCATCGGAATAATTGTCGCCGTGCAGAACTACCTGAGCGCCGAACCGCTTTACTGCTGTTACCTTTATCTCCGGAGTCGTACAGGGCATGACGATTACAGAGCTGATCCCGAGTTTTCTGGCGGAATATGCCACCCCTTGCGCATGATTCCCTGCTGAAGCAGTAATTATCCCGTTACAGAGCTCCTCCTCCCGCAGCTGTGCTATCCGGTTGTAAGCCCCGCGCAGCTTGAAAGAGTAAACCGGTTGCAGATCCTCTCTCTTCAGGAGCACCCTGTTCCCGGTCATCTCGGAAAGGTGCAGGGCATGATCAAGAGGGGTCTCTACAGCTGCTTCATAAACCCTTGAGGTCAATATGAGTTTGACAATTTTATCCACCTGGGCACCTCAACCGGCATCCCTGACCATGTTCCTGGCAATGATGATCTGCTGAATCTGGCTTGTCCCCTCATAAAGACGAAACAGCCGGACATCCCGATAGAACCGCTCTATTGCATAATCCCTGATATAGCCCGAGCCGCCAAGAATCTGAACCGCCCGGTCAGCTACCCGGCAGGCCATTTCAGAGGCAAAAAGCTTGCAACAGGAGGATTCAGTAGAGATGTTCTTCCCCAGATCATATTTTCTCGTCGTCTCCAGAACCATGCTGCGGGCTGCATAAATTTCAGCCTTGCTATCTGCCAACATTGCCTGAATCAGCTGAAAATCGCAAACAGGTTTATTAAACTGCTTCCTCTCCATGGAATACTTCAGTGCTTCCTCAAGAATCCGCTCGGAAGCGCCAACACAGACAGCTGCAATGTGGGTGCGGGATTTATCAAGAATCTTCATGGCTGTCTTGAAGCCGACCCCCTCCTTCTCCCCTATGAGAGCAGTTGCAGGTACACGGCAGTTGTCGAAAATGACATCACAGACATGGCCGCCCCACTGCCCCATCTTCTTTTCATTCTTCCCGAGAGAGAGACCGGGTGTCCCTTTGTCAACCAGAAAGGCTGATATCCCGGAAGCCCCCTTCTCGGCAGGGTCTGTTCTGGCAAAGACCGAGAAAACACCTGCTTCAGGTGCATTGGTAATGAATCGCTTGGTTCCGTTGATCAGATATCCATCCCCGTCCCTTGTTGCCGTTGTCCTTAGCGAAGCAGCATCGGAACCGGCCTCGGGCTCGGTAAGGCAGAAAGAGGCTATCATCTCGCCTGTAGCAAGTTTTGGGAGATATCTCTTCTTCTGCTCCGCTGTCCCGTCAAAGACAATACCGAGCGCACCGATACCGACATTGGTGCCGATAACAGAGCGAAAAATGGGGGATGCCTTGCAAAGTTCGAAAACAACCCTTATCTCCTCTTCGAGCGTCAGCCCAAGGCCATCATACTCTTCAGAGATCGAAAGGCCGAACAGCCCGAGCTCTCTCATCTCATCAACAATCTCGTGAGGGATATGGTCATTCTCGGCGCACTCCTCCTCAATCGGGATCAGCCGCTCTTTAACAAATCTGGAGACTGTTTCAAGTATTACATTTAAGGTCGCTTCGTCCTTGATCATCGGTTTGCTCCCTATTATAAACAGTAGTCAGTAGTCAGGGGTCAGGAGTCAGCATAAAGGCATTACAACTGACTACTGACTCCTGACCCTGACTCCTGTTCTTTCGCTAGTATACTGACTACTGATTCCTGACTACCGTTCTTTCGCTGTATGCTGACTCCTGACTCCTGACCCCTGACTACTGCTTCTCAATCACCATCGACAACCCCTGACCGACTCCGATACAGAGACTTACCACTGCATAACGGCCATTGCAGCGCTGCAACTGCCTGGCAGCAGTCAGGGCAAGTCTGGCTCCGGAAGCCCCCAGAGGGTGACCTACGGCAATACCGCCACCGTTCGGATTAACCCTGCTGTCATCAAACGGGATCTCCAGAAGCTTCAGGCAGCCGAGCATCTGGGAGGCAAAAGCCTCGTTTATTTCAATCACATCCATATCTTTTAGTGACAGCCCGGCTCGCTCCAGAGCTTTCCGGATCGAGGGAACCGGACCGATCCCCATTACACGCGGCTCAACCCCGGCAGCAGCAGAAGAGATTATCCTCGCAAGCGGTTTTTTATTGACAGCTCTTTCTGCCTCAAGGCTCCCGACCAGCAGCACTACAGCTCCGTCATTTACCCCGGAAGCGTTACCGGCAGTAACCACCCCACCTTCAAAAAGTGGCTTCAGACGAGCCAGGGAGTCGTAGTCTGATTCCGGACGGGGGTGTTCATCTTCTGTCACGACCAGCGGCGGCTTTTTCCCCTGGGGGATAGTCACCGGCACAATTTCGTCTGCAAAGAAACCGCCTGATCTGGCAGCCTCGTATCTGGCCTGTGATCTTGCAGCAAACCGGTCTGCATCTTCCCGGGAGATGCCAAATTCCCGCGCAACAGTGTCGGCAGTCTCTGGCATTGTTTCATTGCCAAAACCGGAGATAATACGTGGGTTGGGAAACCTGGCGCCAATGGTTGAATCGAACATTCTGAAATCCCGGCTGTAGGCAGATTCAGCCTTGGCCATTACAAAAGGGGCCCGGCTCATGCTCTCAACCCCTCCGGCCAGATAAAGATCCCCTTCGTTGCAGGTAATCGCCCGAGCTGCATCAACTACGGCAGCAAGGCCGCTTGCACAGAGGCGGTTCACACTCTGACCCGGTACTGATACCGGCAACCCGGCCAGAAGCAGTGCATGGCGGGCAATATTGCGGCTATCCTCGCCAGCCTGATTGGTACAGCCAAGGATAACATCGTCGATCAGTTCCGGTTTTACCCCGGTACGCTCCATAAGAGCTGCAATAACCCCTGCAACCAGGTTATCCGGCCGCACAGAAGCAAGCTTGCCTGCATGGCGACCAAAGGGGGTGCGTAATCCATCATAAATATAAGCGTTGAGCATAAGAGTTCCTTTCAAGGTTTAGCTGTTAAGCACCCAAGTCTAACCCCTCCTGTCCTCCCCTTACCTAAGGGGAGGGACGCTCGAAGTGGGATTGGCGGCGTTACCATTTTACTTTCCTTAAGCGTCCCCCCGCTTGAGACAAGAGGGGGACAGGGGGAGTTATGATACTATGCTGAAAAGTTTCCTCCCAAGTTAGTTTTCCTGCGTAAGTAGCGAAATCCCGAGCCTGGCTCTGCGGGTGAGCCATGGGCTGGGGCGGTAACGAGGATCACCATAGAATTCGTACATGGCTTTTAAAATCGCAAGAACCTTGTCAGCCCCCAGTGCATCGCCCCAGGCAAGGGGCCCTTGGGGATAGCCGAGACCGAGCTTCACCGCCTGATCCAGCTCCGGAGGTGAAGTAACCTGCTGTTGAACAATGTCACAGGCATTATTCACTATGACAGCCAGCACTCTTTGCGCAACAAAACCGGCGCTGTCACTGATTACTGTGACAGGGACGCCATCGGCTGCAAAGAGCCCATGAGCAGCTTCCCTCATGGCTACAGATGTGACAGGAGTTGTCATAAGCGTTCGTTGCCTCTCAACTCCGCAAAAAACATCCAGCGCAACTGTCCGCTTTGGGTCAAGATTTTCGGCAAGAGCTGTAGTTGTTGCATCGTCTCCTAGTGGAGTAACAATACAGAGAGAGTCGGAACCAGGAACAGGAGTTTCATCCAGCTTCCCCCCCAGAGCCAGAACCAGCTCTGTAACCAACTTGCAATAGCCCTGATTGGCAGGGCTCACCCATACTGCCTCCGGAAGAGCGTTAGGAGGGGGAGTAACCGGCGCCCCGGAAGAGACACCATCCTTATACGTATAGAATCCTCTGCCGCTTTTTCTACCCAAAAGCCCGGCCAGTAGGCGCTGGCGTGCAATTGGAGACGGTCTCAGGCGAGGCTCCTGATAATACTGGTTGTAAATTGCCTCCATGACCGGATGGGAAACATCCAGGGCAGTAAGGTCGAGCAGCTCGAATGGCCCCATCCTGAAACCAGCGCCAACCCGTAATATCCTGTCTACTTCATGATATTCGGCAACCCCTTCACCCAGAATCCTGAGAGCCTCAGTGACATAGCCCCGCCCGGCATGATTGACAATGAAACCGGGGGTATCCTTTGCCCTTGCGGCTGTATGTCCCATCCGCTCTACCAGTGCTACCAGGAAAGGTGAAACCGATCTGTCTGTCAGCAGGCCATCTATGACTTCAACAATCTTCATCAAAGGTACAGGATTAAAAAAATGAAGCCCGGCCACTCTCCCCGGCAGCTTGCAACCGGCAGCTATTTCAGTAACAGAGAGGGAAGAGGTATTGGTAGCGAGCAGGCATTCAGCAGATACGATTGCCTCAAGCGACTGAAAGAGCTGATGCTTTGCCTCAAGCTTTTCAATAATAGCCTCAACAACAATATGACAGGAAGAGAGCTCCTCCAGCCTCTCCAGAAGAAGGATCCTGCCAGTAGCAGCTATAGCCTCATCTGCAGATATCTTCCCTTTTCCGGCAAGCTGGCCAAGCATCGCCTCTACAGAGGCTCTGGCTTCACCTGCAGCCCCTGCCCGGCTGTCATAAAGGAGCACCCGGATCCCTGCCTGTGCGGCAATCTGGGCAATACCCCGCCCCATCACCCCTGTGCCGACAACCCCAAGTACAAGATCAGCCCTGCCTGCATCAACTGTCATCACTACCTCCCTTCATAGACAGGTTTCCGTTTTTCCAGAAAAGCGATCATCCCCTCTTTCTGGTCTCTGGTATCGAAAAGGAGCTGGAAAGCTTTCCGCTCAAGCATGATCGCAGCATCAAGCGGGATATCCTGGCCGGCAAGTACAACCTCTTTTATCTGCGCCACGGCAATCGGCGGCATCCCGGCAATGGTTGCCGCCATCTTCAAGGCAGCAGACTGCACCTCATCATCCGGCACAACCTCACTGCAAAGCCCTATGGCAAGAGCCTCGCGACCGGAAACAGGCTTGCCGGTAAGAATCATCCGCATTGCCTGAAACTTCCCCACAGCGCGTGTGAGCCTCTGTGTGCCCCCTGCCCCTGGCATGATCCCTACCTTGATTTCAGGCTGGCAGAACGAGGCGTTCTCCCCGGCAATGATAATGTCGGCATGCATCGCCAGTTCACAGCCACCCCCCCAGGCATAACCGTTGACAGCAGCAATGATCGGCTTGGGACAGCAGGCAATCGCCTGCCAGAGGAGATGAATATTGCGCAACATCATCTCGATGGCGCTCTTGTCAACCATGTCCCTGATATCCGCACCAGCGGCAAAAACCTCAGATCCGCCGGTAAGGACAATACAGCGGATATCCGGATCAGCCCCAAGTTCGGAAAAATGACGCGCCAGCAGCTGCCGCACAGAAAGGTTAAGGGCGTTTTTCACCTCAACCCGGTTCAGCCTGACTACAGCAACACCATCCAAAGGTTTTTCAAGAATTACATCGCTCATGATACACCCCGTTTTTTTACATGCAAAATTACATGTAATGCATCTGCAAGTCAACAGATATTCTGCTGATACTCTCCTGACAGCTGCTCTCACGGAGGCACGGAGAACGAAGGGAAAGGCTATAATCTGTATTTTCGTTTCAACAACAAGCTCCTTTTTGATTCAGGCTTCCCCCGTGTCCCCCGTGCCTCCGTGAGAAAACACAATGATTTGTGCCTTTATCCGTGTTCATCCGTGTCATCCGTGGCTAAATGATTTTCTTAGTACCTGCCTGAAATCGATTTAAGTTCACCTTATCCGCTTTTATCCGTTAAATCCGCTTTTTCCGCGTTCAAATTCAAGGTTTT
>JANNRW010000122.1:0-30129 GCA_031401815.1 Geobacteraceae bacterium | reverse complement strand
CAGCTCATGAAGTCATGGCTGCCTTGCCTGATAAACGAAAAAGCAGCGGCATGACACCTGCAGGCCTTCCGGGAATAAACCTGGAAAAAGCACTTAAAAGAGTTGGCAAGAGAGATCTGCTTGACAAGATGTTGAAGGATTTCAGGGTATATCATCTTGAAGATGACCGGATTATAAGGGATTGCCTGAAAAACGGCTCACTGCTTGATGCAAGAAGGGTAGTTCATACCCTTAAAGGTCTTGCTTTAAGCATTGGTGCCGAAGAGCTGGGATCTGCCGCAGCGCAGATGGAAACTGCGCTGGTTCATGAAATGAAAGATGAATTTGCAGAGAGAGTCGAAGAGATTTCGCAGAATCTTGAAATAGTAGGGCTATCTCTTTCGCTTCTTGAGGCAAACAGCGCCCAGGAGCCGGAAACTCTCCCCCTGAATGAGCCGGATAAGCCTTTAGACATGGATAAAATAGTCGAAATAATCAATGAACTGACGATTCAGCTCGGCAATAACAATCTGGGAGCATGCAGCCTGGTCAAGAGTTTGAAAAATTCGATTACTGAACAACCTCTCAGAAGTGAGACAGAAAAACTTGATCTGGCTGTTGAGCAGCTGAACTTCAAGGATGCAATCAGACTACTGGAAAACATTAAGGGAGTTATGAAAATGAGGTAACTATGCAGTAGTCAGTAGTCAGGGGTCAGGAGTCAGTAGAAAAGCTTTTATTCTGACCCCTGACTACTGACTCCTGACTCCTGACTACTGGAGAAAGAGCCCAATATGCCTGAAAAACTCAACAAGATTCTGATAATTGACGACACCCCTGCAAATATCCAGGTGCTTTACGAGATATTCAACCAGGAGTATGAGACCTATTTCGCCACTTCCGGAAAAGACGGGATAGCCATAGCCCACCGCGAACTGCCGGACATTATTCTCCTTGACATCATGATGCCTGAAATGGATGGTTACGAAGTCTGCAGCTTACTGAAGAACGACCCTGCCACTGAATCCATTCCGGTTCTTTTTGTAACAGCAATGGATGAGGAGGAGGATGAAACAAAAGGGCTGGCGCTTGGCGCAATTGATTACGTGACAAAGCCGATAAGCCCCTCCATTGTAAAAGCAAGGGTAAAAAATCACCTTGAACTGAAGTTGAATCGTGACTCCCTGATCAGCCTGGGAGAAGAACTCCTCTCAAAAAACAGAATCTTTGAGCAGCAGAAAGCACTTGCGCATGGACTGCTCGGCAAGATTCTTCCGGAAGAACTTTCCGTCCCCGGCTTTACTACAGCTGTCTTTTTCAAGCCATCCGACCAGATAGGCGGCGACTTTTTTGACTCCTGGCGAAACGGGAATCATGCACATTTCCTGATTGCTGACATATCCGGCCACAGCATCTCCGCAGCTCTTTTGATGGCTGTCTGCAAAGGGCTTTTCATGTCTCTGGGCCTTGCAACCAACGACCCTGTCGAAATAGTTGCTGCTGCGAACAGGATGCTCTGCAGGATGCTTCTGGAGAGTGGCATGTACCTGACCATGATCTATGCTGTCTGCGATCTGGAAAAGAAATCCATCCGGATACTCTCGGCAGGCCATAACCCGGCATATCTTTTTACCCTGTCCGGCAGAATTGTTATCGACTCTACCGGCCCACCGATCGGCTGGGATTCTGATGACTCCTGGGATATTATTGAGCTCCCTTTTGCATCTGAAGATATTCTGTTGCTCTATACGGACGGTCTTGTCGAGACCAGGAGTGCAGAGGGTCTAATGATGGAGAATGATATTTTTACCGGGCTCGGAGCAGCCTCTACCCCGGATGAGATGGTAAAAACGCTGCTTCAAAGAGCAGAGGCATGCTGTAATGCTGTTTTTGACGATGATGTCACTATTTTTGCAATCGGATACAAACATGAATAAACAGAAAATTTACACATTCTCTATCAAACCCGAATTCGAGGGGGTCGACAAGATTCGGAAAGAGATCAGAACCATCCTGGCGGGGTGGTATGCCAAACCGGAAGCAGTTACCTTCATAAACGATTTTTGTCAAATAATAGGTGAACTTGTTAATAACGCAGTAGAGCATGGCAACTGCCTGGAACTGAACGGTAGATTGACTCTTGATGCTAAAGAGGCGCTGTTTACTCTCTCCTCCAATGGGACTCCGTTTGACCCTTTTCTCACTGTTGCGGACATGCCCGGAGTTAACATTGATGGTGATCTGCCTGAAGGGGGTTTTGGACTTGCGATCATCCAGATGCTCTCGGACAAGGCAACTTACGAATTCAGGGATGGTTTGAACATAATTTCTGTAGGAAAATATTTCACGGTTCAAGGGGGTAATCATGGAGTTAAAGGTTGAGCTTGACAATAATATTATTTTCATAAAAATGACCGGTAGCCTTGTAGCAAGCATAGTGGAGCAGGTTAAGAGCCAGATCCAGAAACTGGTTGACAAAAAGTATGTTTTTATTGTCTTTGACATGAGCAGACTGGACTTTGTTGACAGCTCCGGGCTTGGGCTATGCATAACAACATCAAGAGAGCTTGCTACATCCTCTGGCAAACTTGTCTGCTGCGGACTCCCTGCCAATGTGCAGAAGCTCTTTTCGATAACCAGGGCTGACTCAAAGGTCAAGGTTCTGGAGACAAGATCTGAGGCATTTGATTTCATGCTGGCTTTGATAAATGAGAGTTCTGCTGACAAACGTGTCGGCTCATAGCTGCTCTGGGAAACGACTGAATAAGGAATCGTTTATGCTGGAAAAAAAGATTGGTGAAATTCTCATTGAGAACAGACTGCTGACCCAGGCTCAGCTTGACGAGGCGCTTGTGAGGCAGAAGGAGGCACCTGTCTACGAGAATCTGGGACGGGTACTGGTCAGCATGGGGCATATCAGTGAGGCCACTCTCCAGAAAAGCCTTGATATGTATGACAAAAGACAGAAATTCATGGAAGTGCTTCTTAATTACAAGTTTATAACTAAAGATGAGCTTGAAATTGCCTCCGAGATGAGCAACAGCGAGCATCAACCGCTGACCAGAGTATTGCTGAACCTTGACTTTCTCAATTTCGAGTCACTGGCCAAAGCTCTTTCGATTCATTATGACCGCCCTTTTATCCATCTGAGCGGCAGACTCCCCGAGATAAAAACCGGCCTGGCCAAATCGATCATCTCTTATGTCGATGAAGACAGAAAAATGGTGCCGGTAGGCGTGGAGGGGAGAACCATCACCATTGCCATGTCCAGGCCACTTGAACCGAGGGATCTGCAACGTCTGGAAGACAATATCAAGCTCAGGGTCGAGACAGTTATAGCGCCGGAAGATGAAATTGTCGCGGCGCAGAAGCTTTTCTCAACTCTCACTTCCCAGACAGGTGCACAGCTGAGGGATATAGAGATCCCTGATTCGATCGTAGAACTGATGGCTTCAGACAAGAATGAGCCTGAGATTGAAATGGAGGCAAAAGGGGTAACTGAAAAGGACAGCCTGTTGGTAAAGCTGGTTAACAAGATAATTTACGATGCCTGGACGAGACGGGCATCGGACATTCATATAGAACCTGCGGAAGGGAAGCGGGATATTGTTGTCAGAATGCGTATTGATGGCTGTTGTGAGGTTTATGAGAACCTCCCTTTCAGGTATAAATACGCCATACCTTCGCGTCTGAAGATCATGGCAGGGCTTGATATCGCAGAGAGGCGCAAGCCACAGGACGGCAAGATCGATTTCAAGAAATTTGGCCCGGCTGATATTGAACTGAGAATTGCGACAATGCCTACAGTCGGAGCCCTTGAGGATGTTGTCATCAGATTGCTTACTAATGCTGATCCGGTAGAGTATAAAAACCTGGGACTTACCGAACGCAACCTCATAGCTTTTGATGCAGCAATCAGGCAGCCTTACGGACTGATTCTGGTTGTTGGGCCAACCGGATCAGGCAAGACAACTACCCTTCACTCTGCTCTCCACACAATAAATACCCCCAAAGTCAAGATCTGGACTGTAGAAGACCCTGTGGAAATTACCCAGAAAGGGCTGCGCCAGGTACAGGCAAACCACAAGATAGGACTTACCTTTGCAACAACTCTTCGCTCTTTCTTAAGACTTGACCCGGATATCATCATGGTTGGAGAGATGCGGGACACGGAAACAGCAACAATTGCAGTGGAAGCATCCCTTACCGGGCATCTTGTCTTCTCGACCCTTCATACAAACTCCGCACCGGAGACACTTACCCGCCTGCTTGACATGGGGATAGATCCTTACGGCTTTGCAGATTCACTGCTCTGTATCATTGCTCAGCGGCTTGTCAGGAGGCTCTGCGACAAGTGCAAGGAGAAGTACCGCCCCACCGGCGCCGAGTGGAAAGAGCTCCTTCACGAGTATGGCGAAAAAGCTTTTGCTTCAACCGGAATCGAAATGGATTCAATTACCATGGCAAGAAAAAGGGGTTGCGAAAGCTGCAACTCAAGCGGCTATCGAGGGCGTTTGGGGATACATGAACTGCTGACATCCAGCGAAGAGATCAAGGTTTCAATCAAGACCAGGGCATCAACCGACATTATCAGAACCATGGCTATCGAAGGGGGGATGACAACGCTGAAACAGGATGGAATTCTGAAAGTCATGCAGGGCCTTACGGATATTCATGAAATCAGGAGAGTCTGCATAAAATAATTGCCTACGACAATCTGCTTTTAAAATCTTCGTAGCCAAATCTTCGCACCACCTCCAGCGCTCCTGTTTCCGGTTCAAAAGTACAGATGGCCGGAAGCTGGATACCGTTAAAAGTGGTCGTCTTGACCATTGTATAGTGCGCCATGTCGAGAAACGCCAGCCTGTCGCCCGGTTGCAGCGGCTTTTCGAAAGACCACTCCCCAATAATGTCACCAGCAAGACAGGAAGGACCTCCAAGACGATAAGTGTACCCCTTCTCACCAGGATCTGAGCCGTTCATGATGCCAGGCCGGTAGGGCATCTCCAGAATATCCGGCATGTGACAGGTAGCAGAGACGTCAAGGATGGCAATATCCATCTCGTTGCGCACAACGTCCAGCACTTCACTGACAAGTATGCCGGTGCCGATGGCAACCGCCTCCCCAGGTTCCAGGTAGATTTCAAGGTCGTATCTCTTCCGGAAATATCTGATCAGTTCAACCAGCCCGTCAATATCATATCCTTCGCGGGTAATGTGATGACCGCCACCAAGATTGAGCCACTTCATGGCAGGGAGAAACTGGCCGAACTTCTCCTCGAAAATCCTGGCTGTCCTCTCCAATGGCTCAAACAGCTGCTCGCAAAGGGTGTGGAAATGCAGCCCTTCGACTCCGCTCAGGGATCGCCCTTCAAATTCCCGCCTGGGGATGCCGAGCCTGGAGTTGGGGGCGCAGGGATCATACATGGGGGTATGCCCTTCGGCATGCTCAGGATTTACCCTCAGGCCTACCGATACCCTCCCCTTCTCCTTTTCCCAGAGTGGCCGGAAACGTTCGAGTTGATTGAAGGAGTTGAACACCAGATGGTTTGAAATCTTCAGCAACTCTTTGACATCGCTTTCTGAAAAGGCAGCGGCAAAGCTATGCACCTCACCACCGAACTCCTCCCGACCTAGTTGAGCTTCCCAGGGTGAACTGGCACAGACACCATGGAGAGTCTTACTTATGAGCGGAAAGACACTCCACATGGAAAATGCCTTCAAAGCCATGAGGATCTTCGCACCGCTCCGCCTCTGGACATCGTCAAGAATCGCCAGGTTATGGCGCAGCCGTCCGAGATCCACGACGTAGGCAGGGGATGGGGCGAGGTGAAGGATTTTTTCGATATCGATTCCGGTCATGGATCTCAGGTAAAGGTAAAGGTAAAGATAAAGAGCTGTTCTCTACCTCTACCTGTGAGCAAAGCGAACGAATACCTCAGCCTGCTTTAGCCCGCTTCACGGGCTAAAGCGCTGGCCACTCTCCACCATCAATAACTACCGTCGGCAGCCCCATCGGCCCCAGCACTTCCAGGAACAGCTCCGGATCAAACTGCTCCATGTTCCAGACACCTGGTGCATGCCACTTGCCGGTAAGCATCATGATGGCACCGACTACAGCCGGTACGCCTGTGGTGTAACTGATCGCCTGGGACTGAACTTCACGATAGCAGGCTTCGTGGTCGCAGATGTTGTAGATGTAGACTTGGCGACGCTTACCATCCTTCATCCCCCTGGCAATGACCCCTATACAGGTCTTCCCCTTGGTTAAAGGCCCAAGAGAGCCGGGATCAGGGAGCAGGGCCTTCAGAAACTGGATCGGCACGATCTTCTGCCCGTTGTACTCGACTTCATCTATCCGGGTCATCCCGACATTCTGAAGCACTTCCAGATGTTTCAGATAATTGTCGGAAAAGGTCATCCAGAACTGCGCCTTTTTTATGGTCGGAATATGCTTGACGATTGATTCCATCTCTTCATGGTAGAGCCTGTAAACATTCATTGGCCCTATCCCTTCCGGAAAATCGAAGGAGCGTTTTGTCGAAAGCGGGGGAGATTCGACAAATTGGCCGTTCTCCCAATGGCGGCAAATTGCTGTCACTTCACGGATATTTATTTCCGGGTTGAAGTTGGTGGCAAAGGGCTGTCCGTGACTACCGGCGTTTGCATCGATGATATCAAGCTCTTCCACCACGTCCAGGTACTTTTTCGCCGCCAGCGCCGTGTAGACATTGGTGACCCCCGGATCAAAACCGGATCCAAGCAAAGCCATAAGACCGGCTGCATTGAAGCGCTCCTGATAGGCCCACTGCCAGGAGTATTCAAATTTTGCCGTTTCGAGCGGTTCGTAGTTGGCAGTATCCAGATAATCAACACCGGTCTCAAGGCAGGCATCCATGATTGTCAGATCCTGATAGGGGAGCGCCACGTTAATTACCAGACAAGGCTTTTCAGCCCTTAAAAGTTCAACAAGTTCGGGAACATTGTCCGCATCCACCTGTGCCGTTTTAATCCTATTGCCAAGCTGCGCTGCAATAGCGTCACACTTGGACTTTGTGCGTGATGCAAGGGTGATCTCTGTGAAAACATCTCTGCGCTGGGCGCATTTATGGGTTACAACCTGGCCAACGCCACCGGCACCGATAATAAGTACTTTGCTCATGGTCTCCTCCTGATACTGACAAACAGATCTCTGCGATATCGCAGACAGTTTGTGATCTTTAGTCAATACGCCCCCCTCTGTCAATGTTTTTTGCAATCAAGTGGCTCTGCTTGAAGAGGCTGAATTCAATTGACTTTAACCATATAATCAATTACCAACTAGGAATTCAACAGGCAGGGGGGAAGAATAAATGAAAATTGACTATCTGCTACATGGGAAAAAACTCGGTTTCATTGGCGGCGGAAACATGGCCGAAGCATTGATCAGGGGGCTCCTGGCCAACGGCATGCAGTCTGCACAGATTGAAGTTGCTGAACCGGTGGAATCCAGAAGGAAATTCCTGAGCGACCGTTACAATGTCCAGACAACCGGAGACAACTTTCATGTAGCCAGAAACTCGGAAATCATCTTTCTTTCAATAAAACCTCAAGTTTCAGCTTCTGTTCTTGCACAGCTAAGTGACAGCATTTCAGTTAACACGCTTGTCATCTCGATCATGGCCGGCATCAGCTGTGAAGTTATAGAATCGGCTTTGAAAGCCGCAATCAGGGTTATCCGAGTCATGCCCAACACCCCGGCGCTGGTATTGGCCGGAGCTTCAGCTCTTTGTGCAGGAGCGCTTGCTACAGAAGATGACCTGACAGTTGCCGAGGCGCTTTTTGCCCAGGTAGGCACTACCTGCCGGGTTGAAGAAAAACTGTTCGACGCTGTAACCGGTTTATCAGCCAGTGGCCCGGCTTATGCACTTACCTTTCTTGAAGCGCTTGCTGACGGAGGGGTAAAAAATGGTCTTGGAAGAGAGACTGCTCTTGGTCTGGCCGCCCAGACTCTGCTGGGGACTGCCCGACTTTACCTGGAAACCGGTGAGCATCCGGCAAGGCTGAAGGACAAGGTGACTTCACCCGGCGGGACAACCATCGCCGGTCTGCATGCGCTGGAAAAGGGGTGTTTCCGGGGGACTGTAATAAATGCTGTTGATGCGGCAACTGCCCGCTCAAAGGAACTTGGAGCAGTAACTAACTCAGGGGCAGGTAAATCTGAAACCGGAAGTTGAAACACGATCAGAACGATTTTAAGAAATCCGGAATATCGGTTTATTCCTCGGAAGAGATAGCAAAAATACTGGCTTCACGAAGCAGTGACTAGCGTAAAGAGCGAGCCTTGGGCGGCACTTGAACTTCGCTTCGCTCCGCTCTTAATATTTCTTGCAAATCCACGATTAAATAATTAAATTGCAAGAAACATTTCCGCCAAGCAAGGGGGCAACATGATTCCCCGTTTAATTTCTTCGACAATTCAACGCCTTGCTACAGGTTTTCCGGTTGTTGTACTTACCGGGCCGCGCCAATCTGGAAAAACTACGCTGGTAAAACAGCTCTTCCCTGACAAACCTTATCTATCCCTCGAAAATCCCGATGTTAGACTGTTTGCCAATGAAGACCCGCGCGGTTTTCTTGCACGCTACCCTGAAGGGGCGGTCTTTGACGAAGTTCAAAGGGCGCCGGAGCTTCTTTCATATATTCAGGGAATTGTGGATGAACAACGCACTAAAGGTCGCTATATCATCACCGGTTCCCAGAATTTTGCCCTAAGCCGCCAGGTTAGTCAGAGTCTGGCTGGGCGTGCCGGCATAGCCCAACTACTCCCTTTATCGGGAAGAGAGTTGAATGCAGAGGGGCTATTGCCCATATCACTCGATAACTGGCTTTTTACGGGCGGCTACCCTGCTTTGTATAGTGAGCCAGTCACCCCTTCCGACTGGTTTGCCAGCTATGTGGCGACCTATCTTGAGCGGGATGTGCGAGATCTGACCTCGGTACGGGATTTGATCACCTTTCAGCGATTTTTGAGACTTTGCGCGGCTCGTACCGGACAACTGCTCAACTTGACCACCCTGGCAACCGACTGCGGTATTGCCCAGAGCACAGCCGCTGCCTGGCTGAGTATACTTGAAGCCAGCTACATCACATTCCGGCTAACTCCACACTTTGCCAATTTTGGTAAACGCCTGATCAAAGCCCCAAAGCTCTATTTTCACGACTCCGGACTGGCAGCGTTTCTTCTAGGAATCCAGACTCCTGCGCAGCTCGCCACCCACTCGGCTCGGGGCGCACTCTTTGAGACCATGGTTGTGTCCGAATATCTGCGCAAACGCTTGAACAGCGGCCTGGCCTCCAATCTCTATTTCTGGCGGGACAGCAGCGGCAATGAAGTTGATCTGCTGCTTGATGAAGCCGGAACTCTCTATCCGGTGGAGATCAAGTCCGGTCAGACAGTAGCGGCGGATATGTTCAAGGCTGTGAAGAAATTTCAGGGGATTTCCGGATCAAAGGTCGAGCCACAACTGGTCTTTGGTGGCGATGATGCCTATGTTCGTAGTGGGGTTAGCATCATCGGCTGGCGACAGTTGTTGAATGAAGATAAATCCATTCAGCATGGCAAGTTGCATGTTTTTTGAAGATGCCCTGTCAAAAAGTAATCGGGTAAGATCCGTCGGGTGGCGTCACATTGATTTTAATAATCACAGACTAAATGTTCCATTCGGGACGAACACCGGTTCACGCGCGTACGCGTGAACTGCTCAATAAGGATTGCGTAACTGTAGATTATTCTGTAACACCGATAATCAAGCAGGCAATTGCAAGCGGGCTATAGCCATGGTGATAAGCCATAACAATTCTACTTGACCACTATACGCTTAGGACGTACATTATATTTATGCACACATTTATTGAATTGCACCCATTTGCAACGGTTCGCGACAAGTATCTCAATGATGACGAGTTCACACTCTTTCAGCATTATCTTGCCGCTAATCCTGACGCTGGAGATGTTATCCCTCGTTCAGGCGGTTGCCGTAAGCTGCGATGGGCAATTGAGGGTAGAGGAAAAAGAGGCGGTGTCCGTGTTATCTATTTCCTGCTGCTCAATTCAGGACAAATTGTGCTGGTTACAATGTATGCAAAGAACGTACAGGAGAATATTGACCCCAAGCTGCTAAAACGCCTCAAGGAGGTTTTTGAAAATGCCTAAACTAACCGAAAAAGAGCTGGCTGAATGGGAAAATAAACGCGATTTGAATGCCGAGCTGTTGCAGGCTTTGCATGACATGAAACGCGGCGATTGGGCCAGAAAAACAGAATTCACGCCGCAACAAGATGGATCAATTCGTCGAGTAATTTTAAGACGTGACGGAACTATTGAAAAAGATGAAATCATCCCGGCAGAAAAAGCTCAAGTTGCAATAGCAAGAGCAGCGACTGGCTTATCCCAGGCACCATTTGCCAGACTACTGGGCGTTTCAGTGCGCACTCTTCAAGAATGGGAGCAAGGGCGAAAAATGCCATCTGGAGCAGCTGCTACGTTATTGAAAGTGGCTACGCGGCATCCGGAAGTGTTACAAGAGTTGGCAGCGTAAACAAGAAGGTTCATCAAGGGTTGCGTCTGAGTTGAGAATATGTTCACTCTGGACACGAACCTTTTTCTTTTACTGATTCAATGTTCCCGGTGCCCCTCTTTAACCCTTGCAAGCCTCCTGCACTCCCACCCCAGCATCAATGCAAAGAGAGCAAACGACCCCAGAGTCAGCCATTTCCCTGCCTTGAAAGAGATCGGATCAAATATGAAACTGATTTCGTGTACGCCAGGGGTCAGGTAAACCCCGCGTTGCACATAATTTACCCTCTGAATCTCCGCTGGTCTCCCATCGACTGTAACCTTCCAGCCGTTCGCATACTTCTCTCCTGTCACAAGTAACGCATTTCTGATGACATTTGCCTTGAACTTGATCAACTCCCCTTCATATTTCTGTAATGATACTTCACCGGCAGGTGGAGAAGGAACACCGGGAGGAAACAGTTCAACAGGGGGCATCTTCTCGATGATAGCCAGATTCAGAGGTACAAAATCAGGGCTCTGGAGTATTGAGAGCGCATGCCTGGGCTCTTTAACCAATAGCGCTGATGATACAAGCCACCCTTTGGGGAGCACTTTCATGTTTTCCAGAACTATTTCCGCTCCGTCCGGTGAGCTGTAAACCGGAGTAAACCTCTCCCCTATGGCAGCTCGCTCCTGCTGATACTGCTCCATACTGTAGACAAGGTATCTGACATTCATAATATCCAGCATCGGCGAGGCAAAATTGAAACTGTCGAGAAACTCCTGCCACCTCTGCTGCTGAACCGGAGATGAGGTAAACATAACCGGTATCCCTTTTGCAACAAAAGGCATCGGTTCGCCGGAGAGCGGAAATGACCGGTAATTTCCCGGCTGTTTCAAAAGGAACTCCATGGTTGGCGTGGCTTCACTCTTTGTTTTCTGGGGGACATCAACCAGAAACATGAATTTCGCATTTACACGTCCGACATCGACTATAAAGAGTGCTGTCAGAAGAATCGGGACAAAGCGTGCAGCAGAGCCGAGCCGGGATAAAGTCAGGAGCAGCGCGTAAGATGTGGTCATGGCTATCGCTATAGCAGTTTCAGATATGAGATTATTCCATCTCTGACTTACCAGCATCATCCCCTGCTCGTAACGTGTCGGTTGAGCAAGGAGTTCGACAAATCTGTTTACCCAGAATTCCCGCCCAAAATGAATCACTCCGAAGAGCAGAATCAGCATGCACGGCACCCCCCACACCCCTGCCAGATAGCGCCTGAATGCTGCTTTCCCCCTGATTTCAGCATCTCTCAAACAGTCTATGCCCCGAGCTGCGATTATCGAAAGGCCAAGAACAGGTATGAACATCATCATCTTGGGTACCCGGAAACGGTTGATGCCGGGGAAATGATCGTAAATAACCTGATAGAAGAGAGAATACTTCCCCATGGAGAACATTATCCCGACACCGACTGCTGCCAGGGCAAACCAGGTATAACGGTCGCGACGAAAGATCAGCGGCAGGGGGAGCAAGAGCCAGGGGAGGAGCCCCATATAGCTGGTTGTCTGCGTAAAATTCATCCGTCCCCAGTAATAGCTTTTTATGTTGGTCGGATTTGCACCCCCCTCCTGCCGGGAGAGTCCGAAAAAACCGGGTATGACAAAGGTTGCAAGCTCTTCGGGAGGGAGCGACCAGGTCATGGCCTCGTCTCTGTTCAGGCCACCTTTCCCGCTATTCTCGCCACTCTGCACACCACGGTTCGTATCTCTTGACCATGATGCAAGGGGTAACAGGGAGATAGCCACGCTGGAGAGGAAGAAAGCGATCATTACAAGATTGAGCGCAACCAGTAGCAATGATTTTTTCCACTTTTCAGCCAGAGCTATCGCTATACCTCTGGCAACTCCGTAAACAGCAAGAGCAAGGCATGTATAAAATGCGATCTGCCAGTGCCCGTGAAAAAACTGAAACGCAAGCACCATCCCTGTTGTCATGAACCAGAAGAGCCTTCGGCTCTGAACAGCCCGCTCATAGCAGTAAAAGACCCAGGGGGCAAAGCAGATTGTGGCGATTTTAAGAACATGCCCGGCATTTATGAGGGAGGCGTTTTCAGGGGCAAGGGCAAAAAGGAGCCCTCCTGCAAGTGAAGCAACTCTGCTTGCACCGATAAGGCGGCAACAGAAATATGCACCGACAGCGCCAAAGATGAGATTCAAGACCATGAACCAGGCAACGCTGGCCGGAGGGGGGATAAGCCAGAATAGAAGGGTCTTGAGGATAAGGAACTGCTGTGCAACCCACCCCCCCTCAGTGGTTATGCCGCTGTTCTGGTATATGTTCCAGTCAGCCTGAAGGTTGAAGCTGAACAGGTCAAGAAAACTTATGCCAGGAGTATCCTTTACAGTCCAGTAGAATTCATTGATTATGTCCGGCGCCCTGACAATCTTGTCAGTAAAGAGAATTTTCGAAAAAAAGAGCAGGATAATGGCGGTAAGGACTGCCAATGGCATCAGATATTTGATTCTGTCTTTCATTTTATCTCCTGTTATAACTTTCAGCCACCCTGCTATAAATCTCCAATGTTTCCCGGGCAGCTGCCTCCCAGGAGAAACCTTCTGCTCTCTCTCTCCCCTTTTGAGCCATTAACGCAGCAAATTCAGGCTCGTCCAGCAGACGTAAAATCGCAGATGCAACCTTGCCGACATCCGCAGGAGGAACCGTTATCCCTGCTCCCCCGACAACTTCAGGAAGCGATGTAGTGTCTGATGTCACTACAGGAACTCCGCACGCCATAGCCTCAAGCGGAGGGAGTCCGAACCCCTCGAAAAATGAGAGATAAACAAAGAGCCGGGCACCATCATACAGATACGGAAGCTCTTCATCAGGGATGAATCCGGTGAAAAACACCTCATCAACCAGCCCGAGTTCGCTTATCCTGGCAAAAAGCTTGTCGTAGAGCCACCCCTTGCGCCCTACTATGACGAGCTTCGGGATGTTATTACGCTCCTGCTTTATAAGGTGAAATGCTTCGATCAGGGTATCGATATTCTTGCGCGGCTGGATCGTGCCGACATAGAGTATATAACCCTGGGAGAGTCCGTATTTTGCCCTGATTTCTGCCCCGGCAGAAGGGTTTCTCTGCTCTGACATGCGAGGATCAAAGCCAAGCATTATAGCTTTTATCCGCTTGGGAGCAACCTGAAAATCTGCAATAATCTCCTGCCTTGCATGCTCCGAATCAGTGATGATGAAACTGCTCCTTTTCGCTGCAATCGGAATCTGCAGACGCCAGTAGATACGTGCAGCCAGCTTCTCGGTTTCCGGGTGCCTGAGCGGGATAAGATCGTGAAGCGTAACAACCACCGGGCATGGAGAGTAAAAAGGGATGGCGCTCTTTGGGCAGTGGAGAAGATCAACTTTTTCCCGTGCACAGACCCATGGAAGGAGGAGATACTCTCGCCAGAGCCTTGAAAGAGGGCTCTTCCCCTGAAGAACAATTTCACGGGCTTTAGGGAATCGTCCAAGATGACAAGGGTCGTTGTAAAAAACTATATATTCATTTTCCCGGTCAATCTTGAGGAGAGCATCCAGAAGCCCCAGAACGTATGTCCTTGGCCCCCCTTGTGTTGATATGGTTGAGGCGTCTATGGCTATTCGCACTCTATACCTCTTTTCATCCAAGAACCTCTTCGTATATTTTCAGAGTTTCCGTTACACTCTTCTCCCAACAGAACAGCTTCGCCCGCTTCAACCCCTGCTCTTTTAAAATCTGCCTGGAGAGAGGATCACCGGCCAGCTTCAGGATTGCAGACGAGAGCTCGGCCTCACTTTCAGGATCTACCAGCAGAGCAGCATCTCCTGTCACCTCAGGTATAGAAGAGAGGTTTGACGTTATCACCGGAGTACCGCAGGCCATAGCTTCAAGCACCGGAAGACCAAAGCCTTCATAAAGTGAGGGATAAACAAAGAATTTCGCCCCTGCATACAGAAATGGCAGGTCATTGTCATCGACAAAACCTGTGAAAACAACTGAATCAGCAATCCCGAGCCTCTGCGGGAGCTGAGCAAGGTGTGACTCACCCCACCCTTTTGCCCCTGTTATCACGAGCGTCTCCTGAATCCCGGCTTTTTTTGCACTTGCAAAGGCTCGCAGAAGCCCTTCAAGATTCTTTCTCGGCTCAAGAGTTCCGACATTAAGTATGTACGGATCCGGCAACCTTTCAATAAACTCTCCAGGAGTTCCTTCCGGAACAGCTTTGAACCGCTCGTCAGCTGCCAGCAGGGTAATACTCACCTTTTCTTCCGGAACACCAAAAACCCTGACTATATCCTGTTTCGAACATTCACTGATGGTGATAATCCGGTCTGCCCGCTTTAAGATGGCAGGGAGCAGAAGGCGATAATGCCAGACGTTCATTTTCCCATGGGTTTCAGGAAAAAGGAGAGGGGTTACATCGCATATGGTAATGACATTCCTGTATCTGCAAGGCATAAAAGTGCCATAGGGGGTTGTACAGTGGACTAGATCATACCTGTCTCTTGCCGCATTACCAGGCAGGATGAAATTCGGCCAGTAAAACTTTGCCAGTTTCTCACCGCCGCCGGGATAAACAGAGGTTGGCAGATCAATATCCGGAATCGCCCTGCTTATTCGATCAATAACAGTGAATCCGCCTTTTGAGCCGATCCCGTGTAACAGGTGCGAAGTATACTGCCAGGTGCCGGCACGTAGATTCCCCAGGAAAGCTGTGTCGATCCCGATTCTGTTCATCATGCAAGCTCTCTCAATAACTCAATGGTCTCTTTCGCACTCCGCTCCCAGGAAAATTGAGCTGCCTGCTCAACCCCTTCTTTTGACATACGGAGAGAGAGTGCATCATCTTCCAGAATCAACTTCATGGCTCCTCTTATTTCCCCAACAGAGCAGGGATCGACCAGAATCCCGGCACTCCCGGCAACTTCGGGCATTGATGAGATCGAAGAGGTGATTACCGGACAGCCGCAGGCCATTGCCTCAGCCACCGGGAGTCCGAATCCTTCATACAAGGAGGGGAAGAGAAATGCTTCAGCCCCGCCGTAAAGAGGTGGGAGATCTTCATCAGGAACAAATCCGGGGGTAACAACCCTTCCTGACAGGCCAAGTTCAGCAATCCAGCCATGAAGTTTTGCATCTGTAGCTGCTCTTTTACCAACAAGCAGCAGCTTAATCTCCGGATCAACCCCCTGTAACGCCTCCAGGCAGCGGTAGAGATTTTTTCGCCACTCTGAATCTCCTACATAAAGAAAATAACGGCCACTGACTCCATAATCATTTAACAACTCTTCACGACGAGCTCTGTCATTGGCATTGGCAACATTGAAAAGAGCATGATCGATACCGGGATAAACGACTTTAATTCTCTCCGGTCTCACCCCCATAAGCCGCACCAGGTCGGCTCTTGTCGCCCTGGAGATGGCTATTATCAGATCACTGTGGCAAAGCTTGCGGAAATTGGTCTTCCAGCCAATCCTTACCGGCTGGGGCTGGGAGTTCATAACTTCAGGGAAAAGGAGCGGAATCAGGTCATAGACAATGGAAGCCACTTTAATGCCGCTTGAAGGGAGAAGATAGCTGTTCAGATCAGTGGCCAGAAAAACCCCTGCCCTGCTCCTCCTTGTCAGCCCGGAGAGAAACAGATGATCCGCCATCCAGTTGAACCTGTTCGGGCGCTCAAGACGGAAAGTATTTATTCGATGCTCCCTGGCAAAGAGTTGCGGAGACATGCCTCTTTGCTGAGTGATTAGAGTCACATCGTCATCAGGAAGCTGCCGGCCCATCTCCTGAAGAAGATGTGTAACCAGAACCCCTATTCCGCGACTCTTATGGGCATTCTGCATCGGCCTGGCATCTATACAGAGATTCAAATACCCCCCTTTTGCATTGCCAGCAACATCTCGCTATCCACCATCTCCTGAATAATCTCCTTTAATGTTCGCGTTCTTGTCCAACCCAGCCTGCTGGTTATCTTTGCCGGATTCCCGCAGAGCAGCACCTGTTCAGCCGGCCGGAAAAACTTCGGGTCAATCCGGACATACTTCTCGTAATCCAGATCCAGACACGAAAAAGCTGTCTGTACAAATTCACGCACTGTATGAGTTTCACCGGTCGCCACGACATAATCGTCAGGGGAACCGGCCTGAAGCATCATCCACATGGCCCGGACATAATCGGGAGCATAGCCCCAGTCACGATGGGCATCCAGATTCCCCAGGGAGACCGAATCCTGCCCCCCCAGCTTGATCCTGACCGCTGAGGAGATGATCTTGCGGGTTACGAATTCATAGCCACGACGCGGTGATTCGTGGTTGTAGAGGATGCCGGAGCAGGCAAACATGCTGTACTGTTGCCGGTAGTTTTTCACCAGATGATGACCGGCAACCTTGGATACACCGTAAATGGCTCTTGGGTTGAAAGGGGTCGTTTCATCCTGCGGGGAGTGCTCAACAGCACCGAACATCTCACTCGAACCGGCATAGTAAAAGCGGCACTCCGGTGTAAACTCCTTCAGCGCGGCCAACAGATAATGGGTTGCATTGATATTGTTGTTCAGAATCGACATCTCGTCTTCAAAAGAGTAGCTGACAAAACTCGACGCAGCAAGATGGTAGCATTCGTCCGGCATCACTTCTCGAATCGTCTTGATAAGCGAAAGAACGTTATCAAGAGACGCCACATGCAGCCTGACCCGATCATGAAGATGGCTGATATTTTTCAGTTTGTGGGCGCTGTCTTCAATGGCAATCCGCCGTACAATGCCGTGAACTTCGTACCCTTTTGAGAGCAGCAGATCCGCAAGATAGGAACCATCCTGGCCGCCAATTCCGGTGATGAGTGCTTTTTTTGTCATTCGGGAATCCCTTCTTGTTCAGTGGTTAAGTCATACACAAAAGAGTTAGAGAGGAAGTTTTCCGTCAATTCAATAAAATTAGCAAGAACCTCGGGATAACACATCGTCCCTTCAAAAACCAACTCCTCAACAAAACTTGTATACTCTTGCTCAAATCCGGGGTCAACTTGTAGAGCAGTCAGCGCTCCCCGCATCTGAGCAATTGGATCCTGCTCAAACTCCGGGAATTGATTCCGATATTGCGCTGCGTCAGCCAATACAGTTGAACGAAACTGAAGATACGGTAGATCATTTAGAACATCAGGATGATATTTGACAATCGCAAAAACATCGTAGATATGCCGTATTAAACGATCATCCGGAGTCGTTCTATGTCTGTTAGCAAGTTTTTCAGCAGTTCTCCGCAAAAAAGATACTGTTTTTTCTACCAATGCTTCTCTTACGCCGACACAGACTACCTCGAAACCTTTGATATCCGGATTTACCAAGGCACCAAGAATGGAGCAAACAGGCAACTTATGCGTCGAAAGCAGAGGAGATATGGCATTAAATTCAACCTTGATGTCAGGTCGTAAGCTGACAACCGGAGAAAATTGGCTTTGGTAGTGGAGATTCATGCCAATATAGCCATTTTCATTCCTGGCAGCTATTTCTTCATCTGGCAGATAAAACCCCCTCTCCCTCAGCATGGCAGCCATACTTATTTTGAATTTATGCAGATGATTACTGCGGGCGTTTCGAGATAAACCTTCGGGCATGGATATCTTGAAGTCAATATCCTCTGACATTCGCTTTATCAAGTGATGAGCTTTAGACAGGCAGGTTCCACCGCAAAAGATCAATGTGAGCCCATTCCATTCCGCACTGGCTATTGAGCTCAGAATATCGGTAATCAGCAGATCTTTTTCCAGAACACCCGCAGGCAAGGGGGTCAGCCCTTCACCGGTAGCATCCAGAATAAGCTCACGCTCAAGAGCGGTAATTGTTTTCATAACGAGTCACACGACTGCCGACTGTAAATTTGCGACTTATGCGACGCTCGCCGGTATTAAAAGTCGCCTGCATCGGAATTTGAGCCGTATTGCCAATAACGTATTCGTCCTGAGCTTTGCCAGCTTTTGCATCAACCTTCAGCCTTGTCAGTGCCTCCAGTGCCAACAGTTCAAGGGGTTCACGCGGCACTGGCCTGCCGGTAATACAACTTTTTTTGGCTTTAGCGTACACGCCATAGCCGATACGAACCAGTCGACCAGCATCAATCAATTCACGCAGGGCACGACTTATCTGGCTGGAGCTGCCAAGTGCATCAAAGTCAGAACGCAGGACGACTTCCCCTTTGCGCATGGCGATAGATCGAATCATTCTGTCTTTAATATTGAACCGCTTCATGGCATATCCCTTGATGCAAAATCTGCACATTCACTATATAGTTATAATTGCCATAACATCAAGTAAATAATAGTGATTATATGTCAGACTATGCCCATTTACTCTCGGGGCACTCACCAAAAACACAAATACGCAAAACAAGAGTGCTCATTACCGGCAATGCCGGCAATGAGCACTCTTGTTATCACTCAGCCCCTCCCTTTATATGTGTGTCCAACTGTTTTCGAGCAACAAGCCATATGGTGTCGTAAAAATTCGCTCCCGAAACCAGCCGTACAAGGCTCATCAATCCATAGTAAAAAGTATGGAACATATTGGCACCACCTTTAGCCACATAATAAGGATCAAGACCGTTTTCGCATATTTTGAAGCCGTTTTGCTGCACTAATGACCCAAGGACTGTTGGGGTAAAATGAGAAAGATGAATTTCTGTCAGGGATCCGTCAAGCACAATCGGGGCAATGCCCAGCTTTCCACAAGCACCTCTTTTCAGCAATCCAAGACGATGCATGAATATACGGACTTTCTGCCTGAACGCTTGCAGTTCATTTGGCACGGCAATCACAAGGAGCCCTTCATTTCGCAACAGTGAATGGCATTTACGCACTACTGCCAGCGGATCGTGAACATGTTCCAGCACATGGAAAAGCGTAATAACGTCGAACTTCTGTCCGCCAAAATCGATCCTCTCAAGGAGATCATTTATAACTTCCTGCCCATACCTCTCCCTGGCAATCTGAGCGGCACTCGACGAGACTTCGGTTCCGGTAACTGACGAGAAATGCGGTTGAGCCAGTTTAAGAAACTGGCCGATTCCGGTACCTATATCCAGCAGATCTCCGCCGACCCTGTGCCTCAGAAGTTTTTTAAGACGGCGCCTCCAGAGCGACTCGCGCTCCTGGCTGGCGCCCAGCCAGTCATCATACTTGGAAGGCCTGGAATAATAAGCGGAAATTTCCTCTATTGTTGGGCGTGGGTCATCAAAAACATAACCACAGGCTTCACATCTTTTGATATTCGCGCTTGCATCCAGTACCAATAATGCATCACTGCCACAGAGCAGACAAACTGTGAGATGTTCCATTTCAACCTCGGGTTTTACGAACCTCGCGTAATCAGTTTCTGGCGAAACATGCCAGATTACTTTAAAAGGAAACCCTGACGCCTTAATACCGTCACATAATTAAGGTACTTGAGCAACAGCACATATCTGTCCACTCCAAGCAGATTTCTGGCAATCCTGAACAATATGTTGATTTTGGAGGCTTTCTCCGAAACAGACCCGCGATCTGAAAGCGTATATCTCTCTTTTTCCAGCAGACTGTTTCTTCTGAGAAGATGATAGTAACTCCCCGGATCTGTGGAAAATGGATTTGTATACTTTTCAGAGCATTCATCATAAAGCCTCCTCGCCACCCCTCCGATACTCTCGCCATTGGAATAAAGAGCATAAGCATATTTAAACCTGCGCGTCTGCTCATGGCCATTAGCCAGCAGACGGCTCCGGTACTCCTCGAAAACAGCCTGCAGATCAGTGCGCATTGTCAAGCTGTATTTCTCCTGATGCTTGGAGAGCACTTCCAGGTCATCTGTGTTTATTCCGCTGAAATGATAAAAAATCAGAGGATACTCTCCATTCACCGTGAGACCGTCCAGCTGACGTTCGTGGAGGTTCCAGTAGGCCATGTTGCACCCGGGATGACGCAGGATGCAGACATCCGGAAAGAGCCCGGGAACATGGTTGATCCATTTCTGATCCACAAATATCCCGGTTTCCGGCTCAATATAGCAGGCTTCTGCACAACGGAGGCTCCACCACTCTATAAACTCCCTGGCTGCATCACAGCTTGAGATGGCGATGAATCCGAGGTTATATGTGCCGGAGATAAGATGTGAACGTTCTGAAGGTCTGAATGAATCCCCTGCCGGTATCGGTCTGGTTATGTGCGGAGTCAGCAGGATCGGATGCCGTTCGAGAAGCGCCAGAAGAGGCTCTGCACTGGAAAAGAGCATTATGTCAGGATCGAAATAAATGATCTTTTCATAACCTTTTTCAAGAAGATATTTGAAGGAAAACGGTTTTATGGCTGTATTGAATTCTACGATGTCATACTTGAATGTCATGCTGATGAAATCCGGAATCCCCAGATCACGAGCCTCAACCAATGAATAGTTTTCCAGTACAGGATCAAGTTCTCCCTGTATTTCATCTGCGAGAAAACAGTAGCAATCTACATCAGCATGGTGCTCGTGAACGGATTGAAGAAGTGTTCGGACATAAGCAAGATAATTTTTTGATGCAATTGTAAAAATCGCTGTTGAATTCATTCGCACTCTCTTTCTGGTATCTTGTTACAGGAAAAGCAGATCATATCACTTCAACCTCGCTCTGAAAATGTATTGCCAGGCAAAAAAATCCTCGAAAACCTTGAATGTCAGAAGGTTAAACAGCCAGGTGAAAGATCCTTTTGACATGTGAGTCGGCAGAGCCTTGTCAACCTTGAGACCGCTCTCTTCCAGAAGTATAATTGCAGTTTTTCGGGTAAAAAAGCGGAGATGGGTTTTGTCGAGTATCCCTGATGAAGAGTAATCCCACCTGTTTTTGAACAGCAGCGGTATAATTACCCCCCGGTAGCAGACGTTCGGAATGCTCGCTATTAATACCCCTTCCGGCTTCAGGAGTGCAGCCAGCCTTCTGGTCACAGACCATGGATCGACCAGATGCTCGAGAACATCAAGGCAAAGAATCAGATCCAGTGATCCTGGAGCAATGGGCAGCTCCATAAGCTCGATATTACCCTCGTATACAACGTCAAGACGCGTACGCGCCTTTTGCGCCGAGCCTTTGACAAGCTCGACCCCTCCAATCCAGCTGCACCCTTTCTCGGCTTTCAGCCATTCAAGTGTACTCCCTGTGCCGCAGCCAACCTCAAGAACCTTATCCGGATTTTCCGGAAGCAGGGGCAGAATCTCTTTCCTGACATATTCAAAATATTCCGGCTCCTTGGGGGTGTAAAACTCTTCTAAAGGCACGTGGTTCTCCTGCGATCATTTTAGTGACTGCAAAACCCTGAATGATACTGATAACTTCTGCAATAACCACTCTGCTGCTGAAATTATCAACCTGTTATTGCCAATGGCTGTCAGCAGCAGATATTCGATAACATTCGACAGATATGATCTTGGCATTGAAATAAGTTTTTGTGGCTGCACAATGCAGCCAGATAAGAATCTGATCATTGCAAATCTACTGTCACTTCTGTTTCTGCATTTGCAATATCCTGCAATATAGCCATGCAGCCAGGCCCAATCTGTATCTCTCCAGGCCATACCGCCTGTTTTATGGAGTTTACGAAAAAGCCTGAATTGAGTCAGCACTTTTGCAGGTAACAGATGCATTGTCCCGGCTTGATATGCCAGGACAAAAACTGCGACAGCGTTATTATGCCTTTGGGCAAGGGAGTTTAAAGAGGGTAGCATCTCCCTGTATCCGGAAACAAAAATTTTCTCAAATTCCTGATCTGCACAGGCTTTGATCTTAAGCTTCAGAGCAGCACTCTCCTTGACAGAGCCGGTTCCGGTAATTGTCTTTACAAAGGCAAGTAATCTCTCATCCGGAGATGCTTCTCCTGAGTCAAGCACTCTGCCGATAAGCCTGTCAGCTGCATCAAGAGCCTTGAGTCTGATTAACGGATCAATCAACAGGCTATCAATCTGCTTTCCCAGTTCGGGAACAGTCTGCACTCGCTGAATACCTGCCTCTGAAACATTATCCCGCCAGTCAGAAAGTGGATATATTGCCGTTTCCAGATATAGCAGTGGCAAACGATTCAACATAGCCTCCAGGAGTGCAGTTGTGCAGTAATTTACCAAAAGGCAGACATCTGAAGCATTTACTGCATCCTCAAGAGTGCTCTCCTCAAGGAAGTAAAAATTATCAAGGCCTCGCTCCTGCAATTTTCTGTAGATTTCATAATAGTCATACGTAGGATGTGCTTTTATGATAAAAGATATCTCCTGCCTTGTCCTGAAAAGCTCGACAAGCTCACCGACAGTCTCCAGATGCTTCTGCGGATTCGCGACAGGAGCAGCAAAACCGGCATTGATGGCAGCTGTTATCAGTAAGACAACCGGTCTGTCGCCAGGGAGACCAAGACGAGTTTTTGCGCCCCTTTTTCCCTCTGCAAACAGAGCTGGCCCCATACTGACTTTATATTTATCGTACATGGCTTGATATCTGAGACTCCCTATCTTTTTCAGCCTGGACGCCTTCACTCCATAAGATGTCAACAGCTCGACATCCAGATCATTCCAGACAAGAAGAGAGTCTGCATCACCGACAAGTCCTCGGAAACCGAAACGAGGTGCTATGCCGCCATGCAGGAAAGCAGCTGTTGGAATACTCCGGGTTTGCGCGAGACGGACAAGAACCCTGTCTATGGTAAATGCTTCATGACCAAAAAGCACCAGAGCTGGTTGCAGCATATCCAGAAATGCCGAAAACAGCTCTCCATAGCCAGCAGCACTCCTCATTTCGTCCCAAATTCGCTTGAACTGGAACTGAAGATGTGGATTGGCAAATATTTCCGGATACTCCCCATGGTACTGCGTTGAAAATGCTGCAAACGTAAGCCATGACTCAGTCAGACTTTTTTCTGCAGCAGCATCCCCGGTGTTGACAAAAACACCGGTTTCAAGCTGTTGCCTGGAAATTACTACTGCTTTACATGCTGGTACTCTCTGTAGAATATCTACAAGAACAGATCGCTCCCCGGATGACATGCCATCATCATATACAAGGATGACTTTATCATGATTACCGGGCTCTTCTGGTTCGCTTGCTATCTGTACCGACCCAAGCGATATCTTCCTTTTCGGTAGCGTCCCTTTTGACAACGGAGAATTAGAATCAACTCTTGTCAAGGGGATGCCGTTTTTTTCAGCTGCATAAAAAAGCACAGCCTGTGCCACAGACCTCACTGCACGATGTGTGGGGAACGGCCCTGTCCGTATAACGCCGGTCTCTGGCAGAAAAAAACCGCTTATCCGGTCAACTGTCATTGACTGAAATATCCGCTCATAAACAAGTCGTGCATTCAGACAGGCTTCAAAGGGGTATACCAGCTCCTGCCGGGCTGCATCTGCCAGAGCAAACCCTTCATAGGCAGTACTTGCCAGGCTTTCATCCCACCAGTGAACAGACAGGTTATTGGCAGCTTCCCAGCTCCTTTCGATATCGTCAGGCTCCAGATAACTCCACTCATCTATAAAAGGAATATTCAGCCTCTGCAACTCCCATGCAACAACAATATCTCCGGTAACAGGAAGCATCTGATCAAGAAGCTCAGGTTTCTGATCCATAACGTACTGCACCTGAGAGATATCGGTGAAATATAGAAGTTCCACTACCTTCCTCCCTTGATCCTCTGCAATATAGGGCTTACGAAGTCGCCGAATAACAGGGTCTTTCGTTCATAGGAGTATACGAAGGGGAGATAGAGAAGAAGGAATCCGGAAATCTGCCAGACAGCATTTACGGCTTTGCTATCTACACCTGGCTTCAGATATCTTTCCAATATGAGAATCAACAGAGTGCTGTAGAAGAACGGCAGACTTGTATCCTTCAGAAAAACAAAGGTTTCCATCCATCCTGACCAATGCCTCAGCACATATACCGTGACAATAAGGAAACAGACAAAATATCCTATAGCTGTGGCAAGCGAAATCCCTTCCAGACCATAGCCATGATAAGTGGAGAGGAAGCTTAAGCCTGTGACAAGCAACAGCATCGACAGATAGATCACGATGATACTTTTCTGCTTGTTAAGCGATATAAGATATCCGGTTGTCATATTGATCATCGCAAAGAAGTACGACGAAAGAACAATTATCTTGAATGCCGGCAGGCCTGGCGCAAATTTGGGTATCAGCCAATATACCGCCACAGGAACAGCAAAATACAGAATCCCGGTCATTACCGGGATGACAACCCCCATTATTATGCTGGGGCGAATGACATATGCCTGCAAACTGTCCGACCTGCCGCTTTTTCCGTAAGCCTCCTGCATGCTTGGATACAAAACATTGGTCAGTGAATTGGTCACAGAAAAAACCATGGAGTTAGCCATGAGTGCGATAGTGTAATACCCCAGATGCTCAATACTTAGCAGTTTAAGCACAAGTAAGTTATCAACTGTCTTCATCCCTTGCGCTGCAAGCCCCAGAATCAGCATCGGCAATCCGGTTTTCAGCAGAGTCCCTGTTTCGTCCCAGCTTATTTTGAGTGTCGGGAAATAATCCAGATGCCTTACAAGTAGATAGAGTTGAAACATTACAATAATTATGGAAACAGCTAAAAAACCTTTGAAACCAAACATCCATACAGCAAGCAGATTTCCGATACTTGCCAGAAAACCTGTAATAAACTGATATTTGCTCAGGAAGATAAACTCCTGAGATGCCCGCAACAGGGTAATATAGTAGTTGGCCAGTTGCAGCCCGAACAGATAGAGAGCATAAACCATGAGCCCCATGAACAACATCCTGTCAATGGAAGCCCTGTTCATTGTTGCCCATACAGCCAGGCCAATACTGAAAACAGCACCAGTTATGAGCGTAAACGTAAAGGTGCTTGAACTTATCTGTTCAACCCTGCTGCTGTCACCTTCCCCTTTAAGAAAAGGGATTTTGACTTCAGCAGCACTCAAGGTACCCAGATTTGAGAAAGCGGAGTAGTATACTAACAGATTGAGGGTCGCAATCAGACCATATACATAAGGATCCAGCCATCGCCTCATCAGAATAGAGGTGACAATTGTGAGCGGCATCAGGATATAACCCGACATAGTGTAATAAATGGCATTCCTGAATAGTGTATGGTGTTTCATTTATAAAACTGTCTTCCTGGAAAAATTATCACGGAATTACTTCATGAGAGTTGCTGGCAGACATCATACCAGTACCTTCGGGTTACAGGTTTCCGGTATAAGCCCGGATGAAAGAAGATGCTCGATAAAGCTGAGCAGTAACAGGTCATTATATTTTCTGGCAGCTATCTGAATACCAAATGGCTTGTTTCCGGGGGAGACAAATACCGGTGCCGTCACGACCGGCAGATGGGTCAAAGTCCAGATCAAGGCAGGATCAGGCCGTTCTGTCTCACTGCGAAGTGGTGCATCTCCGGCAGTGCTCAACGACACAATCGCATCATAATCAGAGCAAAACTGATCCATTGACCGGATCAGTCTTTCCTGCTGCTTCAGTGCATCGTGATACTCTTTAACCGATATTTTCATGCCGGATTCAATCAAACCGTTCATGACCGGAGAAACCAGCTCTGCTCTTTGGTACTCCTCCGAGAAATAGTATGACAGGGTCTTATTGTATATCGTGGCATGAATGGCATGGCTCTGCTCACTCTCCGGAGGCAGGTTCACTTCGAAGATCTCAATTCCGTTCCCTCTCCCTGCCTTCTCCACAAACTCAAGCAGCGCCTGCTTTGCATACTCATAGGCATCTCCCCAGGTATGTGTTCTGGCCAATGCAATCTTCCACGGTCTGCCAACCGGCTTTGTCTGACGGGAGATATCCCTGAAAGCATGATAACTGACAGGAAAATTGGGGCCATGAACCCGCACAACATCAAATACGGTTTTCAGATCAGCTGCGCGGGCTGTAAAAAAACCGATGGTATCCAGACTGTCTGTCGTTTTCAGCACACCGGTTCTTGGAATCAGTCCGAATGATGGTTTGCAGCCGTACACTCCACAAAAACTCCCCGGTCTGACAATTGAACCGGCAGTTTGCGTCGCTATTGCGGCAGGCACCATCCCAAGAGCCACTGCAGCCGCAGATCCGCTTGAAGATGTCCCGGGAGTAAAGGGAGCTCCATGCGGGTTTACGGTTTCGTTGAGTGTATGGACTGCAAATTCCGCTGTCACTGTTTTGCCTGGAATAATGCCACCGGCATTTTTCAGATAATAGACGACACGGGCGTCATTTCCCGGTGTGAACCCTTTCCAGAGCGGGCTCCCCATCTGTGTCGGGAAATCCGCTGTATTGAAGATATCCTTTACTCCAACAGGAATAGCTTCAAGAGGTCGTAATGGCTCCCCTGCCTTGATCCTGATCCGGGTATTCTCAGCTCCTGCATAAAGAAGAGCGCTGTCAAAACAGACCCAGGCCTTGAATTCAGAATCAAGCTTCTCATATCTGGTTTGGCACTCTTTTGCCAGATCATACGGGTCAAGAGTCTTTGCAATAAACTGGGCATGAATATCAGCAATTGAATTTTCCCGGAACATCCCCTCTCTCCTTACTCCTGCTCTCTGGGATCTTTGCGATGACGGTGTTTTTCGATGAGCTGTTCAAAAAATGGCACTGTCTTTTCACGGTTTGGCCTGCTTCTCGGTTTGACCGGGATTTCGGAGTCGATGAGTTTTGCATGTTTCAACTGAGCCATGACCTCATAAAATTCCTCTTCTCCCAAACCTGTTATTTCAAGATAGTAATCAAGGGCACCCGGACGCTCCGCATCAATCCTGCTGGCGATACGAAACCCCTCTTCTCTGGTCATAAGGCCGTTTCTGACATCAAGACATGCCTGGAAAGTAGCCCGGCCATAACCTCTCTTCAGGTAACAGGTGAAGTCATGTATCCCGGCCATGACGCACTCTGCGCTCTTGTAACCTTTGTAGGCACCCTCCATTTCGGTCTCTTTCCAGCCATAGTGCTCGCTTATGAATTCTGTTTGCCGCTCTTCATCCCAGAATATATAGTCTCCGAGATGTATGCCGAACACCCCTGTGCGTTCGATATCTTCAACCGACGGAACATTGAAGGGGTACAGGTCTCGTTCAGAAAGATAGTCACAGATCATTTCCGAGGGCTTCAGTTTTGCAGAGACTTTTGTAAAATAATCACGATCAAACTTGTGTACAGGTTCTTTGTAAGAAGCACGCCCTGACGTCTCTGCAATCGACTCGCCCCAGATCAAAAGCGGGATATTGAACCTTACTGCTACCTGCAATGGGAAAGCCCCTACACCTGCATGACAGTGCCAACAGGCATCACCTATACCTTCCAGTGATTTACGGGCAACTCTTCCGATCAGATCTCTGTTGGGGGTGAACATGATATGGTCTACATTGAACTGCTTCAGAGCATTCTGCAGATTGTACCATCCTGTCTCACTGTACCAGTTGTGGCTGAAGGTGACTGCAAGCGGTTTCAGACCATAGACTTTGACCAGTACGTGCAACTGGAACATGCTGTCCTTGCCACCGCTAATCGGCACAATGCAGTCATAATTCAACCCGGCTCCTGATTTCGCCTCATCAAGAATTTTTCGCAGACTCTTTTCCCGCTCTACCCAGTCGATATGGATTTTCTGCTCAGAAGACTGACATGCCTGACATATCCCCATTTCATCAAACTTGATCCCCTCCTGGGTCTCGGGCATGCAACAACGGATACAGTAAACAAGATTATCAAAAAGAGGTTTTCCTGTTTTCGAATCAGACATCCGATAACTCCTTATGCATGCATCTGCTCGCAATATTCATCATGCAGAATTCCGTATTCCAGAATATCGGCATAACGCCCGTTTTTGTATATCGCTTCACGACGTCGCCCCTCCTCCTTCATCCCCATGTAACTGGCAAGTTTCTGCATGCCGGTGTTATCGTCTGAAGTGCCGCAATAGATGCGATGCAGATTCAGAGTAAGGAATCCATGCCTGAGAATCAGATCCGAAGCCTCTCTTGCGACCCCTTTGCCCCAGTAATCCTTTTCTCCGAGTACAATTGCATATTCCGCGCTTCTATCAACAAAATTGATACTCTGCAGACTGATATTCCCCACATGTGCATCATTTTCCCGGAATATTATGGCAAAAACAGCCAGCGATGTATCGGTACGTGCTTTCCGGAGATATGCTTCCATCTTCTCCATACTGTTAGGCACCCTGCCATGTGAGTTGAATCTGCAAACCTCCTGGTCATTGAACCACTGGAAGTAGTTGCCTGACAGATCTTCCTCAGTCAATGCCCTAAGATAAACAACATTTCCCACCAGAAACTGGTTTTTCATAGAAGTTCTCTCCTGTTTTCCCAGACTTTGATGAATGCTTCGGCAGCATCATCCAGATCTCTCTGCGTAAACTGCGGACGCATCAGTTCATGTGTTATCAGCAGATTATCATGCATATCCTCGACAACCGGACATATCCCCCTGGCGTAGGAGACCACCCCTTCATAGCGCTCACAACTCCAGGGACAGCCGGAACTGTCGTATGCAATCCTCTGCTGGAACATCGGTTGAAGATAGATAGGTTTCACATATCCACCTCCTACCTTCACCCCCTCTGTCTCACGCAGTTCGATAGGAGCAAGTTCTGCACGAACAGCCTCCACATAACGGTCTCGATGAATTCCAGCCACGTCTGCATCAAATTTAATTGCATGCATATAATACGAATGTTCGCATTCCGGACGAAGCTGAGCCGGCTTCAAACAAGGTATAGCCTCAAGTTTTCGGGAAATGTACTCTACATTCTCCCGTCGTCTTGCAAGCAGCGGAGCCAGCTTTTTAAGCTGTGCTCGTCCTATTGCTGCTTCGACCTCTGTCATGCGATAATTGAACCCAAGCATGTTCACAAGAGATTTGACCCCCTTGGCCTCAACAACAGACTCGGCATGATTGCGGATCAGCCGCACTCGATCGGCCAGTTCATCGTTGTCGGTAACTACAATACCCCCCTCGCCGGTATGGATATGCTTGTGATAGTTCAGGGAAAAAACCCCGATATCGCCCAGTGTCCCGGCGGCTCTCCCTCGATAGCTCGCACCTGGCGCCTGGGCGCAGTCCTCGATCACCAGAAGATTGTGCTTTCGGGCTATGGCATTGATCCGCTCCACATCGTAGGGTAAACCGAAAATATCGACAACAATGATAGCCTTCGTCCGTTCGGTAATTCGTGCTTCGACCGATACCGGGTCAAGGCAGAAATAGTCCTCTTCAATATCTGCAAAGACCGGAATGGCGTTATAAACCAGGGGAGCCACAGCCGAGGCAGACATTGAGTACGGAGAAACAATGACTTCATCTCCAGGACCTGCTTCAGACGCACCCACAGCACAGTAAAGCCCGGACGTGGCCGAATTTACGGCAATGGCATGCTTGACCCCGAAATATTCCGCCCACTCTGCCTCAAGTGCCCGAACCTCAGGGCCGCCCATAAAATCCTCATGCCAGCATCCAAGGAAGCGTGACAGGCATCCGGATTGAAGAACTCTTTCGACTGCAGCCTGCTCTTCTATGCCAATGGTTCGGTG
>JANNRW010000121.1:0-1672 GCA_031401815.1 Geobacteraceae bacterium | reverse complement strand
CCGCGAATCTACCACCCTTATCCAACAGAGCGCCTGCGCGTCAATACCTGAGGCAGGAGCCCTGTGCGGGAAAGCCGCCCGCAGGGATCTGTGCGGGGGGTGCCGGGTAACCGGCATCTCTACCGCGACACACGAGACAATATGCATTCACAACTTACTGAAAGAATTATAATATCACTTGCCAAGGATTGAACTCTCATAACGATCATTACACTCTCAACCTTTTATTATAACGCCTTAATACCCTATAATAAAAGGGCTTTACGGCGTACAGGCTATCCAGAAATGTCTCGTGTCAAGGGCAAACCCCACCGGGGTCTTCCCATTGCAGGACTGTGTCCATGCCCCACGTAGGTCGCGCCAAATGGTTCACCAAACGGTCGATTGAAGTTATCTGGGCGAATGACGCTAATGGGGAATGACGAAGGAGTTCGAATTGTGGCACTCTTGATCCAGAGTATTGCTGCAACAATTGCGGACAGGGCTGATATCCACTGAAGTACATTAATTATCATTTCGATAAACCTCCAACAGACCGAGAGTTGTCTTGGCGGATTTTATTTTCTCTTTCAAGTCTGGCTTACAGTTACTGGGATTGGTGGAATAGCCACTTGTCCATTTGCCGCCACAACGAAGTTTTTCTCTATTGATGATCCAAGCATAAAACATCCATTTAATCTTGAAAATATTGAGGCAAGTGATTCTGCTTCTTTAGATAGACAATGAAAATCATCAGCCTTCTTCGTAAGCAACTTAGTTGCTACGCCGTCTTTGTTCTTATGATATTTAATGCCCGATGCTTCTGAAAAATCAGTTGTGTTTTCATTGCCATAGCCAACGTACCAGGTGCTATGGATCATGTCATTTCTTTGTGAAGTGAGAGTTTGGAATCGATTCAATGCGTTCTTTAAAATCTTCTGTTCGTTTTTATTCAATTTTTGTGTCTCTGCAACCAGCGATTCTAAGAGTGTCCTAAGTGGCTCTGCCGTAGCTCCAGCAAGCAAAACCTGAGTGATATTTTGTTGTTGAAGGCCGGCCATATGCAATATGAACGTTATACAACCTTGAATTGCAGAACAGACAAGCTCAAACTTAACGACAAATTCACCAACTGCTCGATAAAACTCATCTGTATCTTTCTTCCAAATTTCCATCCGTTGCCCTTCATCCATGTTGTTTCCTTTGGTGTTCAACGGCTTGAGGGTCTGCTGTGTAGCGAAGCGAAAACAGCAGCACCCGAGTGTTGAGCGTTTAATTTATAGCTTGTAAAATGTACAATCCCAACCGCACTAAGCCCATAACAGTAAAGAGAGGAAGCATTATTCTACAGACATAACTCGTAGATTTGCCGATTCGATCCCATTTAACGTCCGAATATTGTAATTTTGTAGATTTTTGTTGCAATCGGAAACCAAAGATGGCTGTTACACCACAGCTAGCGACAGTCAAAGCTGTTGAAATAAAGAGCCAGGCAATAACCACTTTTGAATTTTTGTTATTCAATATTTTGTAGTCCATAACGTACACATAATTCCAGTAGCAAAACCAAGCAAAGAACCAAATATCAAGATCAACCAAAATAGAATAGACAGCCAAACTGAAACAATAGATATGCTTGATCAGCTTCCCATTGACCAGAGAAGCGGGATTGCTTGCTGCATTGATTTCAATT
>JANNRW010000120.1:0-13712 GCA_031401815.1 Geobacteraceae bacterium | reverse complement strand
CCCCAGATGCCGCCGGAGGTCATGGAGCCGGAGAAGAACGAAAAGCCGACCAGAGCCGCCATGTACTGCATCTCCAGGAAACGCCGCTCGGGTCTGCGCAGGTAGAGGATGCCCAAAAGGGCGCCAATACCGAAAAGAGCGTATGCAAAAAAGGCGAGAGCCACATGAAGTTCAAACCAGAGGGTATTCAGGATTGGTGGCATCGGCATGTTGAAAGCCGGGAAGGGGAGCGCTGCGAGCGCTGCCATGGCCGCCAGCAGCGCTGCGCCCCACCGGAAAAATGCTACTTCCCGAAGAGAGAGGGAAAAAAGGAAAGGGAGTGCCATGACACCGCAGCTTGCGGAAAAAAAGAGCAGGGTGTCATGCGGACCGATGAGAGGGAGACGCCCCAGTTCAATGCCGCGCAGTGCAAGATAGAGCAGTTCGGCAGCTACTCCTGCACAAAAGAGCCCCCGGTGGATGCCGCCTGATAAATAAAAACCGATAGAGATAAACAGGAGCCATTTCATAAGGGGGCAGACTATACTGCCCGTGAAAATCGGGCAAGGGAAAAGTTGTGGTCTGGTTGGAAGTGGGGAAGGTCGGAGGGTCAGTGGGTCGTTAAATGAGTCTGGAGTAACTGCATTAAGCAGATCTTTTCATTCCCTGAATTCCTGCTATAATCGAACCTTGCTTGACAGCCTCTGCTAAAGAGTTTGGCAGGAAATAGGCAATAACTATGAAGAGTATCCGTAAATACACTCCTGATGAAGACTCTCCCCTGCTTGATTCCTGGCATCGCGGAGAAATAATCTCTTTTGAAACTCTGGTCTGGAAGTATCTGAAGCGGATCTATAATCTCTCCTATCTGCTCTCAGGTGATGAGGAGTGCGCCAGAGTGGCAACCGAGAGCGCTTTTGTATCCGCATACAGTGAAATAGCGTCGCTTCGCAGCACCTCGCGCTTTTCAACCTGGCTGGCTGGTCTGGCTATCAAGGAGACAAGAAAGCAGGCTGACATCAGGGATGTTACGACTCCTGCCACCCCTGTAGTCATGGAAGAGAGTTCAGGTAACCGGAATTCCCGGTTTCAGAGTGATCTCAGGGGGTATATAACAGCACTTGCTCCGGAGATGGCGGAGGTAATAGTTCTTCGCTATGTTAGGGGTTATTCACTGGAGAGGATGTCCGAAATTTTGCAGATCCGGACTGAAAGCATCATCCCCCGGCTCTTTGATGCACAGGAGATGCTGGCTGAACAGCTCAAGAAAAGAGACGGTATTTTCAGTTCAGGTCTGGCGCAAAAAAAAGGAGATTCACCCCCTCATCCCGAAATTCGCTCTTCCCTGCCTACCTATCTTGATAATGCTGCTGACGAAGCTGATAAGGAGACCATAAGAAAGCATCTGGGGGGATGCGGCAGTTGCCGGGAGGCTCTTGCCGAACTTGAATGGCTGGTTGAGCATCTGAAAAGTATCCCTGATCTTGATCCTCCTCAAAGCCTGACTGCATCAATCATGTATAAAATCCGGCTGGTCAGCCCGCATGAGAAGAAAAGGGCGACCAGATCCTTTTCGCCCGGATTGATCCTGATTCTGATGGTCGGCTCTTTACTGACTCTTTCCGGTATATCCTGGTACATACTCGATCAGAAAAAGGGGGGTAATGCTCAAGTCAGCTCTTCAGCCAAAGTAACAAAACAGAGGCCGTCGATCCCTTTGCAGGAAGCAGATGTTGCAGGTGCCCGCCCCTTATTGCCATCACGATTGCCCATGTCAGGATCAGCCAGAAGAGGGGGAGAGCGCTCTGAAGAGGGGAATTCTTCTGCGCTGCTTCCGGAACAGCCGAAGAGCCCTGCTCTTCAAACAGAGGCTGGCGGACTTCTACAGGCAGAGCAAAAAACTGCAATCGGCCAGAAACCGGATACGGCAATCAGAAAAAAGGGGGTAGAAGCAAATCCGCAGCTCCCTCAGGAGTGGGGAGAGAGTATCCCAGCTGACCGCGCTCCCCCCAAAAAAGCAACAGTACAGAAGAACAAATCCGGTGAAGTTGCGGTGCTTCTGGAGACTGACGATCCGGTCGGCTCATTACAGGAGATAGAGCAGGCGGTTATCGGCGTTGGAGGGAATATCACCGGTCGGGCGTTTGGCAGCGGCAAGGACATTCTCTACACTCAGATTGAGTCGGACAAATTCTTCGAGCTCATGAAGCGCTTTCGCCAAATCGGCAAAATTCTTGAACTTCCACAGATCCCCGAAGAGGTTCCGGAGCGGATTGACCTTGTGATTCGTTGGTAGATCGAGTTTGAAATAAAAATTATTCCGGAAAAAATATCTGCGCAGCTGCAATTGAGCGCATTTTCTGTTCTCATTAGAAAAATAAGGTCGCAATTCCTGCTGCAATTGATTATGATGTTCAATCAGGAATCAGCATTACAGTATGAATGAAAGTTGCCAGTATGACCATTAAACGCAAGACACTATTACTCACCTCAGCGGTTACTCTAGCCCTTTTCATCGCAGCCTCTCTCAAGATCAATTTCAATATCAAAGGGCAGTTCGAAGGGATATATCTGCTCCATGAAAAGGAGAAAGGGAAGTATGAATTTGCTGACCATCTGTTTGTAGGTGAAGGAAAAAGACTTATAAAAGCTTACGAGTTCAAGGCTGCCTATTCCGAGCCGTTGAGGAGATTACTCTCAAAGCATGACAGCCTGACCCCTTATCTGGAGTGGGAGTGGAATCCGGTAGATGGCAGCGGGTTCATCAACAACATTTACCCTGGCGGTCAACGGCTGGTCACCTTTTTTGGAAGATATCTTGATGATGACCAGGAGGTTCACGGGCTTTTTGTCGGCGGCGGACTTCCGTCTACAGTCCTTCAGAATGATAACTACAATATGAACAGGTCAGGTATGACCTATTTCGACGGGAAGAGATGGTATCATATCTGGTGCAGTGTGAATGAAGGTATCGGCTCTGCCCGTTCGGAAAAGATTGCCACACCGTCGAAGTGGAAATTTCTCGGGAGTAAAGTCATAAGCAAGAGTGAAAAGTCTGTTGTTATTACAAGCAGTCACAGCATCATAGTAGACGGATCGCCTCTTTTGATAGAGAGAACCGCAAGATTTGCCGCCGGAGAGCCTTACTTCAGTCTGGAGATCAGAATTTTAAATACCGGAACAGTTCCGGTCAATTATCAATATGCTTATGGGGACGAGCCATGGGTCGGTTATTACGGGACTTCGCTGGGAGATGTCGGCTGGGTGAATGACAGACTGATCACCCATGAAGAGTTTATCGACAGCAGCAAGTATACGTATGCAGGGGTGGCTGATTTAGGCAACAGGGTTATTGGCGAGCAACCCAAATATACAAATCTTGCAAATTTCATCGAATGGTTCGGCCCGGAGCGACCGTCAGCCTATTTTTCGAATGGCCCTGCAATTCTGCCGAGAAAAGGTTTGAGTGTACCGCTTGAGAGCAATGAGCGGTTTCTGGGGCTTCAGTGGCAAAATGGTTTACTGCCCGGACGTTCTGCTACGATTCAGCTGGCAATCGGAATGGCAGGTTATGATCCAAAGAGCGGCCTCCCGGTCAAGCCGCCAATCAGACCACTTTAGTTTTTGCACCAGTCGCAATATTTGTCATTACATCTCTGGCTGAATTCGCGATTCATGATCTTCCGGTAAACTGTACTGATCTGCTCCCTGACGATATTTTCATCCTCCTGACTGATCTCAACCTTGTGATTCATGAAGTTGCCGGTTGTATCGTCAGGCTCCACAAAGCAGAACTCTGTAGAAGCTACGTTAAAACTGTTTTCCGGGCTGTTTTCCACCATGATCTTGTAGAACACTGCCTGTCGCCAGTAATCCCCTCCATGCTGATCTTCGTGTCGTGCCTCTTTCCCTTCAGCTACGGCCCTGTTCACTTTTGACGGATCAGGGGGCTGGAATTTTTTCCTGTCGTATCTGCCGGTTTTATAATCCACGAGATTGACCGAGTTGTCCGGGAAAAGTTCCAGCTTGTCAACCAGACCGGTCAGGCGGATCCCCTCTTTCAGGACAACCTTGAACGGTTTCTCAACCTTTACCTCTTTGTGCCAGATGCCAATATGCTGGTCATAAAACCTGGCAAGGGTCTGGATCCCCTTGCGGAGCCGTCGATCAAACTCGACCTCTGTAAAGTACTCCTGACGCCTGTTCATCTCTTTTTTGAATAACTCCAGAAAGCGTTCACGCTCCGGGAAGCTCTTGTCCGAAGATTGCAGCATTGCGGTAAAGAGATATTCCAGTGACTCATGGACACTTGTTCCAAAAGCCATGGCAGCATTTCTCGGCTTTGGAATGCGGAGAATGTGACTGTAGAAAAATGCGTTAGGGCATTTGAGATAATTATTCAAATGGGTAACGCTCAGCATGTACTCTTCGAGCAGCTCACCAACAAAGTCGGAGTGATGGATATCTGCTGCATCTGGAGCAACTTCTTTGGCAAGAGCAAGCATTGCAGCTTCCAGTTCAGCAGTTTCGAGTTGATATGCCCTGCTATCCAGCTCACCGGAAAGCTCAAGCTCGGCTACAAAACGGCTTTTAGCCAACAGCTTGTCACTGTTCTCCTTTTCTGCATAGCTGATGACAAGGGTCTGTTCTGCTCTGGTCATGGCTACATAGAAAAGGCGGCGGAGCTCCTCAATACGGCCTGCTTCATCCTCTTGCTGACCAATCATCATGCCGGGTGGCGAGGCAAAAGAGCTCTGGTTTCTCTTTTTTTCCCATTCGGATTCATTACATCCGATAAGAAAGACGGTTTCGAACTCAAGCCCTTTGGAGGAGTGGCAGGTCACAAGGTTAACCCCATCCTTGCTGCATGCGATTCGCTGGGCAGGCAGAGCTATCTGTTGAGCTGTCATAATGTCAACTGTGTCAATAAACTGTTCCAGGCTGAGCCTCGGGTTTCTGGAGCATTCATCCTTTACGAAATCGAAAAAAGTGTTCAGCAGCTCCAGGTTCCAGATAACGGCATCAGAGTGTTCTGAATACTCCATCAGATTGAAACTGTTAATTACATCATGAATCAACTCCTGAAGAGTTATCCTGAAGATGCTAGCCAATCTGGATTCAATCAGGGCGGATGCTTTCTGAAAAGATGAAGGAGCGTCATCTGCATGCAGTAACTCCCGCAGTGGAACTCCTGGTTTTTGCCGGTCAGAGTCTCTGTTTGAGGCGAACAGACGTGCAACGTCAAGGGGAGAGAGTCCGAAAACAGGGTAATGCAGGAGTTCGAAAAGAAGACGCTCTTCCGAGTGAGGGCGGGTTGCTTCTGCTTTCATGTATTTGAGGATGGTCAGGAGCTGCCTGATTACAGGGGTTGACAGAATATCTTCGCGTTTGCGGATGTTGAAGGGGACACCTTTCGCGGCTAGGTAGCGGGCAAGCTGATCCACCTGTCTGTGATTGCGATAAAGGACTGCAATCCTGCTGATATCTTTTCCTGCCTGATGAGCGCACTCAATTTCCAGGGCAATGCCGAGAGTTTCCTGTAGCCTGTTTGGATAGCTGCGTATTTCAGGCCGTGCTGAATCCGGCCTGTTTGAGTGAAGTGCTTTCTCCAGAGTAAAATCAGGATTTAGCTCCCTGTTGGCAAGACGGTGCCTGTTCTCGCGGATCAGCGCCTGGCTGGCATCAAGGATCTGCCGTGAAGAGCGGTAGTTCTCTGTCAGGGTTACCAGTTTTGGATGAAAACGGCTCTGAAATAAAAGGATATTTGCGATACTGGCACCCTGGAAGCGGTAGATGGATTGATCGTCATCACCTACAACGAAAAGATTGGGGTCGTCCCAGTAACTCATCAGCAGCTCAACCACCTCATTTTGAGAGCCGCTCGTATCCTGATACTCATCAACAAGAACGTAATGATACCTCTCCTGGTATTCACAGAGAAGGTCAGGGCTCTCCCTGAAAGCCCTGATAACCCAGATGATCATATCGTCGAAGTCATAACGTCTGTTATCAAGCATAATCTCCTGATAAGATTGGAAGCCGAGTACTGCAGCCTTCAGCCGTTCATATTTCCTGATTTCAGAATCAATTGCGTGCTGCTTGAGATCTCCGGGGTTGAATGTTACCCCCTCTCTGGTTGTCTTGCGCGAGTATCTCATATCAGCTCTGTCGGGTAGATTCAGGCACCATGAATCAATAGCATCAATAATGGTGGCTAGCTCCCATGCCTCTTTTTTCATTACTCCGTACAGCTCAAGCAGACCTTTCGCATCGGAATAAAGATCCCCTTTTTCTTTGGCCAGCGGGTTGTCATGAGGGAGTGAGTCGAGCAGCTGCTTGATAAAAGCCCTCTGTTCCAGTTCGGAAACCGGCTCCAGATCGCTGAAACCAAAACAGGACGGATTCTCCTGGATCACCAGATTGCAAAAGGCGTGAAAAGTGAAAATATTGATTCGGTAGGCATCAGCGCCGATGAAGGAGAGGAGCCGGTTGCGCATGGCTATAGTTCCGGCATCGGTATAGGTCAGGCATAGAATGTTCTCGGGGCGGGAGCCGAGCTGGATTATTCTGGCAATACGAGCCGCTATGATCTGCGTTTTACCGGTTCCAGGGCCGGCCACCACCAGTACAGTCCCTTCGGTTTCATCAATAGCCTGTTTTTGCGCCGGGTTGGCAGTAGCATAAGCCTCATTGAAGTCTGTGACACGAACCGGCAAGTCCTGAATTTTCATAATTCACCATTTAACAAATATATCCGGGTTGAGATCGGGATTTAACGTAACACACCGTAACCTGATTAGTCAAACTACCCTGAAGATGGTTCCATTGTCTCTAAAAACCCTGAATGTTTGAAAAGATGTGAGAAAATTATGTTAGTATCTTCTGAGAGCAGAAGGGGGTCTTGATGACATTTCTCCAGAATCTCAGCCCGCAGTGGGTTGAAGAGCAGTATCGCCGATGGCAACAGGCTCCGGAGAGTCTGGAGCCTGAATGGCGGGCGTTTTTTGCCGGTTTTGATCTGGGGAGAGAGACGCCGCTGGAGCTGGCGCATCCGGACATGCCGGAGGTCTTGCGCAATTCCGGTGTGCAGTCGCTTATCTATCGCTATCGCGACATAGGCCACCTTATCGCCTGCACTGATCCACTCTCCCCCTGCACCATTTCACACCCTCTTCTTGATCTTGCTGCTTTCGCTCTGACCGTTGACGATCTGGATACGGTTTTTCATACACGCCGTTATCACAAAAACGCTGCCACCTTGCGCGAAATTCTGGCGACAATGCAGGAGACCTACTGTCGTTCAATCGGTGTAGAGTTCATGTATATACAGGAGCCAACCGAGCGACAGTGGCTGATCGACCGTATGGAGCCCCAGCGCAACCGGCTGCAATTCAATCAGGAGCAGCAGTTACAACTTCTTGCCAGGCTCCAGGAGGCGACTCTTTTCGAAGAGTTTCTGCACCGTCGATTCCCCGGACAGAAGCGGTTTTCACTGGAAGGGGGGGAGGTGCTCATTGTCTGTCTGGATCAGGCGATTACTCATGGCGCATCACTTGGGGTCAGGGATATTATTCTCGGCATGTCACACCGGGGGAGGCTGAATGTTCTGGCCAACATCCTGGGGAAACCGCTTGCCAACATATTTGCCGAGTTTGAAGATAACCTCCTCCATGGCGTTGTTGGAGAAGGGGACGTGAAGTATCACAAGGGATATTCGGCAGACAGGGAACTCCCTTCCGGAGAGCGGCTTCATCTCTCCCTTGCCTTCAACCCGAGTCATCTGGAAGCGGTAGATCCGCTTGTAGAAGGGAAGAGCCGGGCTCACCAGGAGAGAAGAGGTGAGAGAGGCCGCCAGGAGGTTCTGCCAATTCTTGTTCATGGTGAAGCTGCATTTGCCGGCCAGGGTATCGTAGCGGAAACCCTCAATCTTTCCCAGCTTGAAGGGTATGGAACCGGCGGCACTCTGCATATAGTTATAAATAACCAGATCGGATTCACAACTCTTCCGGCTGATGCACGTTCTACCCGATATGCAACTGATGTTGCCAAAATGCTGATGGTGCCGATTTTCCATGTACATGGTGAAGAGCCGGAGGCCGTAGCATGTGTCGTCCAACTGGCGCTCGATTACCGGCTGGAATTTGGCCGTGATGTGGTAGTGGAGATCATCTGCTATCGTCTTCATGGACATAACGAAGGGGATGAACCTGCATTCACCCAGCCGCTTATGTACGAGCAGATCAGGCAGCGCACAGCACCACATCTTCTTTACTCGGAGCGTCTTGTTGAGAGGGGTGTTACTCCCGCAGTAATCCAAAAGATGGCAGATGCCTACAGCGCAAGGCTGGAGGCGGCAGTCGGCAAGGACACAGTGCCAACTGACCAGGGTTTTAAAGGTGACTGGCGCAAGATCAGCCGTGAGTACAGACCGGGTGTGGCAGCGACAGCAGTGTCGAACGAAACTGTTTTGAAGCTTGCAAAAGAGTTGGTCCGTTTCCCTGCATCATTTACCCCTCATCAAAAGCTGGTTACGCTTTATCAAAAGCGGCTTGCCGCAGTAGAGCAGGGGGAAGGGATCGATTGGGGGAATGCAGAGGCTCTTGCCTTTGCAACCCTGCTTCAGGAAGGGGTATCGGTGCGGCTCTCCGGGCAGGATTCCCGGCGAGGTACATTTAATCACCGCCATGCTGTTCTGCACGATCTTCATAAGGAGACGAGCCATACCCCTCTGGCTGCGCTGGAGAGTGAAGGGTCTTTCAGGGTATACGACAGCATGCTTTCCGAAAGCGCTGTGCTCGGCTTTGAATATGGTTACAGCGTTGCTACCCCGGAATGGCTGACCATCTGGGAGGCGCAGTTCGGGGACTTTGCCAACGGTGCCCAGGTGATTATTGATCAGTTCATCTCCTCCGGAGAGAGCAAGTGGGATCGCGCAAGCGGGCTGGTGCTGCTCCTTCCGCACGGGTACGAAGGGCACGGCGCGGAACACTCCAGTGCCCGGATTGAGAGGTTTCTCTCTCTTTGCGCAGAAAATAATCTTCAGGTTGTTTACCCTTCCACCCCTGCCCAGATGTTTCATCTCATTCGTCGGCAGATGAAGCAGGTTTTCCGGATACCGCTGATTGTTTTTACCCCAAAAAGCCTGTTGCGCCATCCAGGGTGTGTCTCATCTCTTGATGAACTTGCTGCTGGAGGTTTTCAGGAGATAATCGCTGATACAGCTGCTCCTTCGACTGTGACTACCATGCTCTTTTGTAGCGGGAAAATATATTATGAACTCCTGGAGCAGCGAGAAAAGGGTGCTCATCCTGAAGTGGCAATAATCCGGATTGAACAGTTTTACCCCTTTCGCGGGGATCTGCTTCGAAAGATGGTAGCTGCTTATCCGGCAGTGAAAAGCTGTCGATGGGTTCAGGAGGAGCCGGCCAAAATGGGGGCCTGGCAGTTTTTGCAGCCGTATTTTACAGAGTATCTGGGGAGAGTGCCGGGTTACGTTGGCCGACCGGCTTCAGCAGCTCCTGCGACCGGTTCCCACCGGCAGCATGGTGAGGAGCAGAAACGGATAATTGAAGAGGCATTTGCAGATCGGATATAACTGCTGCACTCGCAAATTCTCTAAACAAGTCCCCTCCCCCTTGGCGGGGGAGGGTTAGGGTGGGGGGAAGATGCCATCATATCAGTAAGTTGCAACTTCTCCCACCCCCTGACCCCCTCCCGTCAAGGGAGGGGGAACTTATAAGTCAACTGCATAAACCAAACCGGACACTACTACAGAAAATGCAGTGCGGTGATTTCAGGAGAAAAATATGGATATCAAGATCCCCTCGGTCGGTGAATCTGTTGTTGAGGCGCTGGTTGCCAAATGGATGAAAAAGAGCGGTTCAGTGGTCGCAAAGGATGAAATTCTCTGCGAGATTGAAACAGACAAGATAACCATGGAGCTGCATGCCGATGTTTCCGGCACTCTTACTGTCATGGTTCCGGAAGGGGAGAGTGTGAAGATAGGCACTGTTATCGGTCGGATTGATGAGGGGGCAACTCTGGATATTTCTGCCACTCCAGCGTCTGCTCTGCCTCCCAGCTCCCCTCAGGCACGAAAACTGGCAACAGAAAAAGGGGTAGATCTCTCTTTGCTGGCAGGGAGTGGCAAGAAAGGAAGAGTGATGGCAGGGGATGTTTTGACTTCAGGGGAGAGGGAATTGGGAACTGGGAACAGGGAATTGGGAACTGGGAGCAGCGAGCCGGGATCAGGAGGGGGTGGGAGCGAGTCTGAGCCGCTGCTGTCAGTTCGCTCGGAAGAGCCGACACCATATGGTGCTTCCGAAATTTCGGTGACTGATCCTGCAACTCTCCATCCTGCAAGGGAACAACGGGTGCCGATGACGCCGATCCGCAAGCGGATCTCAGAGCGCCTTCTTGCTGCGCGGCAGCAGACCGCCATGCTGACCACTTTCAACGAAGCAGACATGAGCCGGATAATTGAATTGCGGGGACGCCATAAAGAGCAGATGCGGGAGAGGCATGGTGTTCCACTGGGCTTCATGTCGTTCTTTGTAAAGGCTTGTTGCGAGGCTCTGAGGGAGTTCCCGACGGTCAATGCTTCAATTGACAACAGTGATATTGTCTTTCACAACTACTACGACATCGGCATAGCAATCAGCGGGAAAAAGGGGCTTGTTGTCCCGATAATCCGGGGTGCTGACCGGCTTCACTTCTGGGAGATTGAGCAGAAGATCGTGGAGCTGGCCGCCAGGATAGAGGGGAACCGGCTGGAAATAGCCGATCTTCAAGGGGGGACATTCACCATCAGTAATGGCGGGGTTTACGGCTCGCTCCTTTCAACCCCCATATTAAACCCTCCCCAGAGCGGAGTCCTCGGCATGCATGCCATCCAGGAGAGACCGGTTGTCCGGGATGGCATGATAGTAATCCGCCCGATGATGTACCTTGCACTATCTTATGATCACCGGCTGATCGATGGCCGGGAAGCAGTCGAGTTTCTGAAGAGGGTAAAAGCGCTGGTGGAAGAGCCGGAGGAGTTGTTGCTTGAGAGTTAGGAATCAGAGGGGAGTCAGATCATGACAAAAAATGCGGTTGAATCACTCCGGGCGCTTCGCCAGCGCGCAGAAGAAAAAGCTCGTCTGGATATGGTGGCGGCTTCACATACCTCTTCGCCCGAAGAGACAGAGCTCCTCCTTCATGATCTGCGGGTGCATCAGATCGAGCTGGAGATGCAGGTCGATGAGTTGCGTCAGGCGCAGCATGAACTGGACGCAGCGCGAACCCGCTACTTTGAGCTTTATGACCTGGCGCCTGTAGGCTATCTGACCTTCAACAAAAACGGGCTCATTCAGGAGGCCAATCTTACCGCAGCAAGAATGTTTGGAGTAGTACGAACAAAGTTACTCGGGAATCTGATGTCAAAATTCATCTTGCCGGAGGATCAGGATCTATATTACCGGCATCGCAAGAGAATTATTGAGTCAGCTGATACGCAGGTCTGGGAGATGCGCCTGATAAGGGCCGACGGCTCACATTTCTGGGCGCATTTGCAGATTGCCCCTGCTAAAAATAGCGATTACTGGATGACTTTGACCGATGTCAATGAGCACAAGCGATTTGAAGAGGTTCAGGCTTTTCTCGCCCAGGTAGGCAGCGGATCCAAGGACGAGCCTTTTTTTGAGGCTCTGGCTCGCCACCTGGCCCAGATTCTCGACATGGACTTTGTCTGCATTGACCGCCTCGAAGAGGGGGGCTTGAACGCTCAAACAGTAGCTGTCTGGTGTGACGACCATTTTGAGGACAATGTAACATATACCCTTCAGGACACCCCTAGTGGTGATGTTGTGGGTAAAACGATCTGCTGCTTTCCGGCAGATGTAAGCAAGCTCTTTCCGAAGGATCAGGTGCTACAGAATTTACAGGCCCAGAGTTATGCAGGCGTGACGCTCTTTGACCACGCCGGTCGCCCGATTGGCCTGATTGCGGTAATAGGTCGCTCTTCGATCAAGAACCGTCCCTTGGTTGAAGCAACCCTGAGAACAGTGGCTGTGCGCGCAGCCGGAGAGATGGAACGTCTGGAGACCGAAAAAGCGCTCAAGGCAAGCGAAACAAGGCATCGAACTATCCTGCAGACAGCCATGGACGGCTTCTGGGTGGTTGACTTGGAGGGGCGGCTGCTTGATGTAAATGAGTCCTACTGCCGGATGAGCGGCTACAGCATGGAGGAGCTTCTCTCCATGCAGATTTCCGACCTGGAAACATCTGAAACAGCTGCTGATACAGCCATCCACATCCGGAAAGTGGTAGCAGAGGGCGAAGATCGTTTTGAATCCCGGCACCGCCGCAAGGAAGGGCGCATTTTTGATGTTGAAGTGAGTGTCCAGTATCGTCCTGGTGAAGAGGGTCAGATAGTGGCTTTTCTGCATGACATCACCGAGCGCAAGCGGGCGGATGCCTATCGGGAAATGGGTCGCGAAATCCTCCAGATACTGAACGAACCGGGGGATCTTCAGACTTCGATCCAGCGTGTCCTCACCGCATTGAAGAGGCGAACCGGCTCCTATGCCGCAGGGATTCGTCTGAAGGAGGGGGATGACTTCCCGTATTTTGTCCAGGAAGGATTTTCAGCGGATTTTCTTGAAGCGGAGAACAGTCTGATTTCTCGTCGGGAGGAGGGCTCAGTCTGCCTTGACAAAGAGGGGAATATCAGTCTGGAGTGTACCTGCGGGCTGGTTATTTCCGGCAAGACCGACCCGTCCCATCCACTTTTTACATCAGGAGGGAGCTGCTGGACCAACGATTCATCCCTGTTACTGGAAGTCCCTTCTGACGAAGATCCCCGCCTTAATCCACGCAATCACTGCATTCATCAGGGGTATGCCTCTGTGGCGCTGTCGCCGATCCGGAGCAGGGACACTATTATCGGTCTGATCCAGTTAAATGATCGCCGTAAAGGACATTTTACTCAAGAAACTGTTGAGATCCTGGAAGGGATTGCAGTGCACATCGGCTCGGCGATAATACGTAAACAGACAGAGGATCTGCTGCTTCAGGCCAAATCAGCTGCCGAATCAGCCAGCATCGCCAAAAGCCAGTTCCTTGCCAACATGAGCCATGAAATACGCACACCGCTGAGTGGTGTAATCGGCCTGACCGAACTGCTGCTGGACACGGAGCTGACCAGAGAGCAGCGACAGTATGTTGAAATGGTGAAGCAGTCAGGCAGAAATCTTGTAGAGCTGATCAGTGATATTCTCGATCTCTCAAAAATAGAGGCACACAAAATTGAGCTTGAAACGCACGATTTTGACCTGAAGGAAGAGACGACCAAAACCATAAACATCCTTTCACTTCGCGCCCGGGAAAAAGGGTTGATGCTGACTGCGCAGATTGATCCGGATGTACCACTGTTACTGAAAGGGGACTCGGCTCGTCTTCGTCAGATTGTCTTCAACCTGATCGGTAACGCCATCAAGTTTACCTCCAGAGGCTCTGTCTCTCTGCATATCCGTAAAGATGCAGAGGATGTTTTAAAGACGACCCTCTGCTTCCTGGTGAAGGACAGCGGTATCGGCATTGCAACAGACAAGCTACAGATGATATTTGAGCCGTTCACTCAGTCGGACGGTTCCACCAATCGCAGTTATGGCGGTACAGGTCTGGGGCTGACGATCTCGCGACAGCTTGCCGGGTTGATGGGTGGCACTGTTGGCGTTGAGAGCAGTGAAGGG
>JANNRW010000119.1:0-3536 GCA_031401815.1 Geobacteraceae bacterium | reverse complement strand
GGTGCCATGATATCAGCATGTTGCAACTTCACCCACCCCCTAGCCCCCTCCCGGCAAGGGAGGGGGGATTTTTATCGGACACTTGATCTATATTCTTTGCAAAGCCTGTGCTTAACGGCATTCATCCGGTATTTATTGCTGCGAAAGTTGAGTTAATAATTGAAGACAGCATTATTTAACCCCATAAGGAAGAAGCCAATGACCGACCCACTGTTTCAACCAATCACGATCAACCGGATGGAGGTTAAAAACCGTATTTATATGCCAGCCATGCATATGAACATGGCGGGTAATTATGCGGTCACTGACCGTTTGGTCGATTTCTATGCTGAACGCGCTCGCGGCGGAGCCGGCATGATAACAGTCGGTTACGCAACGGTGGATGAGCTCTCCGGCAATCCCGGCAACATCGGGGCTCACAAGGATATCCATATTCCCGGTTTGTCTCGCCTTGCAACAGCAATCAGGGAGAATGGCGCTCGTTCTTCCGTACAACTAAACCATGCCGGGCGTTACAACCACTCCATGTTGATGGGTGGCAAGCAGCCGGTTGCCCCTTCTGCCATTGCTTCGCGCCTTACCCGCGAAACGCCCAGAGAGCTTTCAATCGCTGAGATAGAAGAGACAATCAAATCCTTTGCAGAGGCAGCCAGGCGGGTGAAAGAGGCTGGATTTGACGCAGTGGAGATTCTTTCGGGAACCGGCTATCTGATCAGTGAATTCCTCTCTCCGCTCACAAATCAGCGGACAGATCAGTACGGCGGATCATTTGAGAGTCGTATGCGATTCGGTCTCGAAATCGTTAAAGCAATACGTTTAACAGTAGGAACGGACTTCCCGCTCCTGGCCAGAATAAATGGTAACGAGTTCATGAAAGGTGGAACTACCCGTCCGGAACTGCGGGAATACGCAGTACAACTTGAACTGGCAGGTGTCGATGCCCTCTGTGTAAATGTAGGGTGGCACGAGGCACAGGTGCCGCAGATCGTGACTGAAGTACCGCGTGGCGTCTTCGGTTATCTCGCTCGCGGTATCAAGGAACTGGTCAACATACCGGTCATCGCCAGTCACCGGATTAATGACCCACAAATAGCCAGAGAGATGATCACTGACGGACTGTGCGACATGGTTGCAATAGGTCGGGCATTGATCGCAGATCCATATTTCCCTGAAAAATCCCGCACCGGACACGAAGCTGACATTCTTCACTGCGTAGCCTGCGGCCAGGGGTGCCTGGATAATCTTTTCAAGATGAAGGCGGTGGAATGTCTATGTAATCCAAAAGCTGGTTATGAAAAGAGACGGGCGATCAGCAAGACCGATAAACCGCTCAATCTGCTGGTTGTCGGCGGCGGCGCCGCCGGGATGAGCGCTGCCATCTCCGCTGCTGAGCGAGGACACAGGGTGACGCTTCATGAATCCGGAGGCCACCTGGGTGGACAGTTACTCCTGGCAGGTGCAGCACCTGGTCGGGAGGAATTTCTGGAGCTGGCAGCCAACCTGAAGCGACAACTTGAATTGTCCCAAGTTACTGTTGTACTTGACTCGCTTATTGATGATCAGTTCTTCAAGAACAACTCCCCGGATGCCGTTATTCTAGCCACCGGCGGCCTGCCGGTTACACCTCCAATTCCCGGAGCAGATCTCCCGCATGTTGTGCAGTCATGGGATGTTCTGACTGCATCTGTACCGATTGGCAGGCGTGTGGCAGTTATCGGAGGTGGCGCTGTTGGAATTGAAACCGCTCTGCTGCTGGCGGAGAAAGGTACCCTTTCAGGAGAGGCGCTCAAATTTCTGCTGGTTCATGGAGCTGAAACAGTTGAAGATTTGTACGGGCTTGCTACGCGCGGGACAAAGAAAGTCACATTAATTGAAATGCTGGATGAACTGGGGAAAAACTTCGGCAAGAGCACAAAATGGGGGATGATGCAGGATCTGGAGCGCTTTGGTGTAAAGACACACTCTACAGCCAGGGTAATTGAAATAACAGCAGATTTCGTACGAATCGAGAAAAGCGGAGAGATCGAGGATATTCCAGCTGACACTGTAGTTCTGGCCGTTGGAACCCGCTCTTTCAATCCCCTGCAGGATGTAGTGGCTGCCAGAGGAATAACTTTCAAGGTTGTGGGTGACGCTGTCAGACCGGCAATGGTCTTTGATGCAGTTCACGAAGGATTTAAAGCCGGTTGCGAGATCGGTTGAGAGTCAGTGGTCAGGAGTCAGGAGTCAGTGGTCAGGAGTCAGGAGTCAGGAGTCAGAATAAACTAAAAGGAGACTAACTAATGAAAAACGTTCTTTTTACAATGTTACTTACACTAATCTTGACCACATCTGCTTATGCCGTCGAGGTTGCCGGTGTGAATCTTGAGCCCTCAGTGACGGTCAACGGCCAGGCTCTGAAGCTGAACGGCTACGGACTCAGGAAAAAGCTCTTTATCAAGGTTTATATCGGCTCACTGTATGCGACAAAACGCTTAACAACCTCATCTGCCGCACTTGGTGACAGTGGCGACAAACTGATCAGAATGAACTTCCTCCATTCAAAGGTGGAGAAAGAGAAGATCCTGGATGCCTTTTCCGAAGGATTTACCAACAACTCACCAGAGCTCGCCGGTTCCGGCGACGTCAAGAAATTCCTCTCTCTTTTCACGTCTGATTTTATGCGTGGCGATGTCGTAGATCTTGCTCTTGCTGCTGATGGAACTGTTTCAGCCAGCCATAACGGCAAATCATTGGGGACTATTGCATCTACCAAGCTGGCAAAAGGGGTTCTTGCCATCTATCTTGGTGACAAGCCGGCTGACGAATCCCTGAAAAAGGGGATGCTCGGCAAGGAATAGAGGCTGCATGGCTCTGACCATTCAGGAGCAATCAATACCGGTGCCTCTGGCGAGTGGGGAGATCCTCAATCTCCAGAGGTTTACCGGTGAAGTGCCTGGGTCACCTGTTCTCATGCTGCATGGCGCAATTGAGAACGGTCGCATCTTCTACTCCGGATCAGGAAAGGGGCTTGCCCCCTACCTTGCCCGTAACGGCTATGATGTATATGTGATAGATCTGCGAGGACACGGGAAAAGCAGACCCCCGATTGACCGGAATTCACGTTTTGGTCAGACCGAGTCGATCATTGAGGATATCCCGGCATGTGTTGATGCGGTCAGAAAACTCAGAGGTCAGATCAGACAGCACTGGATAGCGCATTCCTGGGGGGGTGTGCTCTTTTCATCAGTACTGGCCAGGTTTCCGGAATACATATCCACTCTAGATTCTCTGGTTTATTTCGGCAGCAAACGGACTATCCGGGTCTGTAACATTTACCGTTTTCTGAAAGTAGATCTGGTCTGGAAATGGGTCTGCCCCCTGGCCTGCCTGATAGCAGGCTATCTCCCGGCCAGGCAGATGGGAATAGGCTCTGACAGCGAAACCAGCAGATCGTATCATCAAAGTGCAGAGTGGGTAAGAAGCGATGACTGGATCGATTCTGCTGATGGATTTGATTATGGTTCAGCCATAAAAGCCGTCCCCCTACCCCCTAT
>JANNRW010000118.1:0-7022 GCA_031401815.1 Geobacteraceae bacterium | reverse complement strand
AACAGATGACCCCTGCCAAGGAAGAGGTTCGACAACTGCTGGATCAACTCCCTGATGACACAACCCTGGAAGATATCCAGTATCACATCTACGTCCGCCAGAAAATTGATCGTGGAGTTGATGATGTATCCGCCGGACATGTTTTGTCGGAAGCGGAATTCGATGCCAGGATGGCCAGATGGCTCGCTCCGTAAAATGGACGAATACAGCAACTGACGATCTGTTTAATGCAGCGGAATTCATTGCCAAGGATTCTCCATTCTATGCAATGGCGCTGGTGCGTGAAGCACGGGCAGCAGCCCTTTCGCTAAGCAAGTTTGCCGACCGTGGACGGATTGTGCCGGAAAGCAATTCCCCGGAAATACGCGAAATCTTCATCAAGAGTTACCGTCTCATCTACCAGACAACTTCCGACCATGTTTTTATCCTTGCCTTTATCCATGGAGCCAGAGATCTTGCAACCCTCTGGCGAAAACGGAGTGATTGATTCAATCTCTCGAAGCCGAACAACACTGATTTCACCCCGCCACACTTAACATCGGGCGCGGCAAGCAGCGCCCCTACGTGCAAATAAAAAAACCGCCCGGCTGCATGTGGCAGACCAGAGCGGTTTGGCTCTAAATCCATTAATTTCAAAACTCCCTGATATCATTATTATTCCATAACAGATAAATAATTAGGAGGCATGAATCTGGCTATAAATACCTCTTTTCATTCTGTTATGCAAGCAGCAACTTGTATTTTTTCACAAACTGTTCAGATAGACGGATGATTACGGTTAAAAGAGAATGGGGTAAAGAAGCCCCCCGGCAGCGCCGGGGGGTGTAAATGCGGAAGGATTATTTTTGCAGTTTTGCTCTTAGAAGATCGCCCAGCGTCCCCATCCCTTCAGGGGTCTGTGCTGCCTGCTCACGAAATGAGTTCATGTCAGACTCTGCCTCGGCAGCAGCTCTGACAACCTCAGCCAGAGAAAGAGCAATGCGTCGGTTTTCGCGATCAACCCCTTCTACGAGAACTTCAACACTCTCTCCATCTTTAAGGACTTCCCTGGGATGACTGATCCGCTTCCCCTTCCCGAGCTTGGAAATATGAAGCAGGCCGTCTACCCCGTCGCCAAGAGCTACAAAAGCCCCAAACTGGGCAAGTCGCGAGACTGTCCCGGTGATGCAGGAACCGACAGGGAATTTATCTGCCATTGAATCCCATGGGTCGGCAAGTGTCTCTTTGAGACTGAAGGAGAACCGGTTCGCCTCCCAGTCAATCTGCTTGATGACAACAGTAAGTTCCTGCCCCACGGAGAGGACATCAGAGACATCCTTTATCTTGGTGTAGCCGATTTCCGACACCGGCAGCAGACCCTCGACCCCTCCGGCGCGTACGAAAGCGCCAAACTTCTGGATAGAAGTTACCACACCTGAAACTATCATGCCGACCTGAAGAGTCTCTTTGAGGAGATCCTTCTCCCTTTCAGCCTCTTCTTCCAATATTGCCCGACGGGAAACAATCAGATTGCGCCCACCCTCTGTATAATCAACAATTTTAAACTGAAGCCGTTTGCCAACCATCTCTCCTGCATTGGCAAGCCGACGTAGAGACATCAGTGAGTAAGGGCAAAAAGCGCGTGAGCCGCCAATTCTTACATCAAAACCACCCTTCACCTCTTTTTCGACCAGACCTTCTACAGGTATGCCGGCTCGCCATGCATCTTCCACAACTGAACGATCAGCTGCTCCTGTGCCTCCGATTTTTGTAGTAAATCGAAGCTCGCCCTTGCTTGTGCCGACAAACCATGCCGAGATCATATCTCCTGGAGCAACAACAGAATTTCCCTCTTCATCGGTCACTTCACGGCGATCAAGAACACCTTCTCCCTTTTGGCCAACATCAAGAAAAACCCACTCCGCAGAGAGTTGCAGCACCTTGACCTGCATCTTGTCACCCGGCTTGAGTTTCCCTTCCTGTTTCTGACTGGCGGCAAAAAGATCGGCAAAGCTCTCTTCAGACTGCTCATCTTCATTCTCTATCTCTTCATCTATCATAATACCGTCTCCACCTGATTATTTTTTAACACCCTTTTGCAATCCTGATAAATCTGCCTGAAAATACCATTCTCAGTTAATCAAACGCCCAATATTTTTGAAGCGTACCCTGAATTTGTCGCTGTCCCACGACCAGTATTTTATGAAGGCAAGTCCCTTGATTTTGGGACTTTTTACAAACCCCCAGAAACGGCTGTCATAGGAGCGGTCGCGGTTGTCACCCATCATGAAGTATGATCCGGCAGGTACTGTAACAGGGCCAAATGTATCCCGAGGGTTCTGAGCTTTTGGAATCAGCTCCTTATCTTTATGAACTTCGTGCGGATTTTCATAAGGCTGGCCGTTGACAAATACTTTTTTCTCTCTCCCTTCGACTATATCTCCGGGAAGACCTACAATACGTTTTATGAAGTCCTTGCTGGGGTCTTCGGGATACTCGAAAACAATAACATCGCCTCTTTTGGGGTCTCTTATTTTAAGGATTTTGGTATCGGTAAAAGGTATTTTGGTGCCGTAAATAAATTTTGAGACCAGGAGATGGTCACCAATCAAAAGAGTATCTTCCATCGAACCTGAAGGGATCTTGAACGCCTGCACAACAAAGGTTCTGATAACAAGCGCCAGCAGTATGGCGATAATTATGGACTCGGCGTATTCGCGAAATATATGCTTCTTCACAGGCATATTGGGGGTAGTCTCAACCTTGCTATTTGATTCATCCATTATAAAAAACCTCTGAAAATTTTTCGTGACTCACTGAAATAAATCAGGTTAATTCTCTACTTTAAGAATGGCAAGAAACGCTTCCTGCGGCAGCTCTACATTGCCGACATTTTTCATTCTCTTCTTCCCCTCTTTCTGCTTTTCCAATAGCTTTCGCTTGCGGCTGATATCGCCGCCGTAACATTTGGCAAGGACGTCTTTCCTCAGAGCCTTTACCGTCTCTCTGGCGATCACCTTGTTGCCGATGGCAGCCTGGATCACGACCTCGAACATCTGCCTCGGGATCAGCTCTTTCATCTTGGAGACAAGATCTCTCCCTCTGTAATAGGCTTTGTCACGGTGGATAATGAGCGAAAGCGCATCAACTATTTCACCGTTTATGAGGACATTCATCCTTACCAGTTCACTTGGGCGGAAATCAAGATGTTCGTAATCAAGTGAAGCATAACCTTTGGAGATGGATTTAAGCCGGTCGTAAAAATCCATCACTATTTCATTCAAGGGGAGCTCATAGATTATCATCACCCTGGTAGGGGTAAGATATTTTATTTCGCGCTGAACCCCACGTTTCTCTTCGCAAAGGGCCAGCACGGCCCCAACATAGTCATTGGGCAGATGCACATGGGCCAGGATGAAAGGCTCTTCTATGGTATCGATAAATTGCGGCTCAGGCATCCTGGCAGCACTCTCTATCTCGGTTATTGTCCCGTCAGTCCGGTGAATCCGGTAGACAACTGTGGGTGCGGTGGTTATCAGTTCAAGGTTGAACTCGCGTTCAAGGCGTTCCTGAATGATCTCCATGTGCAGGAGGCCGAGAAAACCGCAACGGAAACCAAACCCCAGAGCAAGGGATGTTTCCGGTTCATAGGTAAAGGATGAGTCATTAAGTTTCAATTTGGCCAGAGCATCGCGCAGCTGTTCATACTGTGCCGTATCAATCGGATAAAGCCCTGAAAAGACCATCGGCTTCACCTCTTTGAAACCTGGGAAAGCTTTGGCGCAAGGTCTGTTACTGTGTGTCAGGGCATGAGTAACCGTGTCACCAACCTTTGCATCCGCCACATCCTTGATTCCGGCAATAACAAAGCCGACCTCTCCGGCAGAGAGTCCGGTCACTTCAGTCATAAGTGGAGAAAAGACCCCAACCTTCAGCGCCTCATAAGTCCGGTTGGTCGCCATCAACAGAATCTTGTCCCCCTTCTTCAATATTCCGTCAAAAATCCGGACCAGGATTACAACCCCCTGATACTGGTCATACCAGGAATCAAAAAGGAGCGCTTTTAATGCATTAGAAGAATCGCCCTTTGGAGCAGGAATCTTTTTGATGATCTCTTCCAGTATTTCATGCGTCCCGATACCCTCTTTGGCGCTCGCAAGAACAGCTTCGTGAGCATCAATGCCGATGATATCCTCAATCTCCTGCCTTACCCTTTCCGGATCAGCAGCAGGCAGATCGATCTTGTTCAATACCGGAAAGACTTCGAGATTGTTGTCAAGCGCAAGATATACATTGGCAAGAGTCTGCGCCTCGACACCCTGGGAGGCATCAACCACCAGCAGCCCACCCTCGCAGGCAGCAAGAGAGCGTGACACTTCGTAGGTAAAATCAACATGACCGGGTGTATCGATTAGATTCAGTATATAGGTGTTACCATCATCTGAAGTATAGTTGAGTCTGACAGTCTGAGCCTTTATGGTAATCCCGCGCTCACGCTCCAGATCCATTTTATCTAGAAACTGAGCCTGCTTGTCTCTTTCGGATAAAGCTCCGGTATACTCCAGAAGACGGTCTGCAAGTGTGGATTTACCATGGTCAATATGGGCGATGATGGAAAAATTGCGGATTTTGTCAATGGACATGAGTTGGTTACAGAGCCATCAGGCTTCGCTAAAGGAAGCCCTTTATTATTTTTATTTACAAGCTGTAAAATATGCCTGACAGTCGACAGATTGTAAAGGTATATTCGTTATTCTCGCAGGCAATTAATCTGCTATACTGCAGAAAAACCGCTCAGAAGGGGTAAGTGATGAAAATAAAGGTGTTTATCCTGATCTTGGCAGCATCATTGTCAGCTCTGCTGCTCCCTGCTGGTTCTCTCTGCGCAGCTGGTCCCGACGGGAAAGCAGCCTATGATACTTTCTGTTCCGGCTGTCATCCGGATGGGAAAAATCCGCAAAACCCGGCCAAGTCTCTTTTGAAAATCAATCGTGAAGCAAACGGGATAAAGGGGGCTAAAGATATTATCAGAAAGATGCGTAAACCAGGAGCCGGGATGAAGCAGTTTGACAAGAAGGAGATTCCGGACAAGACAGCAAAAGCGATTGCCGAATATATACTCAAAACGTACAAGTAAATCTGCCTCACTCTTGTATGATGCACTCGCAAAAGCCTTTCCCCCCTCCCTTGACGGGAGGGGGTCAGGGGGTGGGTGAAGTTGCAACCTACTGATATCATGGCACCTTCCCCCCTACCCTAACCCTCCACCGCCAGGAGGGAGGGGACTTGTTTAGAGAATTTGTGCGTGTATCTTGCATGAAAGTCAAAAAAAAACCCGGCTGGTGCCGGGCTTTTTTTTGACCTGTTACTGCCTGAATCTCTATACAAGACCCATGGCAACCATGGCTCTTGCTACCTTGATGAAACCGCCGATATTGGCGCCGACAACGTAATTGCCGGGGCAGCCGTACTCTTCAGCTGTTTCAAAGCAGTTCTTGTGAATACCGATCATGATGTCTTCAAGTTTTTTCTCGGTATATTCGAAACTCCAGGAGTCACGGCTGGCATTCTGCTGCATTTCAAGAGCAGAAGTTGCAACACCACCGGCATTGGCGGCCTTGCCCGGCCCGTATGCGATTTTGGCGTCAAGGAATACTTTTACCCCTTCAGGGGTCGTTGGCATATTTGCACCCTCCCCAACAGCAATGCAACCGTTTTTGACGAGCAGCTTTGCATCCTTGCCGTTCAGCTCATTCTGGGTAGCAGAAGGCATGGCGACCTGACAGGGGATCTCCCAGATGTTGCCACTCGGGATATATTTCGCATCTTTATGATACTTGATGTACTCCTCTATACGACGACGCTCAACCTCTTTAAGCTGCTTGATCAGCTCCAGATCAAGACCTTTCTCGTGATAAATGACACCATTGGAGTCTGAGCAGGCTACGCACTTGCCGCCAAGTTGATGGATCTTCTCGATGGTATAGATTGCAACGTTACCCGAACCTGAAACAGTGCAGACCTTTCCGGAAAAAGAGTCCTTGCGTGCCTTGAGCATTTCATGAACAAAGAAGGTTGCGCCGTATCCTGTTGCTTCCGTACGAACCAGCGAGCCACCCCAGCCAAGACCCTTGCCGGTAAGTACACCTGCTTCATAACGATTTGTAATCCGCTTGTACTGACCGAACATATATCCGATTTCACGACCACCAACCCCTATGTCTCCGGCCGGAACGTCGGTATGCTCACCAAGGTGACGGTAGAGCTCTGTCATGAAGCTCTGGCAGAAACGCATTACCTCATCATCAGATTTACCCTTTGGATCAAAGTCGGAACCACCCTTGCCGCCGCCGATAGGCATACTGGTGAGAGAGTTCTTGAATATCTGCTCAAAGCCGAGAAATTTGATTATGCCAAGGTAGACTGACGGGTGAAAACGGAGACCACCCTTGTAAGGGCCGAGCGCACTGTTGAACTCTACCCTGAAACCGCGATTGATATGCACCTGCCCCTTGTCATCCTGCCAGGGTACCCTGAAGATAATCTGCCGCTCAGGCTCACAGATCCGCTCTATTATTTTGCGCTCCTTGAACTCCGGATGCTTTACCAGGACTGGTCCGAGCGATTCAATAACTTCGCGAACCGCCTGATGAAACTCAACTTCGCCCGGGTTACGCTTGAGTACATCCTGATACATTATTTCGAGTGTTTCATTAAGCTGCTCTGCCATTGGTAATCCTCCCTTTTAATATGTAATCCATCTGTTTATTAAATATCAGCATTCAGACTGCTGCTATTTTGTGCACGATAATGCAATTTGTTATCCAATTTAGCTGCTACTGCCTTTAATTTGGACACACATGTTTTTTCAATAGCTTATCAGTGCCTTAATTTAAGGCTCATTCAGATGAGAGTACAATAACTATCAATTTGGTATATAAATTGTGTGTATTTTTTAACGAACTGACGATTCAAACCCATCAAAGGATCTGCGAAGAATTCGAATCGATCTTGAACAAAGAAGATCGGAGTGCGTTAAAAAG
>JANNRW010000117.1:0-13171 GCA_031401815.1 Geobacteraceae bacterium | reverse complement strand
CTCTCGGGAGCATTGAATACTCTGCTGTAACCCACCCTTTGCCTTTGCCTCGCAGAAAAGGGGGGACACTCTCTTCGACGGTTGCTGTGCAGATAACTTTTGTGTCGCCAAATTCGATCAGCACCGAGCCTTCAGCATGCTTTGTATAATTGCGAGTGACAGCAATTTTTCTGAGTTGATCCGGTTTTCTGTCATCATTACGCATAATTGTTTACTCTCCATTTGTGGTTTTGATCAGTTTACCTCTGGCTGCACTGCAACCGGTTTTGTTCAGAAAGCGTCCGGTCAGAATGTTTTCCATCTCCTGCAACGCGTCAGGTGAGTCGCTTAAGTTGTCTATTTTGCCACCTGCCATCAATGCATGGCCACCGGCAGTACCATACCCTTTAACCAGATCTTTTATGGTCTCTCCTGCGTTAACCAGAGGGGATGAAGTTCGGATTGAAAGCACCATCTCTTTGCCATATAAACCCATGGCGAGCACAGTTTCAATTTCATCGAGTCGCAGCATGAAATCTGCCATTTCAGCCACAAGCTCGGGAAAAGCAACTTTTCCCATGGCTGCCACCATTACAGTGTCATAAATTACCGCTTTATCAAGGGTATTTCTGATTGTGCTGAAATACTCGATCGGCTGAGGAGGATTGGTTATCTGGTAGAGAAGGCTTTTGCTGGCAAGCGGGAAAAGGTGCAGATACGCTTCACGATCAGGCTGATTTGCCTCACGCCCAAGATCCTGGGTATCTGATTTGATTGCGTAGAATATTGCTGTTGCCAGTTTGCTGCTGATAGTCAAATCCTGCGCCAGAAGATACTCATAAAGTATTGTGGCAGTAACACCGTAATTATCCCGTACATCAACCCATGTACAGCTCTTTGTTTTCTCCTTCAGAGGGTGGTGATCAATAACCAGATCAACCTTGACATTTGCCGGGAGTGAATTGTTGCCGGTGCCAGGCTGAGTGTCAAGCATGCAGATAACCTTGAAATCAGACAACTCGATAATCCCCAAAGGGGTGAGAGGGATCTGAAGCTTCTTTGCCATTGTCAGATTTTCACTGCGGGCAATCATGCCGGAGAAGGCGATTACCGGGTCCTCTCCAAGTTTCATGATAAAGAGATGACGAAGCGCCAGTGCCGAGGCCAGACAGTCCGGATCAGGGTTGTCATGTACAACAATCAGTATTCTGCCTCGTCCCCTGACCCATGACAGCATCTGGTCACTAAGCACTCTGGATCGTTGCAGGCGCTCTTCCTTTTCGGTTTCCATATGGCAGAGTGCTCTTATCCCTTTTGTTGCAGCAGTTCACGCCCGAAAGGGGACATTTCTCTGCCACGGCGAATAATTGGCGGGAGTTCTCGTATTACGGCGTCAATCTCTGCCTGAGTGGTAAAACGCGAAAGAGAAAATCGTATGGAGCCGTGAGCGCATGTAAAAGGGACACCCATAGCCCTGAGGACGTGAGAAGGCTCAAGCGAGCCCGATGTGCAGGCGCTGCCAGAAGAAGCGCAGATGCCAAGCTCTGAAAGATAGAGAAGAATCAACTCGCCTTCGACAAATTCAAAAGCAATGGAGAGGGTGTTGGGGAGACGCTCTACCGCGCCACCGTTGATACGGGAAGAGGGGATCAGTTGCAACAGTTCTCGTTCCAGACGGTCACGCATGGATCTTATGCGGCTATTTTCATCCTCCAGGTGATTTCCTGCAATTTCACATGCTTTTCCGAGAGCAATAATGGAAGCGGTATTCTCAGTCCCTGCGCGACGGCTTTTTTCCTGATGTCCGCCGACCAGAAAAGGTCTGAAAGGAACCCCTTTGCGAAGGTAGAGTACTCCAATCCCTTTGGGTGCGTGCAGCTTGTGGCCTGAGAGCGACAGCATGTCTATACAAGATCCGGCCATGTTAAGGGGAATCTTACCTACAGCCTGGACTGCATCAGTATGGAAAAGCGCTCCTTTCGCCTTGGCAATTTTGGCTATCTCTTCAATAGGGAAGATAACACCGGTCTCGTTGTTGGCATGCATCACAGAGATTATGGCACAGTTTTCATCCACTGCGCTCCGCAGTTCGTCCATGTCCAGCCGTCCTTCGCCATCTACATTCAGTTCGGTTACCCGATAACCGTGCTTTGACAAACCACGGCAAACAGTCAGGACAGCTGGGTGCTCCACTCTGGTGGTTATCACATGACGTCTGTTGGGAAAAACCTCCAGAGCAGATTTTATGGCTGCATTGTCGCTTTCAGTACCACAGGCAGTAAAAATTATCTCTTCAGGATGCGCTCCTATAAGAGCCGCAACCCTTTCCCTGGCCTCGTCTATCTTTTTCTGCACCTGACCGCCGAAATAGTGCATTGAACTCGGATTACCGTAGAGCTCAGTGAAATAAGGGCGCATCTCCTCAAAAACCGCTTCATCCACTTTTGTGGTGGCGTTATTGTCCAGGTATATCTCCTTCATCCCTGTACCTCCTCAACGGTTATGTCGTCGGCAACCAGATCTCTTAGCTTCTGTTCAACAAACCGGGAGGTGAAACCGGAAGAGGCGCAGCCAGCACAGGCTTTTCTGAATGCTATCTGTACAACTGTGCCAGATATGTCTATCAGCTCAAGATCACCACCATCAGCCCAGAGCTGCGGTCTGACTTCGTTTTCAAGAACCTCCTGGATAAGCTGCATCTTCCTGATATTGGTCAGTTTCTCAGGTTTTTTTGGATCAAGCTTCTGTTGCTCTCCCATAACTTCGGAAATAAGCTCCCTGATTTTGGGCAGACAGCCGCCGCATGCTCCCCCTGCCTTGGTGAAATGAGTCACCTGCTCGGCACTCTGCAGACAGTTCTGGCTGATGACCTTCTTCAAAAATCCATCAGTCAGTCCGAAGCATTTGCATACAATCTCACCCTGCTGCTCCTGCTCATGATCATGATCATGTGTCGGAACCGGCCCACCGCGATACTTGGCAATTGCAACCTCCAATGCTTCCTGTCCCATGACAGAACAGTGCATCTTTTCCTCGGGAAGCCCTCCTAGAAAGTCGGCTATCTCCTTGTTGGTTACTTGCAGAGCTTCGTCGAGAGTTTTCCCCTTGATCATCTCCGTAAGGGCCGATGATGATGCAATCGCGCTACCACAGCCAAAAGTCTGGAATTTAGCATCGATGATTCGCTCCTTGTTTTCATCAAGCTTGATAAAGAGTTTCAATGCATCACCGCAGGCAAGACTGCCAACTTCTCCGATAGCATCGGCGTCAACTATGTCACCCACATTACGTGGATTCAAAAAGTGCTCTTTAACCTTATCCGTATAATCCCACATGACTCCTCCAGTTAATTTTTATCCAAGTATAACTTAAAATTGATGGTCGGGAAAGAGGATATTATTAGTCCTCTTTGCATGCTTTCAGCCAATAGTGCGAGCCTTTGTAATGGTTCAGCTCTGTAGGACAAAATTCCGACCTGCATTCATAACTTCCTGTAAACGCTCTTGTGATGATGCCTCTCCGTAAAGCCTCACTACTGGCTCGGTTCCCGATTTTCTGAACAAAAGCCAGCTACCATCTTCCAGAATCAGTTTTGTGCCGTCAATTTTAACAACATTACTGACCTTCAATCCTGCCAGTTCAGCCGGAACAGATGCCAGTTTCTTTGGGAAAGCAATTTCCAGCTCAGGAGAGAGAGTAATATTTACCCGTCGGGTAATGAATCGCCCAACCCGCCCGTACAACTCTTCAAGCAGTCTCCCTACTGATTTGCCTTCGCGAGCCACCATTTCAGCTACCAGAAAGCAGGCAAGAATTCCATCCTTTTCCGGGACATGCCCTTTTATGGTAAGCCCAGCACTCTCTTCACCACCAATTATAATCTTGTCCTGACTTATCAGCTCACCAATATATTTAAATCCTACCGGAGTCTCAAAGAGTTCAATGTTGTGAGCCCTGGCAACAGCATCTACGAGGTGAGAGGTTGCAACGCTTCGTGCAACTCCACCCCTCATGCCGCGCACCCTTATCAGATAATCAAGGAGAAGGGCTAAAATATAGTTTGGTTCAATGTAAGTGCCATCTTCATCTACAATGCCGAACCGGTCAGCATCGCCATCCGTTGCAATGCCCAGTTTGATCCTGTCGTTGCCTTTAACCAGTGAAATAAAGTCCTGAATATACTTTTCAGCAGGTTCAGGAGGAAATCCGCCGAAATAAGGATCACGGCCAGCATTAATCAGGCGGATCTCTACACCGTGTGCAAGAAGGGGTTTGTCAAGATAACCCCGACCTGTACCGTAAAGTGGATTAACCCCTATCAACCCAAGGCTTTTGATAGCGTCGAAGTCTATCTTGTTTTCCAGATCAGCCAGATAGGAGTCGCAAGGGTCAATCATTTCAAGAAGGCCGGTCTTTTCAGCATGCTCAAGAGAAATTTCACGGTAACAGATCTCGCCCAGCATTTCATTTGCCCGCTGTTCAATATCCCTGGTGGTCTCAGGGAGAGCCGGCCCTCCGGATGCAGGAGAAAATTTAATACCATTATATTCCGGTGGGTTATGACTGGCAGTAAAATTAATGGCACCTGAGCATTGACGCTTTAATATCTCAAAGGAGATAGCCGGAGTCGGAGTGTCGCGACTACAGAGATATGTCTTGATGTTGGCGGCAGTCATGACGCGGGCTGCTTCTTTGGCAAAAGTGTCACCCATGAAGCGTGTGTCGTAGCCAATTACAACCCCTTTGCCTTTGTCTGCGCTGCACTGTAGATGATCGGCAATCGCCTGGACAACAGTTTTTATGTTTTCAAAGGTAAAATCTTCACAGAGGATTCCGCGCCATCCTGATGTTCCAAAAACAATTTTGCTCATCTAAAACCCCCGGACTTGATTTATAAATATATTTTTACTGTTTGATGCAAAGTTAAGGCTAATACAGGGTGGATGGAGAGTCAAGAGGTGAGGAGGATCAGACTGAATTCATCGATAAATAAGGGGGCAGCACTTCAAGAAAGAGAATCAGCTCTTCAATGTTGCTGTTTTGGTGATCATTGGTCAGGGGCTTTGGAATTACCGCCTGTACACCTGTTTTGTAGGACTCCATCGCAAAGTTGAAGTCTGCGACCGGAGCAAGCTGAAGAAAAAAAGAGTCAGGGAGTTGCTGATTAATCCGCTTGCGGATTTCAGATGCCCTGCGGGATGTGGAAGCAGGGTCAGAAGATACTGGATAATCAAAAAGAAGAACCTTTCGCTTCTTCTCGGTCTGCCAGATTGCAAGAAGATCATCCATCTCTTTAGAGCTTGCAGCATGCGTAATATTTACTCCGTAAAAGTTGCAGACTGTTGTCAGGCAGTGTATCAGGAGCCTGTCAGGGCTGAAAAGAATCACAGGCGCAACATGATTGTTGCCGGGTTGCAAAAGCTCAGGGTTGACTGTTTTTGATGCAAGGAAAAGAGCAAGCGTCTCCTTCGCTACAGCCGATAGTCCGGGAGCCATTTCAGCTAGTCTTTCCTTCTGAAAGGCAAGGGGGTTAAATGGGGTCACACCGGAAAATGGTTTGTGGAGCTGAGCCGGAATCTGTTCAAGTTCAGATAGACCCAGATCATCTTCTGAAAGAAGTTCATTCAGGGTTTCTATCCCTTCATCCTGCTCTTCAGGCTCATCCGGAAGCAGCCCGTCACGCATCATTTCGTCATAGGCACAGAGGGCATCCATCAGCATGTTCTGTGTGTTAAGATTTATCTCCAGATTCATCTTTGTCGGATAATACCTGAATTCGCACTCTACAGACTTGGAAAGAGCCTCCAGCGTGAAGGTTCCTTTTTTCCAGGATAAAACTTCCACAATCGTCATTTCAATGAGCTGTTGCAGCCCTTTGTAGGCATCATCCTCATTTACCAGCCCCATTTCTATAAGAGTGATGATCAGAGGCTTACGATCCGCACCATCGCTTTTTTGTTTCAGAAGCGCCTCTTCAAGCTGCTGCTCTCTGATTATTCCAGATTTTACCAGTAAAGCACCTATACGAACACTGTTGTTCAGGTGGTTTGCGCTGACAATATACCCTTCCTTGAAGACGAGCTGGCTCTCCCCTTTTCGTCCGTTTATGCTGAGAATGCCGGACTTACGGCTGGTGTTCATCAGCTGAATTACATCTACAATTGGCAGATGTTCAAGGTCGCCGCTAAAAGACATGTTGTAAACTACCTCCGGTTGCAGAGTATTACGGCTGGAAATATCCGAGGTTTACAGAAGCTCTAAATATACACTTTTTGACGCTGACTGCAAGATGCTTCACCCTGCTTGCATTATGTGATAGAAGTAACTCTGAGGAATCACTGCCATCGGGGAGAGTATGCCGACTCGTACAGCACTCATATATTCTGATAAATTCAATATGTTCTCTTATGGTGAGAGTCACCCCTTCAATGTGCAGAGGTTTCGCCTGGCATTTGAGTTGATCCGTTCCTATAAACTAGACTCTCTCCCCGGAGCACTGGTTTGCGAGGGGAGAGAGGTTTCAGAGGATCAACTCCTTTCATTTCATGATAAGGGATATCTTGAGCGGATGCAGGAGTTCAGCCGCTCTCAAGTTCCTCGGGCAGATTTCATCTACGGACTTGGGGATAGTGAAAACCCTGTATTCCCCGGGTTCTATGACTGGGCATGTCTCGGAACTGCCGGGACATTGGAGGCTGCCAGGCTAGTGTCAGATGAGGGGTACTCTGCTGCGTTCAATCTTGCGGGCGGTTATCACCATGCGCATAGAGCAAAGGCGTCCGGGTTTTCCTATTTAAACGATGCAGTTATTGCCATTAATGAGTTAGTGGCAAATGGGAAAAGGGTTGTATATCTGGATATAGATGCTCATCACGGAGATGGAGTCCAGGAGGCATTTTACGAGAGTGCCCAGGTGCTTGTTATTTCAATGCATGAAAGTGGCATCTATTTTTTCCCGGGCACCGGTTTTGAGGATGAGACGGGGAGTGGCAAAGGGTTTGGTTTTACCGTTAATCTGCCCCTTCTGGCTCATACTGACGACCCGCTATATATGAAGGCATTTGACGAAATCGTTTATCCGCTCATTGCTGCATATAATCCTGACATACTGGTGACCCAGCTGGGAGCTGATACCTTCCGCACCGACCCTTTAAGCCGGCTGGAGATCACTACCCATGGCTACAGCTATATCATTAATAAACTGAAGGCTCTCAAAATACCCTGGGTGGCAATGGGGGGAGGGGGGTATGACCTGATGAACACTGCAAGAGCATGGACAATTACCTGGAGTGTCATGAATGGTATCTCCCTGCCTTCTGCTCTTCCACCCTCTTTTGTCGCCCTGGCCAGTTCCATGGGTTATCCGAACAGGATGCTTGTGGATGCCATGCACTCTGCTGATGGAGATGATCGTGACCTTGCGCTGGCTGCAATTGAAAGGGTTATAGCAAGAATTCGTAAAGAGGTATTCCCGGTAATAATTGGATAGGCTTAGAGGCGGAGGGTTGGAGGGTCGGAGGGTTGGGATACCAATGTTCTTGACGTGTCAAGAGTGTAGCAGATATATTATGAACTGATTTTTTGCGGAGAGCAGATGACAGAAGCAAACCTTTCAACACCTGCTGCAATTCAGGGCATTACCTTTTATCAGCCACTTCCGGGCGCACTGCTGTTGGCTAGAGACGGCAAGGTAAATTTGCCTTATGGCGATATTCAAATACCTCTGTTAAAAGAGGATTTTGCTTCTCTGGCCGGAAACGAGCCATCATATGACATGGTCGGGAGCGGTTTGTATCATGCCTTGCGGGTCTCTCCTGATTCTGCTTTCGCTTCCGAGTATGCCTCCCTTCTGAAAATTGCTTACCCTCATATTCTTGCTGAACTTGCAACTCATCTGGTCATGCTTGACAAAAAAGATGTTGATCTTCCATACATTGACCGTAAAATCACTTATCTGAAAATATTTTCCCTTCTGGAGCCGGATAATTACCGCTTCCCTCTTGAGATAGGGGGCTCTTTTCTGGAAAAGGGGCTCTCTCTTGCTGCGCTGAATCAGACTACCATGCTTTTGTATCAGGCTGAGAAATATCTGGTCAGAGCCGAGTCAATGAAACCTGATGATCTTAAGGCAAAAGCTGAGCTGGCTGAGATATCATTTCTACTGGGACGGTATGACAGAGCGCTTTCACTCTGGTCTGAACTGAATTCGGAATTCGAGTTGCCCCCTGAATCTTCAGCCATCATTGCCGGAAGAGTGAAGCTGATTTCATCCGGAAAACTCCCTCCTGCTCCAGCAGTTGACTATCTTCAGGCCGTCGGAGTGGCGATGGAGGCTTTTACCTCTGCTGAATATGAAGAGGCCGCAGCAATAATTCTTGATGCCCTGGAAGCGCTCTCGCTTTTTGAAGAGTTTCCGTTGGCTGAAATTTACTATGTTCTTGGCCTCTGTTATGTAAAGCTTGATATTCCGCTTTATGCGGAGCAATACTTTAATCAGGCGCTTCTGCTTAGTCCGGCGTATGAAGATGCCAGGCTGGAACTAATGAAGTTGACGGGTAAGGAGTAAATAATGTTCGGGTTCAGTGCCGCAGACTGGATATTTATAGCTCTTGTAATGATCGTAATTGTCGGCTGCATTGCAATAAGCGACCTTAAATTCAAGAAACCCTGAGCTTTAGCTCGAAATATCATTCCCAGGAGTTTTAGTGAGATTTTTACCAGAATTCATGAAAATCAGTGGCGATGGGGGGATACTTGACAAGGTAATGCACGGTCTTACCCAGCCGATTTTTGCCAGTAAAGACGATGCTGAATGCAGGATAAATCTTCATGATACAAGAGGAGTCGGGATAAGGATCGAAAAACTTAATAAGTCTTTTGGAGATAAGCATGTTCTTAAAGATATTGATCTGGAGATTTTTGCAGGTGAAACCTTTTCGATAATTGGACCTTCAGGAACCGGTAAAAGCGTTCTTCTCAAGAATATAATCCAACTGGACAAGCCGGACAGTGGTGAGATATTCATTGACGAACACCCTGTTTTCAAGCCGTCCGGCAACGAACCGCTAAACTATCGTTACAGCATGGTGTTCCAGTCTTCCGCGCTTTTCAACTCGCTTACTGTTGCTGAAAATGTAGGTCTCTGGTTACGTGAAAAACGGATCTGCAAAGAGCAGATGATCCGTCAGATCATATACGAAAAGCTTGCGCTTGTCGGCCTGGAGGGGAGTGGCGAACTTAGAACTGCAGAGTTGTCAGGTGGAATGAAAAAACGGGTCGCTATTGCCAGGTCACTGGCAATGAATCCCGATCTGATTCTGTATGATGAGCCGACCGCAGAGCTTGATCCTATAAATACAGACGAACTTGCCAATACCATTCTGAAACTTAAGGAAAATACCAAAAACACAACAGTCATAGTTACACATGACCTTAACTTCGCACTCTATATTTCTGACAGAATCGCCATGATTTCAGCCGGAAGGATTGTTGAAGTCGGTACGCCTGCTCAAATAAGAGCGAGTCAGAATCCGGTCGTACAGGGGTTCATTTATACAACTACAAAAGGGATCAAGCAGTCTTAAACTCTTCTTTATGGGCAAAATTCTATTAATTGATGACGATGTTGCATTTACCAATCTTGTATGTACTGAAATACGGCACTCTTGTCCGCTTCTGAAGGTTGAGACTTGCAACAATCCGGTTACTGCCCTTCCATTGATCAGAAAAGGGGACAACGAGCTGATAGTGATAGATCTGGAGATGCCAGCTCTTGACGGAATGAAACTTTATCGTTTTGCACTGGAATCAGGAGTTGAAAAAAAACGGATTGTCATACTTTCAGCCCGTGAACCAGATTATCTGCGTGAATTTTTCCCTATGGGGAGTTGCCTTGCAGTACTCAACAAATTCGAAGCCCGTCAGAAAGAAGTTCTCGGAATGATTCTCAAATCAATTCACAGCAAGCTCTGTAGCTGATTTTTGGAAGGTTCAATGTCAACCAGACAGATAATTCTTACCATTTACAACCAAAAGCAGATTCGGAGTGACTGGCAGTTTGATCTTGAAGGGGAAGGGCTGGAAAGCCTTTGCAGGGCGATTGAGGTTGAACTGCATAAGTACGGTATTTCATTTTCACTGATGAGAAACGAGGCTTATACAATAAATATCAACAGTTATGCGGATCTGTTGAATGTTGCAAGAATAACTTCACCGACTGACGGCTTTTATAACAAGTGCGTGGGGCATATCATAGGGAAGAGCCAGAATCTTGACCTTTACGAAGATATAAAGCGGGCAGTCAACCGAGTGGCTTTTGCGCCGGAAACAGTGCAGCCGGACGATGAACACCGAAAGGTTTGTCACAACTGCGGCTGTGGTTGCTGAGGCAGTGTGACTTCCCGTATTTCTGCTGAAATATCGTTGCCAATGATGGTCAGCAACGCATAGCTCTTTGAGCTGGAGGTGGACATCAATGAGCCTGGATTTACCAGCAGTATTCCGTCTCTTTGCTGAATCATGGCAACATGTGTATGCCCGTAAAGAACAATAGTAGCAGAGATAACCTTTGCTTTTTTTACAAGCTCATCCAGACTCCATTTAACCTTGTATCTGTCTCCATGAGTTATCAAAAATCTGTGGCCGGCAATCTTTCCGCTCAGTTCACGTTGATCTTTGGAAGAGTGGTCACAGTTTCCAGGAACCATCAGCACAGGTATGTTGACAAGCCTCTCAAGCATCCTTGCATCACTTATTTCATCACCCAGATGAATGATCATATCAACAGCATCAGTATCTTCAAGGCAAGAGAGTGGTGCAAGGAAATTACCATGCGTATCCGAGACAACAAGTATTCTCATTAAAACAGAATATCAGGTCAATCATAGCTTCGTCAATACTCTTAATTCAGGATTCTGTTAACATTTAGCTGTACTCAGCACTCATATCGTCATCAGCAAGAGGTCATTAGTCATGAAAATAAAGTGGTTCTGGTTTTTTCTTGCCGGTTTTGCAGCTTTCATCATATTTGGAGCAATCGTATGCACTTTTATTATCAACTCAATTACGGGCGAAAGCAGTGAGATTACCGTTAAAAACGGGATTGGTCTTGTCGAGGTAAAGGGTTTGATAATTGATCCGCAGGATACAGTCAAGCAGTTGAGCGATTTCAGGAAAAATGACAAGATTAAAGCCGTTGTTCTCAGGATTGATTCTCCTGGTGGTGTTGTAGGCCCTTCTCAGGAGATATGGGCAGCAGTCAAAAAAGTTAAAGAGAAAAAGCCGGTAATAGTCTCAATGGGGAGTGTGGCAGCATCAGGAGGGTATTACATAGCAGCACCAGCCTCACTCATCTATGCCAATCCCGGAACAATAACCGGCAGTATCGGCGTTCTGATGAAATTCTCCAATATTGAAGGGCTATTGGGGAAAGTCGGAATGAAATCTTTCACCATCAAAACCGGTAAATTCAAGGATGTTGGCTCACCTGTCCGGAGTATGACACCGGAAGAGCGCGCAATGTTGCAAGCGGTCATCGACAGCACACATGGGCAGTTTGTCAAAGCCGTAGCAGAGGGGCGAAACCTGTCAGAAGCAAAGGTTCGAGAGCTGGCTGATGGCCGTATATTCTCCGGCGAACAGGCCTTAAATCTGAAATTGATCGACCGCATGGGCACATTGCAGGATGCCATTGCCGAAGCAGGGAGAGTTGCCGGTATCGAAGGCGATCCTGAAATCATCAGGCCACCGAAGAAAAAACGGCTCCTGCTTGATATGCTTGTTGAAGAGAGCGCTCTGCAATTCAGCAATATGGCCAGGAAAGAGCGTGGCTTTACCCTGAATTACGAGATGGAGGGGATGCAGGAGTAGCAGGTGTCAGGCATGTTTAAAAACCACAAATATTCTTGTATCTCCCATAAAAAGCAGACGAGGTCTAATATGAAAAATGAAAATGAGTCCGGAGCTATTACTTCATATCTGAATGGTTTCTTGAATCCTCCAACTTTTATACTACCCGAAACAATTCGTCGCTGCATTCGTGAACTGATTGAATATCAGGACGTTGACTGGCTGAGACGACATACAGAGTGTCCCCGGAAAGAGTGGGATCTCCCGGACAATGAAAATAAATGGGGGCCTCACTGTAGCGGTTGCTTTACTTCATTACCTGCGCAGGAGACTATCGGACGTATCGAGATAGCAATAGCCATCAACCATATCTTGTCAGCAAAAGAAAAGGAGTTTCAAACTCCGGAGATACTGCTTAAAAATGTACTCTCCAGCCTGACTTTACTTCAGGAGACATTGGATCGTTTAGTCTCAGTCGGCTGGACACAACTTTTTTTACTGCGCGAAGAGTTTCAGAAGTTTTGGCAGGTATTATCGGATTTTCGCAATTTGATGCAATCGCTGGATAAATCTCCTGCAACTCATCCTCCCGATCTGAAGGGGCCTGATATTGAAGCATTTGATATTTCGTTTATCAGGCTTCTTGCTGAAATACTGGCAAAAGGGGGATTGGGCTGTTTCGTGGTGCATGCAGAAGGAAAAGCAATTTACAGCCCTGGAATGGAAATTCTCATCTTGTGCCTTGGTGAATGTGGCAGATCGCCTGAAGTCGCGATTGTAGAGGCGATTCTGGCACAAAAAGTCGATTCGAATGGAGATACGGCATGAGGCTCGGTGATATTCTGGTCAATGATGGACTTATTACCCCTGAACAGCTGGACAAGTCTATGGCCATACAGAAGGATCACCCGAACCTTCCAATTGGCCAGATCCTCTGCCAGTTGGGGTATCTTGCCAAGGATGATCTCAACACAACCCTTCATTACTACAAAAAGCGGCTCAAAATCGGCGATATACTGGTTAACTCCCGACTTATCGACAAAAGAATGCTGGATCATGCCCTGACCGTAAGCCAGAGGGATAAAATTCCGGTTGGCAAGGCTCTTGTCAATCTTAGATACGTTCAGGAGGAGCAGCTCTGTCGCGCAATTGCAGAACAGTATGACTTGTCGTACCTCTCCTTGAAAGGTCGTACTTTCAGCCATGATATGAGTCGTTTTCTCAACCTGAGGTGGCCGGGCTTAGTGAGACAGCCTGAAGGGTGAAATAAGCAATGCCCCTTGGTTGTTGTGGTTTTCTGGTTTCAGGCTACCAGTTTCAGTTTTTCAAGTCCTTGGAAATAAGC
>JANNRW010000116.1:0-4196 GCA_031401815.1 Geobacteraceae bacterium | reverse complement strand
AACATACCAAGGTGAACCTGGTGACTGAACCGTGCATCAGTTACACCTTTCAATTTGAAGGTAATTTCACTCGGCTTCATCCCCTTATGGCAGTTCCCGCAGTTACCTGCCACGGTGAAGGCGCTTTTGCCGTCATGACAGGCACCGCAGGTCTTACCTTTTTCCATCTGTGCCATGGTGACGGACTTGTCACTCCCGCTGATTACCTTGCCGTCATGGCAGCTTCTACAGGTCATCTTCCCCTTGGAGAGGTGTGAATCATGGCTGAAGGAGACGTCAGTCGCCCCTTTTACCCTGTAAGTAATATTTTTCGGTTTGCCCTTGTGGCATTTGGCACAGGACTTCTCGTTCTTTACGCTGAAAGCCTTGATCCCAGAGTGACAGGCTCCGCAGGACTTGGTCTTCTCCATGTCAGCCATGGTGAAATGTTTTCTGTGCTTTATATTGAAAATTGCGTTATGGCAGACCTTGCAGTTCTGCTTGTATTTCGCAAGGTGCAGATCGTGGCTGAAAACAACCGGATCGGCATTTTTGAAGGTGAAAGGGATATCTTTGGTTTCTTTTGCAGACACGATAAACGGCAAAGAAAGGATGAGAACAAGTGCTACGATGAAGCGACCCGATTTCATATGTAACTCCTAGAATGTTGGCATAGATTAAGGTATTTAGACGTGCTAATATACACATCCGGCAACTGGTCGTCAATGTTAAATCCGTGACTCTTTAAATCCGATACAGGATATTTGAGGATGAAATCTGAAAGATGAATGTTTGTCGCGAATGCGTTTAAGACAACTACCTGAAAAAAGAACGTCCTGAAAGCGCCGGTAAAAGTCGGCAAAGGGAAGGTGGTGCAAGTCCACTACATGGTAAAGCGTAGCGAGCAACCGTGGCTTCGAGTGATGCGTCGGCTCATCGTGAGGTGGGCGGCGAAGCGTTCACAGGGGGCATGCAGGCAGGCAATTGAGCTCCGAAATCACCTAATCCAGGTGCCGACCTTGCACCACGCCTTGGATCAATAGGTAGAGTGGTGGCGCAGTCATTATGCACGAGGAGAAGTATACATCGGGTCTACAGGGACATTCTATGTGCCTATTAACCCTGGCTTAAATGCAAAGTTAGTAAACTATAGAATGTCCCTGTCGCCTTTCCCGAACAAACGAGGTCCAGCAAATAATCCATTTGCCATATTGTAGTTTTCTGCACAAATAAGCCGAAATTTATCAGAAATGCGGATGTCAGATTTTGTCCGGTTCCAGAATTGGCTGGCACATTCAAGCGCTGAGGGCCATTCGTTAGGGGCGCCGGGAACAACCGCAGGCAGAGTGAATGGACGTGATGGAACAGCTCCATCCATTGGCCTGTAAACCATTGGCAGCACATCATAGGCAGGCGCAAGTCCATATTGCCTGCTGCCATCGAGCATAATCAAAGAGACATTGCCGAAGTGCTGATCGTTGTTGCCGATCAGGCTGCCAAAAACCGAGAGCCACCTGAGTGAACCAGCATCCTGAGTTGACAGCCTTCCATCGTTTACCATTCTGTTTGCGGCATTAACCCAGTTGTCCTGAAAACCATAAAATTCATTGTCTATCGCTCGCAATGATATTATGGGAAGGCGCCCCAAAAGTCCGGTTCTGTCAAAGCGAACCACCTCCAGAAATACCCGACCACCTTCTTCAATAATGTTGCTTTGGGCTGCACTGATGCCGGAGTTTTGTACAACTTCCAGGGCATGATGTTCGCATATAAGGAGGTCAGCCCATCGCCGCCCTTCGTCAGTGCTGACAGGCGGAGAAAATTTAACCAGTACGTTCCGAACTACTCCTGAGCGCTCGACAATGGCGGTAAATTTGGGCTGTTCTCCACCCGCTGATGATCCTGCTGGTTGGCCGTCTACCGCCTCTTGGGCAAACCGGGGATAGGTATCGGCAATTGCATTTTCCCGAATTGGCGCGGCTAACTCGTGAACCATGCGAAAGTATCTCTCAATGGATTCCTGGCCGATGACCAGATTTCCCATGGTATCCTCACTTCTTCGCGCAAGTGCGGACAAAACGTGATCTTCACTCCAGTCAGTACTGCGAGGAGGAAGACCAAATTCCACGTGTAATTGGCGCACGAAGGCGCGGCCGACAAAGCCTTCCGGGTGGAGGTCGGCAATGAACCATGGAAGGCTTCGAAATAGTTGTTCGCTAGCATTTAAGGGGTTCCAGAGAAAATGATCCTGTGCAACAGCAAATAATGTTCCGATAAGGTGAGCATTGCCGTCGGCGTCAATTTTAAAAATCGGGAATTCTCCACCAAGACCTCGTACATCACGTGTTTTCGTGTAACGCCGTGCCCGTGCGTTCCCAATAATGGTTATCCTGTTGCCTAGTTGCGCAAGTAAGCGAGAAACGGTGGGTTGGCTGAGGCGGAAGCGTTGCTGGATTTCCGGCGCGGAATATACTCCCGTGCTTAGGAATGATAGTAGTCGGTCTGGATTGTCGAGATTGCTGGTTCGCATGGGTGAGACCCTTTTTGAATAGATAATGAATAGATAAAGTACTATAAAAAAATAGTATATTCAACAGATTATTATCTATGCAGCGGGTCTATGTGAATAGAAGTTGAATTGATGTTGAAGGGGTTATGCCGTTCTTTTTTGTCAACGCCATAAGGTTGGGGATCCTGCTGCAAGAACCGGACGCTCTACTTTAACTGGAAGGGACTTCAGCTGCCGGTACGACTCCTTGACTACCTGCTGCTCCACGAACTTATCCATCTCTCTGAACCGAACCATAGCCCTTCATTCTGGCGCAGCCTCGACCGGGCGCTGCCCGACTGGAAACAGCGGAAAGACGAGTTGCTGATTAAGGCTCGGGACTTGTTCTGGTGCGGGGTTATGGAAGGTGGATAAACAATCAAAGAGTATAGAGTGAAATAACATCAAAACCTTTCACTCTTCACCATTCTGTTCTCACAGGGTAGCTCCTTATATGGTTATCAGGGGTAAGAATGGTCATACCACCGGCAATGGCCTGGCAGATGATTATACGGTCGAACGGATCTTTGTGGTATTCCGGGAGGCGTGATAATTGAAGAACTGCGGCTTCATCAAGAGGTAAAGTTTCTATCAGATGCCGTACGCGGTTATTCTTGATGAAGTCGTGTGGCAGTTCAGGAAGAGTCAATTTGCCCAGGTTGTGCTTTACGATAATCTCCCACGCCGAAGCTACACTTAAATAAACATCGTTTGCAGGATCTTCAAAGAGACGTCGGGCATTTAGGGAAAGGTCGGGGCTGTCGGAAACAAGCCAGAGAAATGAGCAGGTATCCAGCAGAATGTTCATAATGTCATGCCGGAAAACATGGCAATGGTTTCTTCCGGCAGTTCATCAAAAAACGAGGTGGGCACTATGAATGTCCCCTTGGCAAGGCCAATCGGGCGTTTTGTCACTCCCCTGCTCATAATGGGACGGATTTCCGCAACCGGCTTGTTCCTTTTGCAGAGGATAAAGCTCTCTCCCTTTGCTACTTCGTCGAGATAGTGGGAGAGATGAGTCTTTGCTTCCTGAACGTTTATAGTTGTCATGGTAGTTGAATAGTAAACCATGTAGTTGGTCAGGTCAAGGAGATATCCTGCTTGACCCTCTTTGCCGATTCCAGGCTGACCCCTTTATTCCTTCCCACCACCCAACACCTTGTAGAGAGTTACCAGATTGACCAGCCGGGTCAGGCGGATATTGATCAGGTTCTGCTGTGCGCTGTAAAGTGATCGCTGGGAATCGAGCACCGTCAGATAGCTGTCTACCCCTTTTTCAAAGCGGGCAGTGGAGAGGCTAAAGCTCTCCTTTGTGACGTCGGCAAGGGACTTTTGGGCTGCCAGCTGTTCATCAATGGTACCGTGCTGTGCAAGGGCATCGGCCACTTCCCGGAATGCGGTCTGGATAGCTTTTTCATACCGTGCAACCGCAATCTCCCTGTCTACTTCTGCTACGGTCAGGTTGGCTCTTGTGCTGCCGCTGTCGAAGATGGGAAGGGAGATGCGCGGGGCAAAGCTCCAGGCAAAGGAGTCCCCCTTGAAGAGTCCGGCGAGTTCGTCGCTGCCAAAGCCTATGCTGGAGACGAGTGTGATACGGGGGAAAAAAGCTGCACGGGCTGCGCCAATGTTGGCATTGGCCCCTTTAAGCTCTGCTTCGGCCTGAAGAATG
>JANNRW010000115.1:0-7944 GCA_031401815.1 Geobacteraceae bacterium | reverse complement strand
CAAGGGGCATTGCTTATTTCACCCTTCAGGCTGTCTCACTAAGCCCGGCCACCTCAGTAAGGGCTATTAAAATTCGCCGCCGCACCTACGCCATCATCTGAACCATTTACCCCTGCGGTTCCGGCTAGCGTGGTAACTTCTCCGGTGGCAATGACTATTTTCCTGATAGTGTAATTATCATAATCAGTGACATACAAGTTTCTCTTGTCAGTTGTGATGCCTTTCAGATGCCCGAATCTGGCTACTGCGCCTACGCCATCAGCGGTACCGTAACTCAGTGCTGTTCCAGCAAGAGTAGATACCATGCCGGTGGCTAATTCAATTTTACGGATTACATAATTGAATGTATCAGTGACATAAAGATTTAAGCCATCGGTGGTTATATCGTTTGGATAGTTAAACCTGGCGGTAGCGTCGGCGCCATCATTAAAGCCAGAACTAGCCTTGCCTGCAAAGGTAGTTACCTCTGTAGTAGCAAGTACTACTTTCCTAACGGTGCAATTACTTTCAGCAATGAAAAGGTTTGTGCCATCAGACGTGAGATGCGCTGTCGCGGTAAATGTTGCAGCAGTCCCGATACCATCAGCAAATCCGGATACGCGAGCGCTACCTGCCAGAGTAGTAACTGCTCCTGTAGTAAGATCCAACCTGCGGATTGAGCTAAAGGCTGAATCAGTTATATACAGATTAGTTCCGACCTTTGTTATCCCTACTGGATTACCAAATCGTGCATTGATACCGACCCCATCAATCGAAGCAAAAGACCCGGCAAGTCCTGCAAGAGTTGTTACCTCGCCTGTAGCAATGTCAACCTTGCGTATTTTACTGTTTGAGGAATCAGCAACGTACAGATTAGTGCCGTCGGTAACCAAGCCTCCCAACCAGCCAAATCTTGCCAATGATTTGACGCCGTCCGATGATCCAAAGTACTCGTTCGTACCCGCCAAGGTTGTAACTTCGGTAGTTGCAAGTACAATTTTTCGGATAGAGGTATTTCCAGAATCTGCAATGTATAGATTTGTTCCATCTGTTGTAATCCCTGATGGGTTATTGAACTTGGCTGCGGTACCTATTCCATTCAAATAACCTTGTGCATTTACATCACCCGCTATTGTTGTCACCGCACCGGTAGCAATGACTATTTTGCGGATAACCGAAGCGTCAACAACATACAAATTATTGCCATCGGTGGTAAGGCACGCAGGGTTTGCGAAGTGTGCGGCAGTGCCTATCCCATCAAGAATATCAGTACTGCCAACATTTCCGGCAAGCGTAGTCACTTCCTGCGTGGCGATGACAATTTTCCGGATCACATGATTATTCCGGTCAGCGATATACAGATTCGTCCCATCAGATGTAATGCCATATGGCTGATTAAACCTTGCTGAAGTTCCTATTCCATCTGTAAACCCAGGAGATACACCTGCAATAGTAGAAACCGTCCGAGAGAGCTGTAGAGCTTTCCCCTGCACAGATCCGCCCATTGAAAAAGAGCTGGAGCTTGATGATGAGCCACACGCTGGCAGGATCAGAATCAAGCATACCCATAAAAAAAATGTAACATTCCTCTGTAATTTCAACCGATCTCCAGTAACCAGAATTGAATGCGACAAGATTAGCATGATTTTACCTGGTTGTATAATGGATTCTTATAGGTGATGAGGTTGCCGTCAACGTCATAGAAATACTGGTAGCTACGGCCTGTCCAGTCGCTGATTGAGACAAGCCGCGCTTTCTGACCTACGGTTCCGGCTACGTTCTCGAAGGTGTAGGTGAGGCCGTTCTTTTCCCGGATGGTGTAGGTACCGTTAGCAGCTCTGGTAACCTGAAAGAAGAAGCCGCCCGGCTGGGTGAAACTGCTGCCGATGGGGATTCCACCTGAGTTCCCAGCCACCTGGATGAATTTCACTGCGCCGGTGCCGTCAGTCCAGGAGACGGCAGAGGTGATATTGTCACTGTTGGCAGCGTCAACTATGCCGTTGTAATTATCATCCCTGAAGGTGAGGTAGTGGTTGAAGCTGTGAGTCCAGCCATATCTCAGTGAGCCGTCCTGGGGGCTGCGGCTGTTGTAGGAGCGCTCAAAGACAATGGGGAGCCCGCCACGACCTTTGAGTGAGAGATCCCGCTCGGTGTGGTACATGTTGCCGGTGACCATGTTGATCGGATCACCGCTGGTGGTGTTGTACTGGGTTACGCCGCTGCTGATCGCGCCGTTGCCGATAGACAGCGGAGCCGAGGTTGTTGTGTCGGCGCTGTCGTACTGGGCAAGCTGGTAGGCTGAGGAGAGTGGAGGCAGGCCAAGGCAGATTAGCAGGGAGAGGATTGTCAGGAAGTGCAATGGCACTTGGTGTGCTCCGTTGGGGTTATCCAAACTTCAAATCCGGGAACTTCTTCATTGATGCACTCGCAAAAACTCATAAGGCAGCTTGAGCCGCGAAGCGATTAATCTGACAGTTATCGGAGTAGAAGTCCTCCGACAGATGTCGAATATAGTCTGATAAACGAAAGAAACGCTCTTTGACAAACACAATAAGGCCGTTTGGGGCATGGCTTGCCCTCTTTTTTCGCTTTTCTTCCCTTTTAAGGCGATTTTTGAACGTCGTTGCACGCAATATATTCAATCCGGTAGCTTTCAGTTTTGCCGCCAGTCTGACTTGACGCATTCCCCGAACCCGGAGATTCTTGATCCCGGTTATTCGATCAAGATCTGACATGGTTCCCTCTGCCCCGGCGCGGAAACGATAGATCTCGCGGAATGATTCGGTCTTTTCCTTTACTCGCCGTCTGACAAGTCTTAATGCCTTGGCATCGTAGCTGATGGTTGCGCTCTGCTTGACTCGTTTAACCGGACAGTCGGATTGCCTCGGACAGAAATCGCAAAGCGCCTTGTCGAAATGAACAATTTTGCCGCCATTCTCGCCTGTCTTTGTCCGTAGCGGTTGCTTCCCTTCGGGACAGGCAGTAATTTCATTGCTGTCTGAGAAAGCAAAATCGGCAAGACTGATCTACTGAGACTGCGTACCCATGGCCGGAGAGACAACTTCTACTCCCAAGACTTTGGCTTTTTCCAGATTATCGTCACTGCCATACAGAGAATCAGCCAGAAGCTCTTTGGGAGCAAGTTCCCGCATTGACGCATCTTCGATGGCTGGGAGCAGTGCATTGGCATCACTCTCGTGGGCAGCTTCGACTTTCACATGGGTAATAAAATTCGGCTGGCTCTTGTCTGGCGAATATGTCTCCATTACCTGCATCTGGTAGCCTTTCCCTTTGTGACCGCAGTAGCCTGCATCGGGATCGGATGGATTCTGGAGCGAGTCAGATTGAACATCCTTGTTCGGCTTGATGATTACGGCAGACTTGGTATCGGTCTTCTCCAGCACGCACTGCTCGTTGAACATTCGCACTAAAAGCTTATAGGAGGCCATGTCAGTGACAACGTCACTGTCCTTGAAGCGCTCCACTAGAAGGAAGCAGTCATCTCCTACTTCCTGGAGCTTGCGGGATGACTCGCTCGGTTTAACAGCAAACCGACCGTCGTTTTTCTCTTCATACCGAATGGCGACATCACCCAGGGATTGATACAGATCCGCATGATGTCTTTTGAGGTTAACCAGAAACTTCCGAATGGTGCGGACAAACAACCGGATTCTGCCCAGATGAGCCATATTGGAAAAGATATGAATGGAATCCAGTCGCTGTTTTGAAGGATCAAGTTCAAAGAGCTTCTTCAATGCATCGGTGATATTTTCAAAGAGCGTCTGATCCAGTTCGAGTCTGGCGACTATATCCCGCATACCCCAGAGAGTGCGGGGACATACATATGAACTCATATCCGAAGTATCGGTTACATTCAACGCATAGTGCCACATGATATTAAAGGAGAACTGCTGAATCGCTTCTTCATCGGTCAAGTCAAGCTGTTGCTGCAAAAGGACAATGCCGAGCATGGCATACAGTTCTTTAGTTCGTCGGCCAAACTGCTTACTGTACAGAGGAAATAGTTTCTCTACTGGCAGCTTGTGGAGAATTTCCTCCCGAAAAAGATGCGCCCAGGATGACTCCAGAAGTGCCAGTCGTTTTGGGCCAAGGTGCTCAAACGGATTGAACATGTTGTACTGTTTGTGGTCTTTGATGTGAATCATGACAATTCCTCGTAACAGCCTGTATTTGCAGGCGAATTGTACCATGAATCACATTTAAACGGAAGCACTAAATTACAATAAAATCAATTATTTTAGCTGGTTATCAAATAATCTCTTTTTGCGAGTGCATCTTCATTGAGCGCATATACTGTCCCTGCAAAAGTCATGATTTCAAAACATGCAATATCCGTAGTATTATAAATGCAGATCTGGATCTTACTGGCATGCTTCCACCTTCTTCGCTTTCTCAATATTCACACAAGCCCCAAGTTGACACGCGCGTTTCCAGTCGGCACATGCGTTCGACATTTCATTTTTCTGAGCAAAAAGATTCCCTCTATTCTGATAAGCCCGACTTGCCTTTGGATTTATATCCAGAGCTTTGTTGTAATCGGCCAGCGCACGGTTGAACTCCTTTTGCTGGAAGAACGTGAACCCTCTGGAAATATAGATATCCGCATTATTCGGTTCCAATTCGGCAGCACGGTTAAAATCAGCCAGAGACTGTGCCATGGAACCTTTACGACCATAAGCAATTCCTCGCGAGAAAAAGGCATACCAATTGTCCGGGGCTAAAGCTAACGCCTGATTCAGCTCGGTCAAAGCAAGTTGCGGATCACCTTGAGAGGCATGAATAAATCCGCTCCGAGTTCGTGCATTAACATCTTTTGGATTAATCTTCTGCGCCGTGGCGTAATCGGCAAGGGCTTTTTTATTATCGCCTTTACTTGAAAAGCATTTCCCCCTGTTTAAATAAGCACCGAAATGTTGAGGCTCAACGTCTATTACTTTGCTGAAGTCTTCAATTGCTTTTGAAAAATCACCTTTTTCCATATAGGTAAAGCCTCGACCGAAATATGCAAGAGTCAATTTGTCATTGAGCTGCACGGCTTTATCGAAATCAGCGATGGCCTTTTCAAAATCGCCCATTTTACGATAGAGATTTCCTCTGTTGTAGTTGCCGTCATAGTAATTCGGATTTATTTCAAGAACTCTATTGCGGTCCGCCATGGCCTTTTCGAATTTTTTGAGCTCCTCATAGGAAGCTGCTCGATTATTATAAGCCATAAGAAGTTTTGGACTTATTTCAATCGCCTTGTCAAATTCTACAATCGCTTTATTATACTGTTTGAGCTTTAACAAGATGAATCCGCTATTATTAAAAGCTTCACTTTTAAATTGGTCAAGTTCAGCAGACTTTCTGTATTCGTTCAGAGCATTTTCCAATTCCGCGCGTTTCTCGAATACCAAGCCTCTTCCCAGGTATGCACCAGAGTTACGAGGATCAAGAGCTATGGCCTTATCGAAGCTCTTCATTGCGCGATCAAGATCGCCGTTTTCCATATGAATCTGACCCTGGAAAACATACCTCAACACTGATCCGGTATACTCCTGCATGATGCGGCTGTATTCCGCATACGGCAGCAGAACTTTCTTTCCGGCCTTTGCGCTCATACCTGTTGTGAGGCCGTTTTCTTTGATAGTCAGCCCTTGCAGAATTTTATTCAGCTTATTCGCCATGGTGTCCTGACTCACCGTTCCCTTATTTGTAAAATTCACTGAGTGAAGAAGCGCTGACTCTGCACTCAGTGTGGGTTCAGCTATGGTCATTATTCGTGTCATCCCGTCAATATTATAAGCCGATCTGTTGTAAGGAACCTTACCAGTAGAAACGGTATCCCAGAATTTATGGTACTCCTCACTCAAATCCTTGTCTGGTTTCGGGTGCCGGTTTATTGCCAGCATGGAGTTTGCAGATTGATCCTCCATGAGCAATAGCGACGAAATATCCCAGACAATGGCACCATTATCAGAGCTATAGCCCATCATCAAGGCTAGAATGCTCTTTTCCGAAACAGAGATAATTTCATTACCGATTGTCATTGCCAGCCTCTTTGCAGAAAAGGATAACCCGGCATTATTTCGAGTAATGGTCAGACCTAAAACAGCCTCGGGAAGAATGTCTTTATGTTGCAGAAACTCTTCCCACTCTTTTAGCGTTCCGGCATAGGATAAAAAGATGAAATTCGTTAGAATTTTCAGAGTTGGGACGAAATATCTATCCACAACCCCGGTTTGTCCGATCCGCATCAGCGTGATAAGACCGTCGGGCGTCGGAAGCGAAAACGTCACAACTTTGTTATCGTCATATTCACGCAGCCAGGTTTTTACCAGCCATGTCCTGCCGTAGTTGTCGCGGAACTTATAGCTTTCAAGCGGCGAACCGAACGAAGTTATCCTGATCGGGCTATTGGCGATGTTCCGGGAAAACCTGAGGCCGCGCAAAACCAGATCCATGAAAAGTTTCCCGTCGCTGTACAGCTGATCGAGGGTTACGTTATCCGGTTTGTGCATTGAGAAGACCAACGAGTTGCCCATTTCACCATAAGCAATACCGCCATTCTGGCCCAAATCGACATTGTTGGTCTTGACAATCTGGGTTTCCCAATAGCCATCGTCCTTCATTGAGGCTATGGAAGGGAACATGGCCGATGGGGGATAAGCCAGGAGAGCCTTCGACCCAGCGCCATTGGGAAACATTTGGTCCTGCATCTCAGTGAAGAAAAGACTCTCGCTCGTATAGTTTTTGTTGTCGGCATACTCAACGAGCGTACGATTCAGCTCCTGAAACGATTTGGGCAACGACAGGTAACTTTCACCGTTATTATCCCGATAGCGTGCCATTATCGGCAGGGTATACCTGGTCTTCCCATGGAGGTGAGCCATGTTTTCCTTGGCGTTCACCACCTCGGCAATCGGCAGAGCGAGGTTCAGGTTTTCATTGGGAGACTTTCTCAAAACTAACCCAATCACTTTTCCGGTAATGTCCAGCAGCGGACCACCGCTGTTGCCGGGTGAAGCGGCAGCGGAGAAACGGAGCCATTTCCAGGCACCTTCTTCTTCCTCAGGGGTATTGGAGGTATATTGCCCGTCTCTGATGACAACTCCCTCTCCAAGGGCATTTCCGACCGCAAAAACCCTCTGGTTCACCTTCGGGGTTACATTTATTTCAAAGGGCGATGCAACCGTACAGTCCTTCAGGGTAAAAACGATGAAGTCCCGACGTTCCGAATATTTTACAATCTGGTCGATTGGGTAGACTTTACCGGTGCTGTCCCGTAGCTGTGTCTCTCCCCATTGGCTCTCGACCCCAAGGTTCATCGCGTGGGCCGCAGAAACAAACATGTTGGGGGCAATGGCAAAAGCGGTGCCAATTGAGTAGTAACGATCATTTCTGACGGCAAAAGGGAGGTTGGTGAACGGCAAAGGGTCTTTGTATTTCAGAGAGTCTTTTGTCGGCTTTAGTACTACTACCTCAAAGACCGCAGAGCCGATGGTGTCGAGAGACTTGGATGAAAGCGACTCCTCGGCTGAAGCTGTGGTGGCAAGCGCCAGTTGATTCAGAATAGTGAGGATAATGAGTAACCCTCGATATTGCCTGACTATAGGCCAGATGTTGCGATAGTAGATATATGTGACTATTGAAGTATTCATTGTTCATCAAATTCCATAAACTCTCTTTCATGCATATCTATGGCTTCTTCTAACGAGTCATATGTTTCAGCCCTCTCATCAGGAAGTGATTCTATAAAAAGCTCCATAGCCTGTATTTCTAGTCTATGGATTTGCTGTTTATCAATTGGAAGGCTAAAAAAATCGGTTCATCCGCAGAATCTGTGGGTAGATTCCAGAAAATGGGGGCCTAAACGGCCACCCAGTTAATGAAAATAGAGCATCCCGTCTTCAAATCTGGCATTGTGTGTTTCGACCAAGAAACCCAATACAGAAAAGGAGAACG
>JANNRW010000114.1:0-6021 GCA_031401815.1 Geobacteraceae bacterium | reverse complement strand
GACTACACATTTCAGAGCGCCGGGCCTGGTGGAATGGTCGTGAAAAACAGGTGGCGGAATGGTCGTGAAAAATCACACAAAGAAGAATATACCATCAGCACATTACACCATAGCGCTACAGTAGATGTTCTATTGAAAATTTACCAAGAGTATGGTGATTTACAAAAATTGATTATTGCTCCGACTGGAAGCAAAATGCAGTCAGTAGGTGTTGGAATTGTAAGGGCCTATTTAGAAGATTTACAAGTAGCATATCCAACAACCAGGGTTTTTTCGAATCCTAGCGATTATACGCATGGAGTAAAGAAGTCCTTTATATTGCCGTTAGCTGGTTATACAGACAAATTGAGTGTAGACGCGTCCCAAATGTGAATTTGCACCATACTGCTAAATTGAAAACCGGCAGAAACCGGTAGAGAATAAAGACGATGAAAAAACAGCAAACATTCACAGTTGTAGTTATTGACGATAAGGATAAATGCTGCGAACAGCTTAAAAATAAGCTTCGAGGATCTCGTCACATTATAGTGGGAGATACTGCGGTTTCGATAGCGGTCGAGACAGTGCATGTGCGTGTCCGCAGAGAAGAGAAGGCAGAACGACCAGAAACCGATTCCTGGACATTTCAGAACGAGATGGTGAGCCAGCTTTTAGTTGCTGCTCAAGCTAAACCCCACCTGTTGATTGTTGATTACATTTACATTGATGACCAAGTAGCAAAATTTTTTAAGGAAAAAGCCAAGAAAACGCAGGTCGATAAAGAAGAAGTACATACGCGGGCTCTGACTCCTTACGACTTACGTAAGTGGGTTGAGGACTGCGTAGAGATCGACAGCGGGGATAAGACTAAAATTATTAAAGGACTGTTTGGATTTAACGGCCCCCTGTATCTCCATACTTACACGCCTTATGGGTTAGATGCAGCCGCTGGAACTATTACTGAGCGGGAAAGAAACACTTCACTAGCTTTTCCTTCCGCACAAATTACGGTCATCGATACCAGAAGTGAGTTCTTCAATAATGATCAGTTCGACCCGCCTCATCCGGATGAGAAGTCACGGTCATTCTACGACAAGGACTATTACCCGTACCAATTAGCCATATTCTTTGATCAGGTGCTCCAGAAGGAGATATATAAACAGGCTTTTGCCTCGAATCGGCATGTCAGGTTAATAAGAACATCTTATGCTGTCAGCATCATTTGTGCTGTTGGTGCAGCAGTAGGATTTGCCAGTAGTTGGGCAGGTGGACTAATCTTGGAATTTTTGCGTTCCAATCGCTTTGTAGAAGCTGTTTTTCTCTGCGTATTGTGCCTGGGATCAATGCTGATTGCTGGGTTTTCACTTACAATGTGGTTTGAGACATTAATGAAGAGACTAATAGGAGAAGAGTAGTCACCATGAATGTTTTCAGCGAAAACAGCTTTCTCAAAAAGGCGATCATCTGCTCGCCAAAAGAATTTGAAATTATTGCGCCTATAAATGCAACGCAGGCTCATTTTTTTCCCGAGAACCCTCCTGTTAAAGATAAGATGCTGTCTGAATTCGAGAGCTTCACGAAAGTTTTGTCGGATAACGGAACGGATCTTCATTATTTATCTGAGTTGCCGGGTTGTCCGTATCAGATTTGGACCAGGGATGTCGCTTTTTGTATAGGTGACAGATTGTTTGTTTCGAACATGACGGCGAAGTTGAGGCAACCTGAACGTACGGCTATTCTTGAATGGGCGCTTGGGCAAGGTATCAGAGCTTTTGAGTTGAAAGATGGTCTTATCGAGGGCGGTGACGTAATTTGCAATGGTGATGCTGTTTATGTTGGTATCAGCCAAAGAACTAACATGGCTGGTATTGAAGAACTTAGACAGCATTTACCTTTAAAGCTGGAGATAATATCTCTTCAGCTCTGCGATTGGGTTCTTCATCTGGATGTGGTTCTCAATCTGTTTCCCGGTGGAGCGGTTTTCTGTCCTGAGGGTTTTGCCAATCCAGCGGAAATTACAGATTTGATTGCCGGTGATCATTTCCTTGTTTCCAGAAAAGAGGCTGAAGAGCTTGCGACAAATTTTCTTTTCCTCAACCCGACGACCGTCCTTAGCCAGCCTCGCCACAAGACGTTAAATACCTGGTTCCGAAACAAAGGGTTTGTGGTAATCGAGCTTGATTTTCCTGAACTCAACAAGTTAGGTGGCGGCTTCAGGTGTGCCACCCTTCCTTTGATAAGAGATTGATGGACGGAAAACATGAAACCATCCAAGCGAATAATATTTCCACCAAATCATGACTTCTCAACCTTTGTGCCTGCTCTGGAAGATTACAAAGAGTTGACTATCAGTGAATCCGAATGGCTTAATTACGCGATTGGCGACATTAAAAACGTTCCCGGTCTCGCTGAACTGTTTTCAGAAGCCGCCGAACGGGCCAAGACCAGGCTGCCCGGTCTTGCCAATCTCCTTCCGGGGATGCGAGCGTATAAGCCTCTCGTCGAAGCCATTGCAGAGCTTGTCTATTCGGAAACCAAATCGGAAGTCAATCCGGACAACATCGTTTTAAGTAATGGCGGCTGTTCGGGTATCTGGGCTGCGGTGATGGCAACATGCGATCCTGGTGATTCAGTTACTTATGCTGTTCCAGCATTCCCCTATTGGAGCATTTTGCATCTGACTGGGGTAACGCAGGAACCGTTACTTTTTGACCGCCCTCCGGTTTACGCCAGCACCTTTGCAGACCGAATTGAAGAACTATGCAAATCGCGTTGTCCAAAAGCGGTCATTTTCAATGAGCCGCAAAACCCGATGGGGTATCCGCTGGAGGAAGACCAGCTTAAAAAGTTGGCGGAGCTGGCGGAGAGATACGACTTCTGGATTATCATGGATGAAGTTGGGCGCCCGTTTAACTTCGAGGCAACTGAGTGGTGGGGCAGGCATCTCCCTCCGGATCGTGTAATTCAGGTGGACAGTTTCACCAAGCGGTATGCCGCGCCGGGACTCAGGCTCGGATGGTTGATTTGTCCTGACAACATAGTAAAGGCAGTGCAAGCGGTTTTTGCCAATATTCAAGGCGGGATCAGCCACGCATCGGCGGAGTTTGGTTATCAGTTAATGCGATGCGCGTCCGCAACGAAGGAAGGCAATCCCGTCATAAAGGAAATAAAGAAGAGACATGAAGAATTAGGGAATTTACTGCAAGACCTGCACAAAGGTTCTGAAATTTACTACGATCAGGGGATATATTCCTTGTATTATCCGCCGGAAGGCTTATCTGATGATATTCTGCGTGAAGGCTTGAATGCTCTGAAGATTCGACTTATGGATAGGAGGTTTTTATATCCGGAACCGGATAAAGGACAGAGATTGTATAGATTGAGTTTTGGTGGAGAACATAGAATTAATAAACATGTCATAGAGAAGCTTTTAAGCATCACCAATAATTTCTGAGATCTAGCATCATAAACTACATAGTAAAGAGAATAATATGACAAATAACAAACAAAAAAAACAAACTAGAAATGAACTAATTGATAATATACCCGCATTTATCTCACGTATGACTTTTCATTGTGAATGGCTTAAACAACTTATGCCCAAACATAAGTCTATATTAGATAACAAAGAATATTCATATGAAATACAAAAGGACATAGCAAAGCTTCAGGAAAGTCTGAAACAACGACTCGACCAAGCAGGTGAAGACCTCGAATGGAAAAAACTGGTTGCGCGTGATACTTCTGACTATAAAAAATCACCAAATGAATGCTCAAATAAAATACTAGGCGCCCGTTTAGTTATAAGAACTCTTATTGATATCCTTCCGGAATGCATCAGTAAAATTGTGGATTATCCTGATAACAAGGTTGGATTGCTTCTTTTCTACAGACCGTGTCCAGAATCTGAAGACATAATATTGACAGAAGATGTCTTGTTGTCAGGATGTGATACTGATAACCCAACCAAAGCAAATAAAGACTGGATTGAAATACTCAGTGTTAATGAAGAAATAAACTCCACTTATGTTGTCAATAGAAAAACAATAAAACCATGGGAAGATGTTGAGAAAGCTGCTCTTGAATCAGCTTCTTCTGCTTTAACTGCAGTTGAAGAACCTTCATCACCAATGTCCCAGATAGTTAAGACCTCTGCTGGCGTCATGGATAAAAAACGTGCTGAGGTTAAAATAATATCTTCGAATCCACCTTGCATAGCGGTGCCTTACGAGTCGCCTTCCGGTTTATTTAACGCTGTTCACTTTTCCACCTATGAAGATGATTCTGATTTAAATAAGGTAAAACTGGCAGCAATGCTATTAGCTGCACTGAATCTGATGGATAGTGTCATTCAATTTGAAACTAAAATATTATCAATTAATCTTGAGCCACTCCATCAACGTCCTCTCAGTCACAAATTTTTACCTTACAGCGATACCGTGCGAGAATTAATAGACGAGATATATTATTTATGGCGGCCAGATGAGTTGGCTTTTGGTCGCCAATCGGGTCCTTTCGCTGAATACTTAGGTTTATTTTCTCTAAAAAAAGGGAAATGGGATCTTAATGGAAAAGCCAGTTCTTTTAATTTGTGGAACTCGGGAGAATTCAGAGAAAACGGGAAGAGTTATGGGTACGTAATTCGAGCAATTACCCGTAAAGAGAGTTATTTTGTCCCAGACACGTATAGTAAGAATAAGCGAGATAATCTGGTGCCCAGAGATATATTCGATTCTTCAGTACAATTCCTTCGTTCGCAATATTCAATACCCATAAGTTATAAACGTGAGTTCACCGGTGCAGTAAATATCGGCTTTGCGCAGAAGAAATCCGGATTGTGGCAATATGAGTTAAAATTGATTACTGAATATATTGAACGGGTTGTTGAATGGCTGATAGAGCATTATCGTGACATTGATAAGAAATTAGAAAAACAAGTTATGTCTGATTACATTACCCTGATGCAATCCATTATTAGGGAAGGAGATCAAAATAAGAAGTTTACAATAAATCAGAGTTATTGTCTTGCTATGCTTCAACAACAGTTTGGGCTCAAACACGTCGAATATAAAAAGTCTATTGAGACTGCGGTATCTGATGTTATCAAGGATGCTGTTGGAAGTTTCAGGAAAAACGTAAATGAGGTCTGGAAACGTGAGTCCGTGAAATGCAACGTAGTGTATTTAGGAGAAAACCTAAAGAAATTAGCTCTTAAGTTACAACAATATCAGTTTTCATCTCTTCTTCAGTGCTTACTCATGAATGCATATGAGTCAACTCTAAAACAAGATAATAAAAGTACAAAAAGCCTTCTTGTGCAAATATCAAAAGCGGAATGGCCATATCCAGATAATGTTGAAGGAATTGAAATTGGTATATACGATACCGGTCCAAGTATTGAGGATTACCATAAACTAAATATTTTCGAACACTCTTATACAACCAAGGGGGCGCCCAACCTTGGTGTAGGCTTATGGTATGTTGATCAAGTATGTCGGACTTATGGATACTTACTTGAATATCGCCACGACATTGACAAAACTCCATACAGCAAAGCATTTTGTATCCTCATACCATATGTATCCAGGGGAATATAAATGGCTAGAATCTGGATTTTAAGTGAAACTAAGAATCTAATTACGGTTAATATGATTATTGAAGATAGTGAAGCACTAAACTATTTTAGAGCTTTCACTGGAATTAAACATAAAATAGAAAATATTTATCAAGTCAAGAACGGAATTAAAGACATTATACCTAAAGCAATAGACGGTGATGTCATTATTATAGTTTGTTCAACACCAGGGTTCTATGAGGATATTGATTCGAAATTGAATCAAGTACATAGAGTATTGCCAATTTATGTTTTTATAGATTTTAGTTCTGAATTCAAAGAAGAAGCGGTTCATCCGCAGAATCTGTGGGTAGATTCCAGAAAATGGGGGCCTAAACGGCCACCCAGTTAATGAAAATAGAGCATCCCGTCTTCAAATCTGGCATTGTGTGTTTCGACCAAGAAACCCAATACAGAAAAGGAGAACG
>JANNRW010000113.1:0-1910 GCA_031401815.1 Geobacteraceae bacterium | reverse complement strand
CGTTCTCCTTTTCTGTATTGGGTTTCTTGGTCGAAACACACAATGCCAGATTTGAAGACGGGATGCTCTATTTTCATTAACTGGGTGGCCGTTTAGGCCCCCATTTTCTGGAATCTACCCACAGATTCTGCGGATGAACCTCTTTGTTATTAGATTTAGCAAAATAACCAAATATAACCAATAATATTATTGCATTAATTAGTATACCTATCATCATAGCTCCTATACTCAACATAGCATCGGAATAATACACCGAATCAGGTACTACTGTTCCACGTCGAATTGAGTCTAGGTATTCAGTTATAATAAAACTCCATGGGATTGTTACTATTACTAAATAAACACCAGCTAAACTTGCTTGAACTGGTGCTAAAGCTACTAGCATTAAAGATAGAAATGATAATATAAGATAAATTATTGCTGGAATTGCACTGCGCTTATATTTAAAGTGCATATAAATCTCCAACGGGGTGGCCGCTCACCTGCCGCGAAGCGGACAGGTGCAGAGGCATGTTATGCGTGGTGTGCTATGGTTTACCATCTCTTTGCTTTATATGTTCTTTTGTTTCTTCAGGAATAACGTCATTGTAAAGAAATTCTAGCTCTTTAGGTTTAGTAATCATTTCTTCAGCGATAAAGTTCAAGATATGAAATAGCTTTAAGGCTATAGTGCTATTATCATCAACGTCTATTTGGCCTGGATGCACAGCATTATTTCCTATGACCCTTAGCAAGTCTAAGGCTTGTTGTATTTTGGGGCTTAATCCTTCAGTCACTAATTCTTTAATATCGTTATTAATGTTTTTACCGCTCTTACCAATTTGTTTTAACAACTTTTGCAATGCGAGCCGAAGTATAGCTGTTGAGCCTTTAGGTGAGTCACTGAATATTATCGATGCTTCGTGATAAAGCTCTTTAATATCATTATCCATGTCATTATTCGGTGGTGAAATAGAAGTTTTTCTCGGATATACAAGTTCACTATTGACCCAGAGTGAAATATCATTGCATGCAAGGCAGATTGCGATAGAAAATTTTGATGGCACAAAGTTTGACATTTCTCTCGCGTTAGTATTTTCTACAATTTTAATAAATGCCTCAATAGCACTTTGCTCATAGTCCTGTATTTTTGATCTGTAGTCATAGTAAACGTGACTAAGTATCTGGTTTGCTGCGGAACTTGCCAATTTCTGATCAAACCAACGTTGCTGAGAAGTTACTTGGCAATGAGGGCACTTAAACTTTTCGCTTTTAAATGTCGGTAATAATTCCAAAGGACACCTCCTAAGTGTTCTTATCTTGTGTCATATAAACGGCGTCCCACACTATTCAGGATTTGATGAGCTTTGATTCCGCAAAACCGCATCCGGAGCACTTGTAATTCCGCTCCTTAGCACCAACCTCTCCGAAAATGGGATGTGGTCTTGTTGATACAATCTCGAAAGTTCGATTATTGCATTTTGGGCACTTCTCTCCGCTTGCGCTAGTGAGGGAGTGAATTCTTTCCTTCAATCCAGCATTTTCAGTGATTACTTCGGCTATTTTCAATTTTGCATCAGCAAGTTCGAGACTTAGATCCGCAAGTACATTTTTAAATTCTGCATCTTCAATGTTTTTGCTGATTTCGCGCAGCCTTTTCGCCAAAGTGATTGCGGTAGAAACGCTTGAAATTATATCAGCCATATTTTCCTCCTTCATTTCTGCATAACGGGGCTCGGCATGACCTGCGCGGCAGAGTCTTATCCTGCCGCGTCAGTGTCTATGCCGGTGTTCAAGTAAGCCGCTATCGCGTCAGTAAAATCAAAGTCTTTTAAATTCCAAACCCCATTCCGCAGTAATTTCTTCCGTACCAGCCGCCCAATCATTTATTTCTTCTTTCGTAGCAATCACACTCGAAAGGAGAAACACAC
>JANNRW010000112.1:0-6887 GCA_031401815.1 Geobacteraceae bacterium | reverse complement strand
CGTTCTCCTTTTCTGTATTGGGTTTCTTGGTCGAAACACACAATGCCAGATTTGAAGACGGGATGCTCTATTTTCATTAACTGGGTGGCCGTTTAGGCCCCCATTTTCTGGAATCTACCCACAGATTCTGCGGATGAACCTGAAATCGTTACCAAACGTTCCGTCCTTTATCGAGGCAATGATGGCCACCACCCCACGCCGGATGGAGCGGAACGACTTCATACGGGTGTCGTTGTCAATGAACCATGTGTTGTAGACCGATTCCGGGTCGGCCTTGTAGCGCATGGCAAGTTCATTGAGATTGGTTGCGGTCATGGATGGCGCTCCTTGGAGTTGCTGTATACAGAGGATGGAAATGCTCCTACTGTAAATCGGATTATACCCGAGGTGTTAGAGAATTCGCCAATCCGGAATGAGTCGATTTCATGCTGAATTAGGGATACAGGATCTCAGGCAATGTATGGGTCGAATATTTTCCTTAAACCAAGACATATTTCGCGACCATCCCATCCCTGATGGTAATAACCTTCTCCGCCCTTTGCGCAATCTCGTTGTTATGGGTAACTATGACCACTGTCTTCCCTTGACGGTGGAGCCTGAAGACCGTTTCAAGCACCTCTGCTTCAGACTCTGAATCGAGGTTTCCGGTCGGCTCATCCATTAGCAGGAGATCCGGGTTGTTAGCCAGAGCCCTTGCTATGGCAACCCGTTGCTGTTGGCCGCCAGAAAGGTCGGAAGGCTTCGCATGGAGCTTTTCCGAAAGCCCAACCAGGGAAAGGAGCGCTTCAGCCCTTTCTTTCTGCGCCTTCTCCGTGGCCCCTGCAAACATCATGGCCGTCTCCACGTTTTCGCAGGCGGTAAGGCCCTGGAGAAGGTTGAAGAACTGGAAGACGAAGCCGATTTTCTGCGCCCGCAAAGCCGCCAGTTTGCTGTTGGAAAGCCGGGTGATATCCATTCCGTCCAGGAAGACACCTCCCTCGGTCGGTCGGTCGAGCCCCCCGACAAGGTGCATGAGGGTGCTTTTCCCGTGTCCGGACGGACCAACGATGCAGCAAAAGGAACCTCTCGCTATCTCCAGTGTCACCCCACGCAGGGCGTTGGTTTTTACCTTCCCCGAGTTGTAAGTCTTGTGCAGGTTTTCCGTTCTGATAATCGTATCATCCATAGCTTATCGCCTCCACGGGAGTGAGTCTTGCCGCCTTCCACGCCGGGTAAAGTCCCGACACGAGGGATACTGCGACTGAAAAGATTATCGAGCCGAAGATGATTCGCAGATCCAAGGCCTCACCGACATTAGTCCCCCTTATAAGAGAGGTGAATTCATTTTGGGAAATATAAGGGGCGGCTAAGAGGGAGAAGAGGAGTCCGCCCGCCACACCGAAAATACCTCCGAGCAGCCCGTAAAAACCCGACTCCAGGAAGAAGATGGAAAAGATGGTCCTCTGCGATGCACCGATGGCCTGGAGGATGCCGATCTCCCGTTTCCTCTCCGATACGGCGGTCATCATGGTATTGATTATGCCGAAGGCGGCAGCGAGAATGGCCACGGCGGCGATGAGCTGCAGGGTAACACTGACGGTGCCGACGATGGAGAGGACCGATTTCAGGAGCTGCTTGTCGGATACCACTGCCACGTTGGCCGCCTTCTGGATCTTCAGGATGAATTCGTCGATACGGGATATGTCGTCCACCTTGATGGCGATGAAGGAGACCATGTTACTTACCTCGTACAACCGCTGTGTAACTGAAAGCGGCATATAGACTGCGATGTCGTCCTTTCCTCCGGTTTCCTTGAGGACACCCTTGATGGGGAAATGCTCACCCTTGACAGTCAATTCGTCCCCCGGTTTCAGTTTGAACTGCCCGGCTATGCCGGAGCCTATGATAATGGCCTTTTCATCCTGTGCCGTGAAGTATTTCCCTTGCTCCATCTCCCAATTCTTGAACCGCCGCATCTCTTCAGGGAGTATGCCGATCACGGAGATCGGGTTGTTCTGGTATGCGGTCCGCTCGGTGAGGTAGGGGACAGAGTTCAAACCCTTGATGGCAGCTATCTTCTTCACCACGTCGAAGGGGATAGCCTCCGGCAACTGCTCACCGGTCAGGACGGAGACCTGTTCATAGGCGCACCACCCCTTGGGGGTCACCACCAGGTTAGCCCCCAATTCGGCCGACTGTTTCTTAATTTCCTTCTTGAGCCCACCGCCGAGGGAGAGGAGAGTGACAAAGGAAGCGATACCGATAGTAATTCCGAGAAGGGTGAAGACAAACCGTCCCTTCCGGCGGGTGATGTTTTTCATCACCAGTTTTGGAATGTTCATGCTAGCGACCTCCCAGATTGAGATGCCCCAGAACATCCACTTTGGTCGCGTTGAAGACGCGCCCTTTTTCGCCGAAGCTCCCTGTAACGTTAATCTCGTCACCCTCCTGCGGCCTCTTTCCCATATTTTTCACCTGGAGATAGAACTTTGCACAGGTTACGCTTTTGCAGAGCTTTGCCTCCGCTGTGTCGATGATGGCGAATAACTGCGAGTCTTGTTTGGAAATGCTTGCCACTACTGCGTTTATGGTGATGGTTCCAGTATAAGCGGCGGGGTCTGCCTGGATATCGTTCACCGACAATATTCCTTTTGTCTGAACTCTCTTCCCCATACCACTACTGAAACCGGCAAAGGTAATACCGGCAATGATTATCGCTGCAAAAACAATGATGTATTTTTTCATGTTAGATCTCCGTAATTAATAATAGACGTATGATTACAGAGACGCACTTGTCCCTGTATCAATAGGAAATTTTCAGGTTTACCAGTATGGTGTACTAGACGAGAGAAGGCGGATGAAAGATTGATTTTATAAATGGATCGGGGTTTGGCTCGGGAATGAAGGTAAAGAAGGGGATGGTCTCTGACAAAAAGAGCTGAAGCGCAATTGGTTTAACAACATCAAAGGAAAGGCACATGAAGGCCGGACAATAAGGGGCGGACTGGGGAACAGACTGAGAAGACGGGCTTTCCTGGTTTTCATCATGCTCGCAGCCATCGCAGCAGGATTTCGCGGCTTTTTCCACAGGTGCAGCAGAAAAAGCGGTTTCCAGGCCGGTGAACATCGAGATCACCGCAACCAGAACCACGAAGGCTATGATTTTCAATAGGCTGTGCATACGTAACACAATATCGATACAACCTTTTTAGGTCAAGCTTCATATAATGTTTTACTGCTTAGGATTATTTCGCCGTATAGATAATGCTGTATTTAAACGCTGTTGGGTCCAGCCAGTCTATAGATCTTCCACCAACCTGCGCAAAGGGATACATCAGATAGTTAACCGGTTCGCCCGATTGCGGCGGGTTTAGAGTCAGGTCCCGACCGACAGAAAGCTTCACCCGGTATGGGTCGATGCTGCCCCAGAAGTAGGCTCGGTACTCGGCTGTTTTTGCATCCTCAAGTTTCAGGTTCTCGGTTAGCATTGCCTTGCGCACATCTGCTGCATCCACCGGCACCCAGCCGTATCCTGGCAGGTAGAACTCGGCCCAGCAATGCTGCCAGGTCGTAACATCCTCACGATCTTTTTTCCCCATGCGAATACCGAAAACCTCACGGGCCGGCACTCCTGCCGCTCTTGCAAGGGCAACGAAAACCGAATGGATATCGGCGCACTTCCCACCCGGGTTCTTCAATAAAGCACATACGTCACCTGCGCCACAGCCACGAGTTTTGGGGTCGCGATAGGTGTTCTCGCAGGTCCAGTCATAAATCGCCTTGGCCTTCTCCAGGATCGTATTTCCCCCTTCGGTTATCTTCATAGCCTGTAGCCAGACAGTGCCATCGAGCGGCGCAAATTTCGTCGGGGCAAGATACTGGGCATAGTCTGCCGGGTCCCAGGCCGCTTCTTTGGCCGGGAAGTCCCGGCGGATTACTTCATTGCGCTGTGCTTGGAAAGAGAAGGTCAGCTTGCGACTGGCAACACTTTTTTCCCAGCGGGCATACAGAATGGGAGTGCTGTTGTTGCTGTCGGTATAAACAGCCGAGGTGGAATAATCTCCTGAGACTTTCACATTAGTGATGTCCTGATCTTTGTCCGAAACCGGATAGGGAATCCATAGCTCTGCTGCATCTGCAGCACCGTGAGAGGAGAGGTCTACCGCCATACTGATCGTTCCGGAATGGACTTTAGCTGGTGCCGAGAGTGCCGAACCGGCAAGCAGCAGAGTGGACAGGTAGATAACGATAAGTGAAATGAAAATATGCATGCGTATACCTCATCAAAGTGTTTTTTACGACCCAGCAATATAGCTGATAGGTGACAACAGTTCAAATTGTTAATATCGATAATAAAGATATAAGTCATCGACTTAATGAATGGCATGCGGGCATTGTAGAAACGACAATTGAAGAATATTCAACACCGCTGCGGGATATTCTTCTATGGCCCGTTGGTTATGTAGATTGATCGATCATGGATACCACCATGATTTCAGCATGTTATGGGATGGGCAAAGGTTGGCATGTTTCTGGTAATGTGACACGTAACGGCTTAAATGCCAAGGAGGCAATAATGAAAACAAAAGTTATCAATGCTGTGATCATAGTCTCGATGATAACGCTTTTGGCGGTTCTCGCGGTGTTTGTAAGAATCGGTTCAACTGCTGATTCAGTAGCAGTCCTGAAAACAACCGGCATGACCTGCGGCAGCTGTTCAAGCAAAATCACCAAAGCGCTTGAGTCGTTGAAAGGTGTTGCAGTTACTGAAGTGGATGTTGATGGGGGGTGGGTGGTTGTTGGCTATGACACAAAGGATGTCAAGCCGGAAAGTCTCGCCGAGAAAGTCAATGGCGCTGGTTTTGGCAGTAAAGTGCATATTATACTTACGCCGGAGCAGTTCAAGCAGTTAACCGGCAGGGATATTGGCAAGAAGGCTTCGACTTCAGGGGGCTGCGGTGGTTGCGGCACTAAGGGCGGTTGTGGTTCAAACAAACAAAGTTGAGAAAAGGAGACTGGAATGGCAACAAAACGCGTAAAAACAGCTGTATTGGCAGGTATTGCAGCGGTGGCACTGTTGGTTGGTGCAGTCAGTGTATTTGCTTTCTCACTGGGCAAATATGAAAAGGTGAAGGTCAGCAACGGCACAGTCACTCTTCCGGCAGCAAAACTGGCTGACGGCAAAGCCCAATTCTATAAAATCGAGGATAGCGGCAAGGAAATCGTCTTCTTTGCCGCAAAGAGCGCCGACGGCAGTTACAAGGTTGCCTTCGATGCCTGTGACGCCTGTTTTAAATCAAGAAAAGGATACGAGCAGCAGGGTGACAAAATGAACTGCAAGAACTGCAATCAAAAATTTGCCATCAACCGTCTCGGCCCCAATGCAACCGGAGGCTGCAATCCCGGCTATCTTCCCAGCCAGCTCAACGGTAACAACATTGTGATCAAGGTAGCTGATATCAAAAACGGAGCGAGATACTTCTGATGAAACTTCATACTATTTCCATCAATAATCTGAAACGTCGCAAAGCAAAGATGGCCTTTCTGACCATCGGCCTGATGGTTGGTATTGCCACCATCGTAACCCTGGTAACCCTGACCCGCTCCATGTCCAGCGATATCGAGCGCAAGATGGATGAGTTCGGCGCCAATATCCTGATCACCCCCCAGAGTAACGGTCTGGCCATGAATTATGGCGGCATCAGTCTGGGTGGAGTGAGCTTTGATCAGCGCGAGATTCTTGAGGCTGATCTGGCGAAAATCAAAACCATCACCAACCATAAGAATATCTCTACCATCTCGCCAAAGGTGCTGGGGGGGCTCAAGGTCGGAACCAATGATGTGCTGCTGGTCGGGGTAAATTTTGACAGCGAGCTGAAGATGAAACAGTGGTGGAAGGTTTTCGGAGATACTCCGAAAAATCAAGGGGAGCTTCTTGTCGGCAGTGATGCGGCAAAAATACTGAATCTGAATCCTGGAGATGAACTCACACTCAAGGGTGAAATCTTCAAGGTCTCCGGCGTTCTCGATCAGACCGGTTCACAGGATGACTCGCTTGTGTTCGCTTCTTTACCAAAGGCACAGAAGCTTCTCGGCAAGGAAGGGAAGATCACCCTGGCCGAAGTGGCGGCGCTCTGCTCAGGCTGCCCCATCGGTGACATGGTCACCCAGATTGCTGAGAAGATACCGGATGCCAAGGTATCTGCCATCCAACAGGTTGTGGAGGGTCGTCTCAAAGCGTTGGATCAGTTCAAGCGCTTCTCCTATGCCATGGCCGGCGTGGTTGTCTTCATTGGTTCCCTGATCGTCTTTGTAACCATGATGGGGAGCGTCAACGAGCGCACTACCGAGATCGGTGTTTTCCGGGCCATCGGTTTCAGGAAGAGCCATATCATGCGGATCATTCTGCTGGAGGCTGCTCTGGTCAGCCTGCTGGCCGGATTTCTGGGATATGCCGCCGGGATGGGTGGGGCCAAACTGGCTCTGCCGTTCATGGCGGAAAGCAAAAACGCCCATCTGATCTGGGACTCAACTGTGGCCTTTGGTTCAATCGGCCTTGCTGTGATGCTGGGTCTGCTGGCCAGCCTTTATCCGGCTCTGCATGCAAGCAAGATGGACCCAACCGAAGCCCTGCGGGCGCTTTGACACGAGGATACAATGGCACTCATCGAAATTAAAAACGTAACAAAACAGTACACCAGCGGCGACGATGTCGTTGAAGCGCTACGCGGTCTGGACATCAGCATTGAGGCAGGTGAATTCATCACCATCATGGGACAGTCCGGTTCCGGCAAGAGTACCTTGCTGTCCGTCCTGGGAGGGATGAATCATCCGACTACTGGTGAAATCGAAATGGCCGGCGTAAAGCTGTATCAGCTCCCCGGAGAGAAACTGGCCGACTTCCGGGC
>JANNRW010000111.1:0-7289 GCA_031401815.1 Geobacteraceae bacterium | reverse complement strand
CCCCCTGTCCCCCTCTTGTCTCAAGCGGGGGGACGCTTTGAGGAAGATAAGCCGGTAATGCCACCAATGTCACTTCGAGCGTCCCTCCCCTTAAGTAAGGGGAGGACAGGAGGGGTTAAACTTGGGTGCTAGTTACCTTTTCTGAAATGGCTACAGACCGATATTACCCGAAAAATCTCCTTATTAACCCCTTCTTCTCACCTTCCCGTTTCTCGATAATCAATTTCATGCCATTAAGGGCATTACTCTCTCTGGGGTTGATTTTCAGCGCTTTCAGAAAATCACCCTCTGCCAGCCCATATCGCCCTTCATCAAAGAGCATCCAGCCGCGAAAAGAGTATGCCTCTGCGCTCTTTTCGCTCTGAAGAGACTGGGTAAGCAGGCTCCGCGCCCTCTCCTGCGCTGCTTTCGAATTCTTGTTCGCACTGTTTCTGTAGATAGCCCAGGCAAGAAAGGCGGTATGACCTGCATTGTCAGGTTCAAGAGTGTAAGCTTCCTGAAGAGCCTTTTCAGCGTTATCAAACTCTTCCATTTCCAGAAAAACCTTGCCTGACTGGAACTGGATTTTTGCGTGCAGACGGCCATCCTGCTTGCCGTCAATCCCGAGCGTCTTGTCGGCATTGAGCATCTCGTCATAACGCTCTTTGGCGACAACATTCGAGAGTGTGCTGTAGGCATCTGCATAAATGGAAAGTATCTCCTGAGCCATTGTGGAAGTTGTTCCGGAGAGTTCCATGAAGCGTTCGGTGGAGTACTCCCTGGTTTTTGCGAAATATGCCTCTTTAAGGGCGTTAAAACTGAATTTTGCCGGAGTCATGCCAAAAATGAGATAGTAATTCTTGTCTTTGATGAGAGCATATTCCCTCTGTACAGCCTGCTCGAAATCGATATCCCTGGCACTCAGAGGGGCTGCCAGATCCTTGTCATCCATGGCCAGCATGACATTTTCAGCTACCTCTTCTACTAGATCCTCGAACCCGATTTCAAATTCAGGCATTATTTCCAGCTCTTCGAGCGGCCTGTTGAAAAGGGTTTTCTGGGCAAAGTCTGCAATCGCCTCTTTCTCCGGGTATCTGCTGAAACTGATCATGCCGAGCATCTGTAGAAAATGGAAAAACCCGGCAGCCTCCTTAGGGTCAGAAACTTTACCAAGGAGCTCCTGCATGGATTCCCGGCCATTTATCAAGTCAAGCAGGGTAATGTCGCACTCTCGCAGCGTCAACAGGTTAGCGCGTCGATAGTACAGAGGGGTTCTGCCCGGATAGAGCAACATGTTGACAGAGAGAAACTCTTCTGTCTGAAACTCTGAAGGAGAGGATTTCATGGCATCATAAACCAGCTGGGGAAGAGAAATCTGCACCAGTGGAGGCTCGGCATACCCTTCCCCTTCTGTAAACGATACCCCTTCAGTAACTGCAATTTCATCCATCAAACGTCTTGTCAGGAAAAGCCGGGACTCTTCCTGCAACTCCTCATATCTGAGCATGCCGGACTCGGTAAAAAAGAGCCTCTCTTCGCCGCTCTCAAGAAAGATTCGTTCATCATCGCGGCTGATCGCCCCTTTTGCTGCCAGAAATCCGGAGAAATCATGCCTTCCTGCTGCCAAAAACGATGCCGGTTCTCCCTTGACAAATGCTACAGGCGATGCCCCCTCCACCTGCAAGAGGCCGCTTTGCCTGTTGTTGTAAATGGCAAGCAGCATATCCAGCAGAGCCGGTTTTTTCTGAACTCTTTTAACAGAGGATATTGTTGCATTTACAGCTAAGGAGAAAGCTTCTCTGGAAAACGGTTTTTCAAGATAATGTTCAACACCCAGTCTGCGGGCAGCCTCTGCATACTTTTCACCCTTGAAGACTCCGGTCATGATGATTACCGGCATGCCTGCCAGTCCGGATGACTGCCGAACCCTCTTCAACAGCTCTACACCGCTTATTCCGGGGAGATGGAGATCCAGCAGCAGAAGATCAAATGACCCGGTCTCAAGTAGGCGCAAGGCATCCTGACCGTTATGGGAGAGGGTCGTCGAGTGCCCCTCTGCAGCCAGGAATCTGGAGAGCACAAGGGCGAGATGTTCGTTATCTTCTGCCAGTAATATTTTTGTGGTCATTGCGGTATGCTGGTAGCCCCTTTCCTTTCAGATAAAGGTTGACGGCTCTGTTATGCTCATCCAGGGTAGCTGAAAAATGATGCGTCCCATCTTTTTTTGCAACAAAATAGTAGTATCCGGTGCTGGCTGGCTTCAAAACAGCTTCAATAGCCCCTTCTCCGGGGTTTCCGATCGGACCGGGGGGGAGACCGTTAATCTTGTAGGTATTGTAAGGCGTACTGCGCAAAATGTCTTTCCGTTTCACAGCTCCGGCAAAGGATCTCACTCCGTAAAGTGCCGTCGGATCGCTCTGCAAGGGCATACGTTTTTTCAGACGATTCAGGAATACCGAGGCGATCAATGGCTTCTCGGAAGGGACTACTGCCTCTTTTTCGACGATAGAGGCCAGGGTTACAATCTGTTGACGGTTAAGGCCGGAACTCTTTTCCAGCGAGGCAAACCGTTCATTCCAGATTTTAAAGAACTGTGTTGTCATCATCTTCACAAAAACTTCCGGATCGTCAATGTTGGCAAGGTTGTATGTACTGGGGTAGAGATAGCCTTCAACGGTTTTCCCCTTGATACCGAGCTCTTTAAGCAGTGCCGGATTACTGCACTCCTTCAAAAAAACAGCCTTAGCAAACAGCTCTTTGCCTTCGAGCATCTCGGCCAACTGGTAGATCGAGTACCCTTCAGGCACAGCAAAGCGCTTTTCGTAAACTTCACCCCTTTCCAGCATCCCCAGAATATCGGCTGGCGGCATTGCATCTGTAAACTGATAAGTGCCTGCCTGCAGCTTGTCGGTAACTCCCCGCAGCCGGGCTGTAAAGATGAAAAGACGGGAACTTCCGAGAACGCCACTTTTTTCGAGCTCGTCAGCCAGCTTTTTGAGTGAGCTACCTTTGGCGAAATCGACAATTTTCACGATCTGCCCATCACCCGGAGGGAAGGAGAGGAAAAATGCATACCGGGAAGCCCCGATGACGGCAATAATTACCACAGCAATGACCAGCCACCTGTAGCGGCTTTTGAGCAGGTTTTTAAATGGCATTTTCGGCAAGACGTCTTTCATAAGGCCTATCTGTATACATCAGCATGTTTCAGACACGCTTGCGCGCGACCCGATACACTTCATCATTGCGACGTGGCCCTACGGCCACAATCAAAACTTCGATAATCCTGGCATGCACGCGATAGACAATCCGTACATCACCGCTGCGGATGCGGCGGCAGCCTGCCAGTTCTCCGGCAAGCGGTTTACCGGTTTTTTCCGGCTCACCATCGCGAATACGTGTTTCAATCGTTTTAAGTACCGCCCGGGTCTGATACTTTCCCAACTCATCCAGGTCATCTGCAACCTCGTGGTGATAGATTACCCGCCAGGTCACGATTCATCCTCATTGGCAAATCTTTTCAGCATCTCCTCATGACTGATGGCTTTTGAACGGTCGAAAGATAGTAGCCTGTCACGCGCTGTCAGTTGAATATGCAGGTCATCCAGCTCATCCATCATTGCCTCGTAGACACTGACCGGCATCATCACCGCCGCCGGGGCGTTATTGCGCATAACCACGTATTTTTCCTGCTTGCCGCTCGATAGTCGATCAAAAATCGTCTTTGCAGAACGGGAAACTTCGGTAACAGAAACAGCCTGACTGGAACGTTCAAGTAGAGAGTGCATTTCAGAGCCTCCTTATACATATAATTACATGATAATAATATGTTAAAAATCTGTTTTTAGTCAAAGATTATTTCACCGTAACAGAGAAGGATAAGAGGGCTAGCCTCCTAAGTTACGAACAGATCCTAACCTGACTTTCCGACACTCTTCCCCTCCACCAGTGCAATCTCTTAACCGGTCAGGCCATACAGCTCGTACACCAGCTTGTCGATTTCAGCTTCGCAGGCTGATATGTCAGCGGTTTTATCGGATTTTTTCGCTTTCAGTATCTGCTCCACCACTGCTTCAATCAGAGCCTGTTTTCCCTTTGGTACGTCAGGGATCGGCAGTTTTTTCCAGTCGTCGGGGTAGAGATGAATATTACTTCGCCGGTTTCCCCTGAGAAAATCACGCGCAGTCGAAGAGTTCATAACTGCCAGCAGATATTTGATACTGAAATGGCGACTGGCTTCTTCCAGAATCTCCCGTTGCGGAAGGTCGGGACGCGGCTTTTCATCGGCGTAGCGGGCTGTTTTTTGCAAGGATTTGTTGCGAACACCTTCGAGCCCATGCCAAGGGACAAAACACCAGGCAGAATGATTGTGATAAAGTTGTTGATCGTCGTAAGCTACCTTCAATTGGGAGACACCGGCAGCCATATCAATGGAAATTAGCTTCTCTGCCACTTCATACAACTCCGGAAAGGTCTGTCGCCTGAACAGTCCCGGAGCACGGTCAGTCCCCCATTCAAGCCACCTGCCGGAGCGGGGGAGCCAACGAGCCAGGTGTTTCCCTTCTACAAACGGCTTTGGATGAAGGTCGTCCTGCGTCTCTGCAACCAGATCGCTTAATTCAAAGGCTCCTTTGGCCTCCCGTTCGTCTGCATGTACGACCATCCCGACTGATACATAGCATATCTCGGCAAGCGGCACGACAGGCACAGTAAAGCCGGGCTTCTGAACCTCTTCCGGGAAGAAAGCACGATGAGTAAGCCTGGCTTGTTCATCGGTCGCCAGCAGACGGACAGCGCCGAACTCTCCTGCATGAAGACGCCGGGCAGGCCGATTGGCTGCTCCATTACTCTTTTCAAAGAAGCAGATGACATTGTGGACACTCGCTTCGTCGAAAACATCGAGGCCACCGATGAAGTCGATACCAAGGACGCTACTGTTCCCAAGGAACCACTCCTGGGATTTCCGGGCGTATTTGGCATGGCAGTAGGCATCGGAAACTATCATCGTTTCGATACCGTTTTCGCGCAAAAGCTTGTAGCCAAGCTCCATAAACGGCACGTACAGATCCCATTTCTCCCAAAGAGTTTCAAACTGTCCGGACGCCATCATATGATGGCGCATGGCCAGGAGCTCTTCACTGCCGTCTGCCCTCATGTAAGGCGGATTGCCGATTACAACATCAAAACCGGTGAAATTTCCCTTTTCATCCAGTACCTCGGGGAACTCGAACCGCCACTCGAAAGCATTGCCATACACGGTTCGCAGTTTCTCCGCAACCACCCGCTTCATTTCTTTTTCCGATGCCAGCAGCGCATGATACTGTTCTATCTCTTCCTTGACAAAACCGAAACCTCTCTGGTCGAGGTCGTTTTTTAGTTTGCGCAACGCCATCAGATCCTTGTCTATCGGCACGGCAAAGGTCTGCAACTCCTCTTTCAGCGCAGCAATTTCCTTGCGCAGAATTGACTTGTTTGCCGGGGCAAGTTTGTACTGCCAGACTTTTTCCTTATAGCGTGCTGTAAGTTGTTCCCTCCGGTTAAGCTCAACCTGTGAAAGCTGTTGATTCCCGCCATTTCTCAAGGCAAAGCGGCTTACCAGTGAATTGCCGCACTTGATGTTGATGTCAATGTTGGGAAGGGTCTCCAATTCGGAATAACCGCTCGCTCTGGTGTAGTAGGCGTTTTTCAGCAGTTCGATCCAGAGTCGCAGGCGGCAGATCGCTACTGATTTGGGGTTGATGTCAACGCCGAACAGGCACTCCTCGATAATTGTCTGTTTTTCATGGAAAAGAGCTTCCTGAATCCGCCTGGATTCGGGATCACCCGGGTTATAAACAAACAGTTCATCTTCAACAGTGATAATCAGCTCATCGTTTTCGATTGAGATGACGCAGCCGTGGAGGCGCTTGTTGTCCTTGTCTGTGAGTAAATGGAGGTCGCTTTTTATGGCAATGATTTCGTTGAGAGCAGAGACGAGAAAATGGCCTGAACCTACTGAAGGGTCGCAAATTCGCAGCGAATTGATTATGTCATTGGCCTTTTGTCGTATCTTTCTATCGGTATAATCCAGCTTGTCAGCAAGATCGTCAAAATTCAGGGGCGCATGGCATGCGCCCTTGCCGGAATTGCCCCTGTAGTTGCCATTACCGGCATGGACAATGCCGTTCGTTCCTGCAATAAAACCCCACATTTCTTTAAACTTCTGCACCACTGCCCGGCGGATGGCTTCGCTGCTCATGTACATGGTAATGAAGCCGGGAGTATAGAAAGAGCCGTCCCGGTAGCCGTTGATTTTCTCGAAAATCAAACCAAGCACAGAAGCGCTTATGATGGTCTTCGGCGTATCCTGGATGTCGGCTTTTCCTTCACTGGCAAAGTCGTAGGCGTCGAGAAAGTCTAACAGATAGCCAAGTGTGTTCCGGTTACCTGAAATCCGCTTGCCAACGGCATTTTTGAGGACAGTTGTACCATGGACAGGCATTTCCAGCCGCCCTTTAAGGTTTGAAATCTGGATTGTCTTTCGCTCCAGGTCACTAATTTCAAAGAGAGAGCTGTTTAAGTAGGGGATAGCGCCAAATTTTGCAGCCACACCCGGCGACCGCTCATCCATCCGCCGTGCCAGCACCTCGAAAAAAAGCTCCTGGAGATCATCAAAATCCGTAATCTTGTCACTTTTCAGAAAGGCGTAGCCGCTGTCCCCCCGGTGGTAGGCAATCAGCTGCCCTTCCAGCAGCTTCAGGAAGAGTATCCGGTTTAACCAGATAATGCAGAGCTCAAGACCGACGCTGAAAAGCTGCTCGGCGGCGGTGGTGCCGAACTGCTCAGGATTGTCAATCTCGCCCAGTGTCCGCTGAACAAGAAGCAAGTTGATGGCATTTTCCAGCAGCGAGCCGTCGTTACGCCCACCTTCAGGCTTGCGTCGGATCAGCTTCTTCCCATTCTCCTTCACCTCTTCCAGACCGATAATGTGCAACAACTCACTGTAAAATTCCCTGTTCAGAGAGTTGCTGTCATTTACAAAGGGCTGTTTAAGCAGGTGCGGCGGGGAAAGTATCTTGTAGAGATTAATCAGTTTCCGGTCATCACTGCTCTGTAGAGCCCCCTCGTCCCGGGCTGGTGCGAGGGTGTTTTTGCGGATCGCTTTCTCAAAGTCCCTTAAGTCGAAAAAGGCACAAGGAAGCTCTTCCAGCTCTTTCTCGATGAAAGGTCTGGCTATCTCCAGATAGAACCAGTCGGTATTGGTGCTGACCAACAGACCTTCGTTCCACTCTTTGTAGCTCTTGACCAGCTTCTGGTTGGCGAGGATCTCG
>JANNRW010000110.1:0-4715 GCA_031401815.1 Geobacteraceae bacterium | reverse complement strand
CGATGGAATAAGCCTCTTCGCCGCTGGAGCAGCCGCAGATCCAGACCCTGATGGCACTGCCGGTCGGTCTGTTGGCAAAAAGAGTCGGAATGACGATAGTTTCCAGGCTGGCAAAAGCATCCGGGTCGCGGAAAAAACTGGTGACGCCGATGAGGAGGTCGCGAAAGAGCGCCTCCACCTCTACCGCTGTATTTTGCAAAAAACGGACGTAGCTCCCCAGATCTGCGATCTGATGAACGGCCATCCGACGCTCGACGCGGCGCTTGATGGTGTTTAGCTTGTATTGGGAAAAATCGTGGCCGGTCTGGGAACGGAGCAGGATAAAGATCTTTTTGAAGAAGTCTTCAACCTTGGGAAGGAGCAGTTCCGGCACGATTGCAACCCGTTCGAAGGCGTGGTGAGCATAGGCGATCAGATGGGAAGACATCTCGGCTGCGGGGAGGATATAATCGACCAGGCCTGTATTGATGGCGCTACGGGGCATGCCGTCATATTCAGTAGATTCGGGGTTCTGGGCCATGACCATCCCCCCTTCCGCCTTTATAGCCCGCACCCCTTGTGTGCCGTCGCTGCCGGTGCCGGAAAGGACGATGCAGATGGCCCGGTCGTGCTGATCCTGCGCCAGTGAGCGGAAGAAAAAATCGATGGGGAGCCGCTGGCCACGCGGTGAAGAGGGCTCCAGCAGGTGCAGTGTGCCGTTCAGAAAGGCCATATCGCGCCCTGGCGGGATGATATAGCAGCAGTTGGGCTGTACGACGACGCCGTCTTCCACCTCAAAAACCTGCATCCGGGTGTAGCGGCGGATCAGGTCGGTGAGGATGCTTTTGTGATCCGGTGCCAGATGCTGCACCAGCACAAAGGCCATATCAGGCTCTTTATCGAGCGGCATGCCGGAAAAGAAGGCTTCAAAAGCAGCCAGACCGCCAGCAGAGGCGCCGATACCGACGATGGGGAAGTGTAGGTTCGTCTGCGTCAAGGAATCAGCCTCGCCCTGTATCTCCGTGACTGTTTCAGGGATGGCACTGTTTTTTCTCTTCAAGCAATTCTCCTCTGCCCGACTGACTTCAGGTCATATGGAAAGTATAGCAATTTTCTGCACTATGTCAGTTCAATCGGCAAAGTGAAAGTGAAAATTGTCCCCTTGCCGAATTCGCTCTCCACCCTGATGCAGCCGCCATGCAGGATTGCCTGACAGTTGAAATATGTTTACCGAACGGGAATTAATCAGTGATCTCTGTATCCAAGCACCACCAGAATGCAGCTTCCGTCTGCAATCACGTTAATACCGTTTTTCAGGCAGTTCTCAACTGCAATCCGGCTTTCGGCACCAGGCTGCATCCAGATGCTTCTGATACCTTTGGCTATCGCCTCTTCAACCACCTTCTCGGTAACTTGAGGAGGGGTAATAACTGAAAGGCTTTTTACATCGTCCGGCAACTCCGCGACTGATGCAACCGTAGCAACACCCTCAATCTCGTTTACTTTCGGGTTGATCGGCACAACAGCAAGCCCCTTCATCTGATAACATCTGAGAACACGGTTTCCGAATTTGGCTCTGTCAACAGATGCACCAGCTACGCCGAATCTCTCCGCCTTCAAAAACTGCCTGATCTGCTCGTCTACATTCATGGTTTTTCTCCCATAGAGCTGGTCTGTCTGCTCTCTTGACCCTTTCTGATTATTTAATCCATGACCTGCCTTGTCATTCACCCCAACATTACCCATACGTTCTTTAATTAAATTTGTAACATATTGAAATATAATGCATTATTAGAAAGAATTGTTTTGAAAAACTGTTTTATATGCTTTAGACTGAACTCAATCTTAATGAGAGGAGCGGATCATGCCTATAGTTTTGCTTCATAAATTTGACAACTTTTTAAGCAAGCTACTACTCTTTATCATTCTTGGCGGCGCTATGATTCTGCATACCCTTACTGCCCTTGCCATAAAGAGCTATTATGGTGACCCCTGGGGGTATGTTGCATTTCTGCTCCCTTTCGGAGCTGAAGCATATCTTATCTTTATCCAGCTTGGCGACAACATGTACAACTACACAATCCTGCTCTCCCTGTTTATCTGCATCGCTTCCCTTGTTGCACTGCTCTGGCTTCTTAAAAGCATAATCATGACAAAAGTAAACAGCTCCATCAAAGTGGAGAGCAACTAAACCTTCCTATTTTTTCGGTTTGCAGAGAGCAGCCTGAAGCCTCTCATAGTATGTTCCCGCCTTTATATCTTCACTCATTGACTCGCTCTTTTCTGCCTCAACTTCATCTTCCAGCAGAATTTCATATCTGTTCAAACTGCATCTGATCAATATCTTCCTGAAAATCGTCTCCTGCACCGGAACACCTTTACTGACATAATACCTGTCGTTTTCAGCAAGCTCCTTTACCCATGCCGTAACATCTCCGTTTTTACTTCTCAGCATGCTGTCGGCATCATAGAAATAGCTGTTTCTGAATTGAAGGTTCCTGTTGAGCTTTTCTGACTTAAAGTCCCATTTTTCCGTATGAAATTCAGTCCACTTGTCACAAAAAGCTGAGCCGGGGAGTAAAACGGATATGGCTAGAAAAGTGGCCAGTGCAAATCGTCTAACGTTCACTCATCTGCTCCTTCAACGGGACATACCACTTTATAAAGTTGTGTCCGATTCCGGCAGGCGCAGGCTCTATCCCCCTGAATCTGGAGCTGACTGCGGGAAGAGCCGCAGGGACATACAGAAAGGTATACGGCTGCTCCTCTCCAATGATCTCCTGCATCCGGTAATAGCACCCCTTTCGTCTCTTTATGTCAAAAGTGCTCCTCCCCTCCTCCAGGAGACGATCAACTTCAGGGTTATTGTAGCTGATGAAATTCAGCTCTTTCTTCCCGATTTTAGATGAGTGCCAGATATCATACTGATCAGGATCCTGGGAGATGCTCCACCCCATCAACACCGCTTCAAAGTTCCGCGTATCAATGTAGTTGGTAAGGAGTGACGCCCACTCAAGAACCCTGATCTTTACATCAATACCTACTTTTTTCAGCCTGAACTGGATGATCTGCGCTGTCTTTATCCGCTGATCATTCCCCTGGTTGGTAATGATGGTAAAGCTGAACAGCTTGCCATCCTTTACCAGAACCCCGTCTGAGTTGCGCTTGCTCCACCCTGCTTCAGCAAGAAGCGCCCCTGCCTTCTCCGGGCTGTACGGAAACGGCTTCAACCCGGAGTAGTTCGCCCATGTGCCTGGCTGATAAGGGGTATGCCCTGCCTCCCCGAGACCAAAAAGCACCCCCTGGACAATCTCGTCCTTGTTGATGGCAAGCGTAATGGCCTGACGAACCCGTTTGTCGGTAAAGAGCTCTTTTTTGAGGTTGTACCCCAGATAGGTGTACGAAGGAACCGGATAGCTGTATTTATTGAAACGACTCAGAAAATCGGCAGAACCTGTCTGTCTCTGATACTGCACAGGGGTAAGATTCATCAGATCGATACCCCCCGCTTTCAGCTCCATGTACATTGTTGAACTGTCGGGGATTATCCTGTAGACACGGCGAGCAATATATGGACGTCCTTCAAAATACTCTTGAAATGATTCAAGAACTACCCTCTGCCCGGCCAGCCACTCCCTGAAAACATAAGGCCCTGTTCCAACCGGCTTTCTGGCAAGAGGGCTTTTGGTTATATCCTTCCCCTCAAGAAGGTGGGATGGCAGAATATTCAGACCCCATGAGGCGAGTGCCGGAGCAAACGGTTTTGCGTACTCAACCCTGAATATGTACGGATCAGGGGCTGATGCACGGCGGACCTGCTTGAAGTCTTCAGCATATGCAGTCGGAGTTTTGGGGTCGATGATTACCTTGTAGGTATACAGAACATCTTTTGAGGTAAAAGCATGGCCATCATGCCACTTCACCCCTTTGCGAAGGTGAAAGGTTATGGTAAGTCCGTCGGGAGAAATATCCCAGCGCTCGGCCAGATCCCCGACAAGATTCAGATTTTTGTCGTATTTCACCAGGCCGTTGTAAACAAGCCTCGCAACTGCATTAGAGGCGGAATCTGATGCCAGAACCGGGATGAGTGTTGACGGCTCGCCGATTGTGCCTTCGACAAGAGTATCGCCATATGCAGGTTCGCCAGGCTGGCGAAGAGTCGCAGGGGGGGGGGTGCTATTGTCACACGCAGTGAGGAGAGAGAGGAACAGAAGAAGAATCGCATGTTGAAGCCGGATCATTTTTCAGAACTCTCGGCTCTGATCTTGCGAATTTTCTCCTGAATATCCTTGCGTCCAGGCTCAATCTGCAAAATTTTCCTGTAGATGACAAGCGCTTTTTTATACTCATTCACAGCAGTATATGCCTCGGCAAGATGCATCTGTATCGTCAGGTCATCCCCCACCAGCTCGACGGCACGCTCCAGCTCGGCCACGGCATTATTGAACCGCTTGAGCTTGAAGTATGCCCAGCCAAGACTGTCAAGGATAAAGCCGTCGTTTGGTCTGAGCTTGAATGCCTGCTCCAGGAGCTGCAGGGCTTCTCCCAGCTTGATCCCCATTTCTACATAGGTATAGCCTAAATAGTTGAGCGCCTGCGGATCTTCCGGGGTCATGAGAAGAACCTTTTTCATCCGCTCGATCACCCTCTCCTTGTCAGAAAGCTTGTCATAAAGAATCCCGATTCTGAAATGAATCCGGGGATCGGCACTGAAATCGGTTTCTATGGCAAGCAGC
>JANNRW010000109.1:0-45332 GCA_031401815.1 Geobacteraceae bacterium | reverse complement strand
GAGGAAATCATTGAGATTATTTGAAATCACCGTACAACCTGAAAGGTGAACACAAATGAAGCTGATATTTTATCTAAGTCTCTGTAATGATTATCTCAGTGCCTCTGTGTCTCTGTGTTAAATGCTTTTTCTAGGTTTAATGGTTTGCTCGATCAAGAGGTTTTGACTTCCTCTGACTTTCTCCTCGCCTCCGTGCCTCCGTGGTGGATTCACATGGTCGGTTCATCTTGACCTGCAGCCGCTGAAGGTGTATATAAATGATCGAATTTCCAAGGCTTATGAGGATTACTAATGACAACATCCAGAAAAACATCACCCATCTATGTGACAAAACCTCTTCTTCCCCCTCTGGAAGAGTTCATGCCGTATCTGGAGAAGATCTGGGAAAACAAAATACTCACCAATTGCGGCCCTTTTCATCAGCAGCTGGAAAAAGCTTTGTGCGAATATCTTGGAGTTGAGCATATTGCACTCTTCACCAACGGCACCCTGGCCCTTGTCACAGCACTCCAGGCTTTGCGCATCACCGGGGAAGTCATCACAACCCCGTACTCCTTTGTCGCCACCTCCCATTCTCTCCTCTGGAACGGCATCAAGCCGGTCTTTGCAGACATTCATCCGGTTACCATGAATCTCGATCCGGAGAAGATCGAAGCAGCCATTACACCCCATACAACAGCCATCCTGCCGGTGCACTGCTACGGTCATCCATGTGATGTCGAGGCGATCCAGAAAATTGCCGATAATTACAACTTAAGAGTCATCTATGATGCTGCCCATGCCTTTGGCGTGCAGGACGCCCATGGGAGCATACTCAGGCATGGTGACCTTTCAGTCTTGAGTTTCCACGCGACCAAAGTTTTTAACACCTTCGAGGGGGGCGCCATTGTCTGCCCCGATGCCAAAACCAAAGATCGAATTGATAAATTGAAGAACTTCGGCTACATGGGGGAGGTTACGGTCATAGCGCCCGGTATAAACGGAAAGATGAGCGAATTTAATGCAGCTCTCGGACTTTTGCAGCTTAAATACGTTGACCAGGCGATTGAGAGACGCAGGTTGATTGATGCGGCTTACCGGGATAAATTAAACGGTGTAAAGGGGATCCGCTGCCTTGATTATCAGGGCGAAAAGGTTGCCAACTATGCCTATTTTCCGATTCTGGTAGATGCAGACTACCCGATCAGCCGGGATGACCTGTATCATAAGCTCAAAGAGAACGGCATCCACCCCCGTCGCTATTTCTACCCTCTCATATCGGATTTCCCAATGTATCGCGGTCTGCCTTCTGCGCACAGGGACAACCTTCCGGCGGCAACAGTTGCAGCTTTACAGATTCTTTGCCTGCCGATCTATCCTGATATGGAAAGCGAAGCTGTGGACAGGGTTATTTCGTTGATAGCTGGTGAAAAGGCATGAAAAAGAGTTTGTCTGCGCGGAGGATATGAGCTGTATTATCCGCATGAGGTGCGGCACTCTTTTCCAGAGAGCAGAAAATAAGTCAGCCCCAGGTTTTCCCCAAAGGAGAGCATATGTTATCTAAAAAAATGCAACGCGAAATAGTTACCCGCATTGTAGATGCCATACACCCGCTAAAAATTATTTTATTCGGATCATCTGCGTACGGGGATACATCCCCAGACAGCGATATCGACCTCATTGTAATAACAGAAACTCCACTGCCCAAACGCCAAACAAGTGTGGCACTATGGAATATACTCGGCAACATTCCGTTGCCAAAAGATATCATAGTTACGTCCCTTGAAGAATTTGATTTTTATAGTCACGAGGCTGGATCTGTCATGAAAACTGCAAATGAAAAAGGCGTGGTAATATATGCCCGCTAACTTTATCCGTCAGTATGAGTTGATGTTCCAGAAAGGGACTTCTGACCTTGCACTTGCAACCCATGTCCTTACCATTGATGATTCAGAGATAGACGTAGAGATAATTTTCTTCCATCTTCAGCAGGCTGCAGAAAAATACATTAAGGCTCTGCTGTCATTTCACGATGTCCATTATGATAAAATTCATGATATCCGCCGTTTGATAGAACTTTGTCAGGCCAATTCAATTGAATTGCCGGATCAGGTTGAAGAACTGGTAAATCTCAATCCATTTGCTGTTGAAGGACGATATGCGGTTATTGCGGAGGATGTTTATGATGCTCAGATATTCATTGATCTGTTACGGACACTGAAAGGTTATGTTGCAAATATAATTGGCAAGAGTGTCTCTTCGTGAACTTACTCTTTACGCAGAATACTCATAAGGGATACAGAACAAGCGAGTGGATTTCAAGATGAAGCTGGCCATAATGCAGCCGTATTTCTTCCCCTATATAGGCTATTTTCAGTTGATTGCCGCAGTGGATACTTTTGTAGTGTATGACAACATAAAGTACACCAAAAGAGGGTGGATCAATCGCAATCGCATGTTGCAGAACGGTAAAGATGTTATGTTCTCTCTTCCACTGAAAAAAGATTCGGATTTTCTTGATGTCTGCGAGAGGGAACTGGCATCGGATTTCAACCGTGACAAATTGCTGAACCAGATCAAGGGAGCATACCGGAAAGCACCATATTTCGATCAGACTTTTTCGTTGATTGAGGGGATTGTTCGGCATGATGATTCCAATCTGTTTCGTTTTCTGCACAACTCCATTGTAAAAACCTGTGAACATTTGAGTATTACTTCTACAATCAAAATATCCTCGCAGATCCCCATCGACCACAGTTTGAAAAATCAGGACAAGGTGCTTGCCTTGTGCGAAGCAGTGGGTGCAGATACTTATGTGAATGCCATCGGCGGGGTGGAGCTGTACTCAAAAGAGATATTCCGGGAGAGAGGCATTGACCTGAAGTTCATCAAGTCGAAACCGTTTGAATATGCTCAGTTTGATAATGAATTTGTGCCTTGGCTTTCAATTATTGATCTGATGATGTTTAATTCGCTGGATTCTATCCGAAAATGCATTTCAAATAACTATGAGTTGGTCTGAGCCATGTTCCAGTGGAAGAAATCAGGTAAGGTGTTTACACCGCAAGAGATTGAAGGGCGCAGCTGGCTGAAGGAGTTTGCCCAGGCACCCGCAACGCTCTTACTTAATGACTTTGTGCGCGTCTACTTTTCCTGCCGTCCACCTGCGGATGAGAACGGCCAGTATGTCAGTTATTCTGCCTATGTTGATCTGGATCGTGCTGATCTGTTCAGGATCAGGCATGTTGCTGAACACCCAATCTTAAGCCTCGGTGGGTTGGGTGAGTTCGATGAGTTCGGCACCTACCCGGTCTCAGTAATTCGCAACGGCGATGAGATTCGAGCCTATTATGCTGGCTGGACTCGTTGCGAATCAGTCCCTTTCAACGTGGCAATCGGCATGGCGACCAGCCGCGACGAAGGTAAAACCTTTACCAGACTTGGTAATGGACCAATCTTGACTTATTCACCTGATGAACCGTTTGTGTTGAGCGGCCCGAAAATCCGGCGTTTCAACGATATCTGGTATCTCTGGTACATCGCAGGGTGCAAATGGAAAATGATCGAAGGGCGAGCCGAGCCTGTCTACAAGATCCGAATGGCAACTTCCACTGATGGCATACATTGGGATAAAGTCAACAAAGACCTTATCAAAAGCCGCATCGAAGAAGATGAGGCACAAGCAAGCCCGGATGTGATCTATGCCAATGGCAGATATCACATGTTCTTTTGCTACCGTTACAGCAGCGACTATCGGGGAAGGGAAAATGGTTACCGCATAGGTTATGCCTCCAGCGCCAATCTTATTGACTGGGTGCGCGATGATACGAAGGCCGGAATCGATGTGTCAGAGGAGGGTTGGGATTCCGAGATGATCAGCTATCCGCACGTTTTCGAGCTGGACGGGAAGACCTGCCTGGCTTATCTCGGCAACCAGGTAGGACGGCATGGCTTTGGCCTTGCTGTACTGGAAGGGAAGTTGGAGTAATTAATGAGTGCGATGAAGTGGAAAAAACTCGGCAAAATATTTGACCCGACAGAGTTCAAGCTGCCCAATGACTGCGTACAATTTGCCCAGTCGCCGCAAGCCCTGGTTTTTGACGATTTTGTGCGCATTTATTTCTCCACCCGCGCAGTGGACAAGAGTAACGGGAAATATTTGAGTCACATTGCGTTCGTTGATATGCAGAAAAATCTGCGAGATGTTATCCGTGTTTCCGACAAGAATGTAATCCCACTTGGGGAGCTCGGCTGTTTCGATGAGCATGGCATCTTTCCGATGAGTGTCGTTCGATACGGTGATGTTGTTTATGGTTATACCTGTGGCTGGAACCGCAGGGTTTCAGTCTCGGTTGATACGGCTATTGGACTTGCTGTAAGTCGCGATGATGGCCTTACCTTTCAGCGCATCGGAAATGGGCCGGTGCTGGCAGCAACGCTGCATGAGCCATGTCTGGTAGGCGACGGTTTCGTGAAGGTTATTAACGGCGTATTTCATATGTGGTACATTTTCGGCACAGGCTGGAAAAAGTTTTCAGCAGATGCACCACCTGATCGAACTTACAAAATCGGTCATGCAGTTTCCAGCGATGGAATCAACTGGGTCAAGGAAGAAGCCAGACAGATTATTCCAGACCGTTTGGGTGATGATGAAAGTCAGGCGCTGCCGACTGTAATCGAAATCAAAGGCCGGTTTCACATGTTCTTCTGTTTTCGTCAGTCATTTGACTTCAGGGAGAACAAGGATCGCGGTTATCGTATCGGTCATGCGTACTCGGACGACCTGGTGAACTGGACGCGGGATGATGAGAATCCCAAGCTCTCTGTAACGCCTGGTGACTGGGATTCGGATATGTTGTGTTACCCACATGTTTTCGAGTGTGACGAGAAAGTGTTTATTCTTTATAACGGCAACGAGTTCGGGCGTTACGGCTTTGGATTGGCGGAGCTTGAACAATGAACGATATGATTCATTATTTTTTAAACAGAGCAACTGAATCAGAGATTTACAACCACCTATCCGCATGTGATCCCGAATTCGTACTGGTTTTGAGCGAACGAGTAGATATCAGGGAATACAGTGGAAAAATCCATAACAAATCTGAACGGTTTGAAGCCTGGGATGGGGATGTTCTGGTTGGTCTGGTAGCTGTATATTGCAACGACCAGGCCAGGCATATGGCTTACATTACAAGCGTCAGCGTACTGGGTGGCTGGAAGGGAAAAGGGATTGCTGCGGAATTAATCCGTCGATGTATCGGGCATGCTGAAAATTCGGGAATGCATTGCATCAGACTCGAAGTCGCACCTGGAAATGATCCAGCGATAAAGCTGTATGAAAAATATGGATTTGTAATATATGACACCACTGCATCATCAATTACAATGAAGCTTTTTTTGGGGATGGGAGAAGATAATGCCAAATAATCGGGACTATAATGCTGAGATCAAAGACACTATAGATCATCAATACGCCTACAGCTTTGACTTTGACGTCATGCATCATTACATGCTCAAATCGTTCGAGCCTTTTTTTAATAAGGGGAGTCTGCTGGAGCTTGGCAGTTTCAAGGGGGACTTTACCAGGAGGTTATTGCCTTATTTCGATGACATAACCTGCATGGAAGCATCAGATATTGCCATTGCAGAAGCAAAAGTGAAATTGGGAGACAGGGTCACTTTCGTGAACTCCTTGTTCGAAACAGCAAAGCTGCCCAGACAATACGACAACATCGTGCTGACGCACGTTCTTGAACATCTTGATGACTCGGTCAAGGTGTTACGACGCGTCAATGATGAATGGCTCGCTGATGGAGGAAGATTTTTTCTGGTCTGCCCCAATGCCAATGCCCCCTCTCGTCAGATTGCCGTCAAGATGGGTCTGATCTCTCATAATACTGCCGTCACGCAAGCAGAAGCAGAGCATGGTCACCGTTGTACCTATACATTGGATACCCTGGAGCGAGATGCCGTTGCCGCCGGATTGAAGGTGGTTCACCGCTCCGGTATTTTCTTCAAGGCGCTGGCGAACTTCCAATGGGATCGTTTGCTGCAGACGGACATAATCTCCAAAGAGTATCTGGAAGGGTGTTACAAGCTGGGGCAGCAGTATCCGGATCTATGTTCGAGCATCTTTTTGATGTGCGAAAAAGGGGAATGATCCAGTATAGAATTTCACTACTGAAACAGGAATATTCATGACAGTACCTAATAATCAAGCGTCTGATTTGACACCGGATCAGGATTTGAAAAAAGCGATAGCTTATCACCAGGCAGGCAATCTACTTGATGCAGAGCGGATCTACATGGCAATTCTTAACTCCGATCCGAAGCATACGGACGCAAATCACAACCTTGGGGTGCTTGCGGTGCAGAGGAGTCAGGCTGCTGAGGGGCTACAGTTTTTCAAGGCTGCATTGGAGGCAAATCCCCTGTTTGCGCAGTACTGGTTCAGCTATGTCGATGCCCTTATAAAGGCCGGGCAGCACGGTCTTGCCCGGATTGTGATGGCACAGGCACGGCAGCGTGGGTTGACCGGAGAAGCAGCTGATGCACTTGATGTACGATTGGCTGCCCCCTCGTCCTTATATCTGAACCTAGGTGCCGGCAGCATAAAACTTCCAGGTTTCATCAACATTGATCTTGATCCCCAGGCTGACATGCAGCTTGATCTGACAAAGAAGCTCCCCTGGCCGGACAGATCTGTTGGAGGCATTTACTGTGAGCACTTCATTGAGCATCTGAACCAGACTGAAGTCATCCAGCTTCTGCATGAGTGTCGTCGCATACTGATGCCCGGTGGAATTATTCGTGTTGCTACTCCTGATCTTGTTCAAGTAGTTCAACAGTATGTTGACAACTTCAAAGATCCGGTATGGGATAGACATGGATACTATTGGGCGAATAGCAGGTGTGAACGGTTCAATCTGGCCATGCGGGATTGGGGGCACAAATGGATGTTTGACGAAGAAGAGCTGGTGCGTCTTGCGATAATGGTCGGCTTTACTGTTCGAGCTCGCTGCGATCTTGGCCAAAGTCTTGACAATGTCTTCCGGAATCTGGAGACCAGGGATAGTTCAAGCCTGATCATTGAATTTGAGAAGCCTGATCGCACTGCTGCTGCCAGCTCAAACCCGCTTGTCAGCATTGTCATCCCCGGTTACAACCCGGCTTGCTTTGTCAAAGCAGTTGAGAGCGCACTTTCGCAAACATATGGAAACATAGAAATCGTCATTCGTGATGATTGCAGAGCTGATGAAGTCAAAAAGATTGCTTCTGGAAATTCCATGCACGACTCTCGTATTCGCTATGAGCAGAACCCCGAACCACTTGGGCGGGGCAATTTTATAAAATGCTTTGATGATGCACAGGGGGAGTTCATTCTGTTTCTGAATGATGATGAAGAGCTCGAACCATCATCTGTTGAGCGGATGCTGGACGCTTTTGCAAAATACCCTGACATCTCTCTGGTGACTTCTTGCCTTAACAGGGTTGAAGAAGAGGGGCGGTTATCAGCCACAATTCATCCGGTTGATATGGATGCCATAATTGAAGGAGTATCACTTGGCTCAGCGTTGCTTTCAACCGGGGTAAACTTCCTTGGAGAGTTGACGACTGCCATGTTCAGAAAGCGGGATCTGACAGGCATAAAGCCCGACTTCATCAGCATTGACGGGCGGCAGATAACAGCTCTGAAAGATATTCTAATCCTGATTCATCTTGCCATGAAGGGGGATGTTATTTATCTGTCTGAACCGCTTGGCAGAGTTGGCACCCGGTCTGTGCAGAACCGGAGTGCCTTGAGGGATGAACTCATTAAGATTGTTCCTGAGGAGTTGGCGGTCATCCGTTATGCCTGGAGCCGATTCGGGTTTGCTTCGAATCAGTCTGTTCCTCTGCTAAGATTTCGCCCTTTAACTGATTCAAATTCAGCCTGGCAAGAGAGGACAATTAAAGCGGGTGAGATTGGTTGATCGGACGACGGGGAAAAAGGGGAAAAGGGACGGATTTATTTTCTCTTCATTCAGCATACAAGCTCCCGCATAAACTCCTTCTCGTGATTTACAAAATATGATTTCACCTGCTCCCATGACGCACCATTCAGGGAGATTGGATCAGGTTGTTGATCGGCATCATCAAAATAGAAAAACGACTTGAGGATATGGTAGCAGTTGATACGGGACTCGGTAAATTTTTCGAGAAAAAGGATTTTCAGGTCATGAGGTGAGATTGATTTGGAAATTTCATACAGGTCAAAAAAATCCTTCTTGTCGCCACGCTGTGAAATTGCGACCACTTTCATGGCAGCTATGTCTCCCAGCGAAGCGACTCGCATCCCCCTGAAAAGCTGAAATGGCTGCAGCATTTTGTATGGATAATAAAGAAACGATAACCTCACCCCATCTACTACAGCGTGCACAGCCCCTGATTCTGACTGAATCACTCTGCCGCCGAGTTTAATGATTAAAGCGGCATATAATTCTGAATCAAATGATTCCTGGCTGAACAGGTCGATATCAATGCTGATTCGATGACCAAGCTGCAAAGCAAGCCCTGTTCCACCAGCCAGATAGAAATGCCCGGCGATTTCCGGATGTTTGGAAAGTAACTCTATTAATAGAAGCAATTGTTTATCAACGGCGTTTTGAAACATGTGACCTCCTCGCGCGGGATATTCAGATGCAGTGCCCAAAAGGACGCGGTCTTGCGGTCTATACGCCGGGAATGGATGACTACGTCCCGAATCGAGTCTTCACTGTATTGTTTAAGCATCAGCTGAACATCTTCCGGCAGGCCGAAGCGAAGGATCCGCTCCATAATAAAACTGCTATGAATCTCAGGGTCGAGAGTAAGCGGATCGATATCCCAAAAGAGATGCCTTGCCTGATAAAGATGCTCCAGAAAACGGGTTCTTGTGGTGGCTGCCATAGGATCAGATCCTTTACAGGCTTTGATAAAAAGGGGGTAAAATTTATTTTCTCTTCGGGAAAAATCTGACCTTGTCAAGCCCTTTGAAATGTTCATCCTGAGTCCAGATTACAGCGTCACGTGCACGGGCTGTGGCCAGTATTATACTGTCAGCCATGGGCAACTTGTGCAATATGCTTAACCGGGCGGCAGATAATGAGACATCCTCGCTCAATTCAACTATTTCACCCTGTCGTAAAAGCGAGGAAGTTTGCAGCGCGTCATTCTCCCCACGTTCTCGCAGCACAACCTTGAATACCTCAAAAATGATAACGCTCGGAACCAATAGATGATCTCTATCGGTCAATGGCGGCAGAAAACAGTCGGCATTTGTGCCGTCACTGAAGAATTCGAGCCAGCCTGAGGAATCGACGATATTCACTGCCTGTCACCTTCGCGTTCGAACGCTGTATCGATCCCCTTCAGGAATCCGCGCATATCCTTGATGTCACGTTCAGGGATAATCTCTACCCGGTTTTCATACGCAAGGAGTTGAACTTTCTGACCAGGCATCAGATGGAGAAGTTCTCGAATACTCTTGGGTATGACTATTTGGAATTTTGGTGAAATAGCGACTGCTTGCATACGATTCTCCTATCGATAAGGGTTACGGACTACAATAAGCTGATCGATAAATAAATTCAACCCAAAAACTACAGTTAGCCAGTAGAGTAAAAGCGGATAACTACGGATAAAAGCATAAATACTTCGAGAAATTGACTTCACTCATTTGGCTTAGTGAAAAACGTAACTATTCAGCGTTTCAAGCCGCCGTTGGCGACCCTTTATCAAAAAGTAACTTGATGTGCTTCGACAAGCTCAGCACGAACGGCATAAAAAGCCGTTCACCCTGAGCCTGTCGAAGGGTGCAATTCTTGAAGTTACTTAGGAGCACTTAAAGTCGAAAGCATTTTCACAGGGATAAAGGGGATCAATGCGGATAAGACCAGAAACAGGACGAGAAGCTTTTTGGTTTAAACCAAAAAGCTTGTTTTTAAAGATTTCATCATGCCCATCCCTGTTCATTCCTGTAAAAATGTTTGTTGTTTCCAGTTTCTATTTCGATTGAGATGAACAGTTACAAAAAAAGAGCAGCTCAGAGCCCAATCCTTATCACAACAAATTCTCGAACTACTCGTGCGGCAGCCAAAGCTTCTTGTGCCTCTTCAACTTCTGGTATGTAAAAATCATCAGGATAACGCAGTGATACTGCGTAAGAAGTCAAAAATACAAAACGCTGCATTTCTTTGAATGCGGGGTCATAGCAGGCACATTTCTCAACAAGAATAGAAATGTTATGGGTTATGGAGGGATCATTTCCTTGAATGGCGAGGTACATCTTCAGATATTTTTCGACAGCTTGCTGACAATGAAAGCAGATGGTATCTGTAATTGGCTCATTTGCTGTTAATCCGTATTCCGCCGTATTCAGGTCATTATCCGCTTTAATTAGCCATTGATTGACAATCTTTTTTAGTTGTTCGTCCATAACAACCTCCCATCCCGTAAAATGACACGCGACAGGGTTGGCAGCTCACTCTCTGTACGAAATTTTTCTGCTTTTTTAAGTACAAAATCAACCATGTAGCCTTTTTGTGCCATGTCGCAGTAAAGTTTGTTCAAGATGGCATTTCGTTCACGCCAGTGGAGATCATGCTTAAGCAGAATAGCAATATCAATATCGCTCTGCTCCCGCGCAGTTCCTTTGGCATAACTACCAAACAGGTAAACACTTTCCGTTGTGGGAATGGAGGAAATCACCACATTTTTAATAATTTCAAAATCTGCTGCTGAGTACATTCTATCCACCTCAGAAAAAGGTTTTTTACACTCCCGAGTTAATGACACGTTACCCTTTGATGAAGTTATTTTCAAGATAGAATCGACAGATAGAATCTTTAAGGTGGAGAGCATTCTTGACTTCAACATATAAGCGATGTATGTATTATACACCACTATGGAGGTTTTTATGTCAACTCTCAAAAGAACTCAAATGTATTTTCCGGAAGATATGCTTGCTGAATTGAGACTAGTTGCCAGCGCTGAAAAAGAAAGTATTTCCGAGGTGGTCAGGGAAGCTGTCGCCTCTTTCTTGAAACAGAAAAATTCCCAAACCAAAAACTGGAAATCTGATTCGCTATGGGACATGGTTGGCTCCGCTGAATCAGGGATGTCTGACGGTGCGCTTAATCATGATTTTTACCTCTACGGTAAACAGAAATGAAGATATTTGTTGATACAGGCGCCTGGCTTGCACTTCATGACAAGCATGATCAATTTCATAATCAGGCTATTAGCGCAAGAAACCGTATAGAAAATGAAAAAATCGAGCTGGTAACCTCTGATTTTATCTTTGATGAAAGTCTGACGTTTATTCGCTACCGTGTTTCTCACGATGCAGCTGTTCTATATGGCTCATCACTTTTGCAAAGCTCTATAGTCAGCATGGTTTCAGTTGATAGAGATGTCCTGCATCAAGCTTTTGAAATATTCAGAAAACAGAGGGATCAGGATTTCAGCCTGACTGATTGCACAAGTTTTGCCTTGATGAAGAGTCTGAAATTAAAAACATGCTTCACTTTTGATCCCCATTTTCGTCAGATGGGATTTACCCTGTTTTGATTTCCATGGAATAGATGGAATGGGAATGAAATGTCTTTTGCTTTCTGAGTTTTAAATGCTTGAAGCAGTCAACATACATTGAAATCTGAAAGCTGATATTTCAGATTTCAACCTGAGGAGGTCATTATTTCAGTCTTCAAAAACCATCAGATCGGAAAACATCTCACGATCAGATTACCAAAAGATCATATGCTTGATGAATTTCAGCGGGTCTGGCAGCGCTATGACAAACCCATAGTCGATATATGTTCTGCAATGTTGAAACATAAGAGGGAGATATCAGTTATTGATATTGGCGCCAACGTGGGAGACACTGCTGCCGCAATCTGTTATGAGCGCAATGCCCAGGTTCTTGCCATTGAAGGAAATCCGGCCTTTCTGCCCTATCTTCGCCACAACGTCGGGCAAATCGGGCCGTCCGTTACAGTAGAAGAGTGCTTCATAGGAAATAGTGGTGAGACAGTCACCGTCAAGACCAGCACAAACCCTGGTACGGCCTCGGTCAGCATTACCTCTTCTGAAAGCGAACAATCTTTTTCTGTGAAATCAATTGAGGAAATCACATCTATTCATCCCTTCTTTTCTAACCCCGACCTTGTAAAAATTGATACTGACGGATCTGATTTTCCGATAATTGCAGCTATGAAATCATGGCTTCAGGCCAGATTACCGACTCTTTTTTTTGAGTTTGATCCAAGTTTTTCACCCACCGGAGTTGAAGATGGTTTAAACGCAATTCATCAGTTAAGCGAGATTGGCTACAAACATTTTATTGTTTTCGATAACTATGGCAATCCGCTCTGCGAAATCGAATCAGACTATCTGCGTAGATTTGAAGAGCTTTGTAACTGGTTGGAGAGCCATCGGAAATATGGCGCCAGGATCTGTTATCTGGATGTACTGGCTGTTGAAAGCAGCCAGCTTCCATGGCTTGCCGACTTGCGAGCCTTTAATTCAACTCTTTCCCGGAACCAGTCTCAGGCAATAGCCGGAAAAGAAATTGTCAGCCAGCCAGATACGAAAGATAACAAACCAATATGCAGACTATGCCATTCACCGACTGAGACAGCCTTCTCTCGCCCATTAATGCTCAAGTACACGATCTCCTATTTCAAGTGCACTGCCTGTGGCTCGTTACAGACAGAGACACCCTATTGGCTGAATGAAGCCTATTCCAAAAAGAAAGAGCAGTTCGACACAGGCAAAGTATCACGCACTCTGATCAACTTCTTTATTTTAAGAAGTTTTTTAAACATCATAGGTATTCGATCCGCTGACCGCTGTGCTGACTTTGGAGGTGGAACAGGGCTGTTTACCAGGCTGATGCGAGATATTGGCTTTAATTTTTACTCCTACGACAAGTATGGCAGCGGTGAATTCTGCGCTGACTACTGTTGGGAGAAGTTTGATAAATCTGCAAAACTGGTGACAATTTTTGAATGTGCCGAACATTTTGAAAATCCTGACATCGAATGGGACACCATATTTTCAAGCAGTTCAGATTACATCCTTGGGAGTACTGAACTTTACTCGAATCAAAATGCCGACTGGAACTATCTTGCTCCTGAAACAGGACAGCACATTTTCTTCTACTCAGACGCCGCAATTGCCCACCTGGCCTCGAAGCGTGGCTGGCAAGCCTATACAGTGGGCAGCTACTTTCTTCTGAGCAGAATTCCGCTTTCCGAACAGGTACGCGTTGCAATTAACGATTGGTACAGAAGCCTTGGCAACGCGTGTAATGATACCTTTAAAACATGGCTGGAAAACCCGTTGAAATTTGCCCTGATCGACAACGTAAAAATAACTGAACGTGCAAAACTGCGCAGTTCAAATACACTGATTGCTGTCGATGGTTTCTTCCTCCGTTATTCTACCGGTATTGCCAGATTATGGAAAAGCCTTCTGGCAGAATGGACTGCCAACGGTTTCGGGGAGTTTCTGGTCGTCATAGATCGCGCCAGGACATCACCGCGCCTGGCGGGCATAAGATATCTGGATGCTTCACTGCATAACTATGAAGACCTGGAATCAGATCGAAAAATGTTGCAGGAGATTTGTGACCGGGAAAATATCACTTTTTTTATCTCAACTTATTACACTACGCCGCTCTCTACTCCTGCAGCGCTGATGATTCCTGACATGATTCCTGAAGTTATGGGTTTTGATCTGAACTTTATCCACTGGCAGGAAAAGCATGCGGCTATAAGGTATTGCCGGGATTTTCTGGCAATTTCCAATTCGACCGCCAACGACCTGATCAGGTTCTTTCCCGAGATCGCTCCGGAGAGGGTTATCACTGCCTATTGTGGCACAGATCATCGTACACCTTCCGCGGAACAGGTCGCCAGTTTCAAGCAAAGGCATGGCATCGATCGCCCATATTTCCTTGTTCCGAGCCTGGTAACAGGGGCACGAAAAGGTATGTACAAGAATCTTGAACTGTTTTTCGAAGCGTTTGCCCTTTTAGATGAGCATCGGGGTGAGTACGCGATTCTTTGCACACACGCTCCTCAAGAGCTGTCGCCGGAATTTCAGGAATGTGTAGGGGAAGCAAAAGTATATCTGATGGTTCTTACTGATGATGATCTGCAGTGCGCCTACGCCGGTGCAGCGGCCCTGGCCTATCCATCGCGCTATGAGGGTTTCGGGCTGCCGGTTCTCGAAGCAATGGCTTGCTCCTGCCCGGTAATTACCTGCAATAACAGTTCAATTGGTGAAGTCGCTGGTGATGCTGCCATATACGTAGGGCCTGATGACAAATATGCGATGAGAGACGCACTTCTTGCCGTGCAAAAAGAGCCTGTAAGAAGCGAACTTATCCAGAAAGGCTTGCTCCGGGCAGAGAATTTTTCCTGGCGCAAGATGGCGGATACGGTAGAAAGCGCTCTGATAAAGTTTTCCCAAGACAGAACGAAGTGACGTTGTACCCTTTGCCCGATTGTCAGAGTTCGTGAGTCCACAACTTAATTAAATCTGGAAACATTTTTTCATGACTAACTCAAAAATAAACACCCCCCCTTCGAAGCTGGACAAAAAACTCCTGCAGGCAGTTACTCTTCACAGGGCAGGTCGCCTGAAAGACGCCGAGCGGATCTACCGGGAGATCCTCAAATCTGATCTTCAACACTCTGATGCCAACCATAACCTTGGTGCGCTGGCAGTTCAAACTGGCAAACCTGCTCTTGGTCTCCCTTTTTTCAAGGCAGCGCTGGCTGCGAATCCGAATCATGGTCAGTATTGGCTAAGTTATATAGATGCGCTGAATAAGGCCGGGCAGCACGACCTTGCGCAGCAGGTGCTGGCAGAAGCGAGGCAGAAGGGGTTGGCAGGAGAAGGGGCTGATCCTCCGGGCTTGCGGCTGCCTGAGCCGACCGCCGCTGAAGTTAACGAACTGGTGTCAATGTTCAATAACGGGAGATACACCGAGGCAGAAATCCTTGCATCTGGCTTGACTCAGCGTTTTCCGCAGCATGGGTTTGCCTGGAAAGTGCTCGGGTTTGCTCTTATGTCTCAAGGGCGAAGCCTGGAAGCGCGTGAACCTTTACAAAAAGCAGCAGAGCTTCTCCCGATTGATCCCGAAGTTCATTTCACTCTGGGGAACAGCCTGAGGAGCCTGGGGCGTCTGTCAGAAGCTGAAACCAGCTACCGGAAAGCGTTGGAGTCAAGACCTGATTACGTAGATGCGCTTTTCAATCTTGGAGCCACCTTTAAGGATCTGGGGCGGCTTGGTGAAGCTGAAGCCTGCTATCTTCAGGCATTAAAGTTCAAGCCCGATTACGCCGAGGTTTTAAACAACCTGGGGAACATTCAGAGAGAGCTGGGACGCCTTGATGAGGCTGAAGCCTCTCTCCGCCGGGCGATTGACTTCAAGCCGGAACTTGCGGATGCTCATAACAACCTTGCCATTACACAAAATGAGCTGGGGCGTCTGGAAGAGGCTGAGGTCAGTTATCGCAGGGCGCTAGAGATAAGAGCTGATTACCCTGAAGCACACAATAATCTGGGCACCATATTGAAGGCACTGGGACGCCTCTCAGAGGCAGAAACCTGTTACCGTCAGGCACTGAAGATCAAGCCGGATTACGCTGGTGCACATAGCAATCTGCTTTACCTGTATGCATTTACCAGGCTTGTTTCTCCTCAAGCCGAATGTGAGGAGGCGGCTGAGTGGGAAAAGACGGTTTTAAATGAAAAAGAACGGGCTGAGGCTGGTAATCGTACTTTTAATACTGCGCCTCTGAAAGGTAGAAAATTAAGGGTAGGTATAGTATCTGCGGAGATTTATCAGCATTCAGTAGCAGAGTTCCTTGAACCTTTGCTCGCAAATTTTGACCGTTCACGTATTCATACAACTTTGTACCCGACAACAGACATTCATGATTCACGTAGCATTAAGCTTAAAGAACTCGCTGACGAATTCAAATCCCTTTCCAAATTCACCGATGAGGCTGCGGCAAATCAGATTCGTGCCGACAAGATCGATATTCTGATCGATACGACTTCACATATGAGCGGCTGTAGACTCGCGATATTCGCTCATCGAGCTGCGCCTGTACAATGCCATTACATCGGTTATCACGGCACCACCGGTTTGACCGAAATGGATTGGTTCATAGCAGATGAAGAGCTGCTACCCCATTTCTGTGACACACATTTTAGCGAGAAGATCTGGAGATTGCCTCGTTTGTGGATTGCTTATCGTGGTGATACCTCCCTTCCGGACAGCAATTGGCAACCTGATAAAGACGGAACGATCTGGCTCGGCTCGTTCAACAATCTGGCTAAAGTACGCGATGAGACTCTCCGGCTTTGGGCCAGGACGATGAATGCCATTCCGGAATCGAAGTTGTTGCTGAAAGACCGGAATGCTTCAGATAGCTCAATGCAACAACGCATTCGAAGAGAACTTTTATGCCACGGCATTTCTGGTGAGCGAATTGAATTTGCTGGAAGCATTCCCGACTGGAAAGCGCATATGGCTTTGTATGACCGACTGGATATCGCCCTCGATTCTATACCGCTAAACAGCGGCACAACCGCTTTCGATGCACTCTGGATGGGCGTCCCCATGGTGGCGATAGAAGGTGACTGGATGGGTGCCAGAATGACCAGCACGATCCTGAAAGCTCTTGGAAAACCTGAATGGGTTGCCAGGAACGAGGAAGAATATGTATCTGAAGTAATTGCCCTTGCTCATGATATCGAAGGGCGCAAAACCATGCGGGCAGGCCAGCGGTCACGCATGGCCGACAGCCCCTTGTGTGATGCAAAAGGTCTTGCCATGGCACTTGAAGATGCTTTTGAGTCAATGTTCGAACGCTGGTGGACGAGTACAAAAAGGAGTCAGAAAAGCCTTGCAAACGAGGTTTCGGAGACTCCCGATTTACGCCTGGCCGAACCCCCAGCAGCTGAAATGAACGATCTGGTATTGCTGTTAAACCAGAGGAATTACATAGAGACGGAAACCATGGCGAGTAGTCTAATGGAACGGTTTCCCCATCACGGATTTGCCTGGAAGGTACTGGGGGCGCTGTTTAAATCACAGGGCGATCTTGAGAAATCAATGGTGTCTTTGCAAAAAGCAGTGGAACTATCACCAAAAGACGCTCAGGTGCATAACAACCTGGGCGCAACGCTCAGTGATCTTGGACGACTAGATGAAGCGGAAGAAAGTTATCGACATGCATTGGAAATCAATCCGGTTTACGCCGAAGCCCATAACAATCTGGGCAACACTCTGAGAATAACGGGGCGACTAGAGGATGCGGAAAAAAGTTATCGACGGGCGCTTGATCTAAAGCCCGGTTTTGCTTTGGCGCACTGCAATCTCGGCGCTGTCCTGAATGATCTGGGTCGACTTGGCGAGGCAGAAGCAAGTTATCTACGAGCGCTGGATTTGAACCCGGATTTTGCCGAGGTGCATAGCAATCTGGGGAAAATTCTTCTCGATATGGGTCGCCTGAGCGAATCAGAAGCAAGCTGTCGCCGTGCGCTTGAGATCAGGTCGGATTACGCAGAGGCGTATTACAATCTGGGTAATACTTTAAAGGAATTGAGACGGTTGGAGGAAGGAGAGGCCAGCTATCGACAGGCGCTTGATATAAAACCGGATTACGCAGAAGCTCATAACAATCTGGGATCCGCACTCCATGAGAGGGGAAGGCTGCTTGATGCCGAAGCCTGCTTCCGCCGTGCGTTAGATATTAAACCGGATTTCGTGCAAGCATACTGTAATCTGGGAGGCACACTTAATGGCATGGGTCGGCTTGAGGAGGCTGAAGCCTCTTTTCGAGGGGCGCTGGAGATCAAGCCTGATTATGCTGAGGCCTATAGTAATCTGGGCAACACCCTCAAAGATCTGGGGCGGCTAAAGGAAGCCGAAGCCAGTTATCGCTCAGCGCTGAAGATTAAACCTGATTACACAGATGCATACAGCAATCTGCTCTACCTTTACGCTTTCACCCGGATAGTTTCTCCACAAACAGAACTTGAGCTTGCTTCAGAGTGGGAAAAAACGCTTCTGAGTAAATCTGACCGTGTTGCTGCGCGCAAACGGGCATTATCCAGAGAGGTATTCGAAGGAGCACCCCGGAAAGGAAGAAAACTTAGGGTCGGATTTGTTTCTGCGGAGATCGGTCAGCATGCAGTAGCAGACTTTCTCGAACCCTTGCTGGAGCATTTTGATCGCGACCGGCTTCACATATCTATATACCCGACTACACTCAGGTTAGAACCTCGCTCCACGAGAATTAAAAACCTGGCCGATGCAGTCAAACCTCTTTACGGGCTGAACGATCTGGCTGCAGCGAATCAAATCCGCTCCGACAAGATCGATGTTCTGATCGATACTACCTCACATATGAGCAGTTGCAGGCTGGGAATATTCGCTCATCGCGCAGCACCGGTGCAATGCCATTACATCGGTTTTCACGGCACCACTGGTTTGACCGAAATGGATTGGTTTATTGCCGATGAAAAGCTGTTACCACCCTTCTGCGACACACATTTTCGGGAAACGATATGGAGGTTGCCCCGATTGTGGATTGCTTATGCTGGTGACACCTCTCTTCCAAACAGCAATTGGCAACCGAGTGAAGATGGAACAATCTGGCTGGGATCGTTCAACAATCTTGCGAAAGTACGGGAAGAGACTCTACGTCTTTGGGGCAGGGTAATGAAGGCCATTCCTGCATCGAAATTGCTATTGAAAGACAAAAAAGCCGCCGACCTCTCCGTGCAACAACGAATCCTTGGCGAACTCCAGTTACAAGGTATTGATGGGGAGCGGGTCGAGTTCATTGCTCATGCTCCTGATTGGAATACTCATATGGCTTTGTATGATCGTCTGGATATCGCTCTGGACTCTATACCCCTAAACAGTGGAACAACAGCTTTCGATGCTCTCTGGATGGGTGTTCCCATGTTGGCTATAGAAGGCGACTGGATGGGTGCCAGAATGACGAGTACGATCCTCAATGCTCTGGGCAAAACTCAATGGGTTGCAAGGAGCGAGGACGAATATGTTGCTAAAGTCGCAGCTCTAGCTCGTGATATTGAAGGTCGCAAAATTCTCAGGGCAGGACAACGAGCTTTAATGGCAAAGAGTGAATTGTGCGATGCTAGAGGTCTGGCTCAAGCACTGGAAGATGCTTTTGAGTCAATGTTCGACCTCTGGTGGACAAGTACAGAAAGCCTTGAGAAAGGATTCAGGAGCGAGTTTGTGGATGCTCAGCATCAAAAATTGGCTGAGCCGACAGCTGAAGAAATGAACGAACTGGTAGTATTGCTTAACCAGAACCGATACAGCGAAACAGAAATCCGTGCACGACAAATAACAGAGCGTTTTCCGCTGCATGGGTTTGCATGGGTTGTGCTTGGAGCGGTGTATAAGGCAACAGGGAACTTTCAGAAATCGTTAGAGTCTTTGCAAAAAGCAGTGGAACTATCTCCGGAAGATGCTCAGGCGCATAACAATCTTGGTGCCACGTTCAGTGATCTGGGTCGTCTTGAAGAGGCAAAAGCAAGTTATCTTTGTGCGCTCCGGATCAGGCCTGATTATGCAGAGGCGCATAACAATCTGGGCAACACATTGAGGGTCATGGGTCGCCTGGATGAGGCTGAAAGAAGTTATCGCAAAGCGCTTGAGCTAAAGCCGGATTCTGCTTTGGCGCACAGTAATCTCGGTGCAGTTTTAACTGGCCTGGGTCGTCTGAATGATGCGGAAGTCAGTTACCGCCGTGCGCTTGAGTTAAGGCCTGATTTTGTAGAGGCGCATAGCAATCTGGGCAACATACTATGTGATATGGGTCGTCTGAAGGAGGCTGAAGCGAGTTGCCGCCTTGCACTTGAGCTCAATCCGGATTACGCCGGAGCATATAACAATCTGGGAAACGTCCTGAAAGACCTGGGACGGTTGGAGGAAGCTGAAGTATTCTATCGCCGGGCGCTCGAAATAATGCCGGATTACATTGATGCACAAAGCAATCTGTTATTTACCCTGATCTTTACTGAGTGTCATCCTTCTTATCACCTTGAAGAGGCACGAAAGTATGGTCAGATGGTGACAAAAATGGCACGGCAACGTTTTACCGCTTGGCATTCTGTGTCACAGCCAAAACGTCTGCGAATAGGAGTAGTGTCGGGAGATCTGCGTAATCATCCGGTCGGTTTTTTCCTGGAAAATGTACTGTCTCAGATCGATCAGACCCGCATTGAATTGTTCGCCTATACTACGGGCAGCATTTCAGATGAAGTTACTGCCCGGATAAAACCATGCTTTTCAGCCTGGAAATCATTGGTTGGCCAGAACGATGAAACCGCAGCCCGTTTGATCCACGCCGATGGTCTGCACCTGTTACTGGATCTATGTGGTCATATTGCCAACAACAGACTGCCTGTATTTGCAAGGAAACCGGCTCCGGTGCAGGCCAGCTGGATAGGACAACAGGCGACCACAGGGGTAGCAGAGATTGATTATCAGATTGGAGATGAGCAGGCAACCCCACCTGAAAACGACTGGCAGCTTTCGGAAAAAGTCTGGAGGCTGCCCGATGTCTGGTGCTGTTTTACGCCACCTCAAATATCTCCGGAGATTAGCAGTCTGCCTGCTTTATCTGCCGGTTTCATCACTTTCGGGTCTTTCAATAATCTGACCAAGATGAATGACAAGGTTGTAGCCTTGTGGTCGCGCGTTCTGATAGCGGTCCCCGGATCAAGGCTGTTTCTCAAAACCAGACAGCTTAATGATGCAACAGTGTGCGAAACTACCCGGCAGCGCTTTGCTGCACACGGGATCGAGTATGACAGGCTGATACTCGAAGGAGCTTCTTCCCGCCCTGATTTGCTGGCGGCATATAATCGGGTGGATATTGCCCTTGATCCATTCCCTTGTCCCGGAGTTACTACAAATTTTGAAGCTTTATGGATGGCAGTGCCGGTCATTACGCGCAAAGGGGACAGATTCCTTGCCCGTGGTGGGCAGAGTATCGTCTTTAACGCAGGATTAACAGAGTGGATAGCTGAAGATGATGACGACTATGTTGCGAAAGCTGTCCTACATACGACAAATCCGGAGCGTTTAGCCACCTTGCGCAGAGAGTTACGTCAACAGGTGCTGGACTCTCCGCTTTTCGATGCTCCCCGTTTTGCCCGAAACCTTGAAGCAGCACTTTGGGAGATGTGGCGGATACATGAACGGGCTTCCGGAACGGAAACAAGATGACAACTTCCAGCGACAACAACTCCACACCTTCACTGGATGAAATCAACGACTTGCTTGCACTTCTTTATCAAGGCAGTTTCAGCGAAGCGGAAACCTTTGCACGGCAATTAACAGAGCGTTTTCCCCTGCATGGTTTTGCCTGGAAGGTACTCGGGACGATATTCAAGTTACAGGGTGAGCTGGAGAAATCCCTGACGTCTTTGGAAAAAGCGGTAACTTTGACGCCAGATGACGTTCAGGCGCATAACAACCTGGGTGCTACGCTTGGTGATCTGGGACGGCTTGAGGAAGCGGGAGCCAGTTACAATCGGGCACTGGATATCAATCCTGATTATGAGCAAGCGCACAATAATCTGGGAGGTGTCCTTTATAATCTGGGCCGGTTTGAGGAGTCAGAAGCCAGTTTCCGCCGTGCGGTGGAGATCAGGCCGGATTTTGCTGAAGCATTTTACAATCTGGGCAAAACCCTCCATTCACTCGGTCGTCTGACTGAGGCTGAAGCCGCCTACTGCAAGGTTTTGGAGATTAATCCAACCTATGCTGAAGCTTATAGTAATCTTGGTGTAATTTTGAATCATCTGGGTCGTTTTGAGGAAGCAGAAGCAACTTATCGACGGGTGCTGGAGATCAGGCCGGACTATGCCGAAGCTCATTACAATCTGGCCATAACACTTTCCGTGATTGGACGTCTGGCAGAAACAGAAGCCTGCTGTCGGCGGGCTTTGGAATTCAATCCGAACTATGTTGAGGCGCATATTACTCTCGGCAATACTCTGAACTATCTGGGTCGTCTGGAGGAAGCGGAAGCATCCTATAGACGGGCGATTCAATTAAATCCGGATATTGCTGAAGCGCATAGCAATCTGGGTAAAATCCTCTGTGATATGGGTCGCCTGAACGAGTCAGAATCAAGTTGTCGCCGGGCGCTGGAGATCAAGCCGGATTACGCAGAAGCGCACTACAATATGGGCAACACTCTTAAAGATATGAGGCGGTTGAAGGAAGCTGAAGCAAGCTACCGCAGGGCGTTGGAGATTAACCCGGAATACGTGGAAGCGTATAGCAATCTGGGCAATATTCTCAAGGATCTGTCTCGTTTACAGGAAGCAGAAGCTTGTTATCGAAGTGCCCTGGAGATAAGACCTGATCACGCTGATTTGTATAACAATCTTCTATTCTGTCTCACTCACAACTTTACAGTTGATGCTGAAAAGTTATTTTACAATTACTGCCGATTTGGCGAGCAATTTGAGTCCCCTTTCCGCTTCAAATATCCAGAACACACCAATTTGCGAAACCCCGTACGCTCTTTGCGGATTGGCTTTGTCTCTGCGGATCTGCGTGATCATGCAATGTCATACTTTATCGAACCTGTGCTGGTTCATTTATCAACCCATCCCAAATTATCTCTTCACGCCTATTCAAATCATGTTATTGAAGACCCTGTCACTGTACGTTTACGGAATTATTTTGCTGAATGGCATTTAATTGTTGGACTTAGCGACGCAGCACTTGATGAAAAAATCCGCGCTGACAGCATTGACATTTTGATTGATCTTTCAGGGCACACTGCCGGGAATCGCCTTTTGACCTTTGCCAGAAAACCTGCACCGGTACAAGCCAGTTGGATGGGCTTTCCTGCGACTACAGGGCTGCGCGCAATGGACTATTATCTGGCTGATCGGTATTTTTTACCGGATGAAACATATTGGGCACAATTCACTGAAAAAATCGTGTTTTTGCCTGCTTCTGCTCCTTTTGTACCTTTTAAAGAGGCTCCTTCAGTTAATGAACTGCCAGTTATAAAAAATGGGTATATGACATTTGGCAGTTTCAATCGTTCTTGTAAACTAAGCCCCTCGGTAATCACGATTTGGGCACGACTCCTTCGTGCCTTGCCTGACTCCAGAATAGTGCTGGGAGCAGTACCACAGGATGGACATGATACTTTGATTGACTGGTTTGCAAAGGAGGGTATCGAACAGGCTCGGATGAGCTTTAAACCGCTTTGCAGCATGGAAGATTATCTGGGACTACATCATCAGGTGGACATTTGTCTCGACACATTGCCTTTCAATGGGGGGACTACAACCTGCCATGCACTGTGGATGGGGGTGCCGACATTGACTATTGCCGGGAGTACACCCCCTGGCATGACAGGAGCTGCAATTCTGGGCAATGTCGGGCTTGAAAGCTTTGTAGCACGGGATACGGAAGATTTTGTCAGAAAGGGGCTGTATTGGGCGAAAGAACTTGAATCACTTGCCAATATACGCTCTAGCCTGCGGCAGCGATTTGATCAGTCTGCATTGGGTCAGCCCGTGCTGATAGCCGAAGGTCTTGAGCGTGCTTTCCGCATCATGTGGCAGCGTTGGTGTCAGGATCTTCCTCCGGTACAGTTGGATGTGAGTCCCTATCAAATGAATCTTGAACTTAACGAAGGGGGGACACTGGATTTCCCGTCGCCTGAACCGACAGATGAAGAAATTAACGAAATGGTGGCTCTGCTTAACCAGAGTCGATATAGCGAAGCGGAAACCTTTGCACGGCAATTAACAGAGCGTTTTCCTCAGCATGGATTTGCCTGGAAGGTACTCGGAGTGGTCTTAAGATCACAGGGTTGCGCCATGGAGTCATTGGAGGCATTGCAAAAAGCTGTAGCTCTTTCACCAGATGATGTTCAGGCGCATGACAATCTGGGTGCTACGCTCAATTGCCTTGGTCGGCTTGAAGAGGCTATAGCCAGTTACCGCCGTGCTCTAGAGATAAATCCGGGTTATGTGCAAGCGCACAATAATCTGGGCGCTACTCTTTATGTTCTGAGCCGACTGGAGGAGGCAGAAGCCTGTTTTCGCCATGCTGTGGAGATCAGGCCGGATTTTGCTGAAGCATATTACAATCTGGGCAAAACCCTCCATTCACTCGGTCGTCTGACTGAGGCTGAAGCCGCCTACTGCAAGGCTTTGGAGATTAAGCCTGATTATGCTGAGGCGTATAGTAACCTGGGAGCCATTTTCAATGAACTGTGTCGTTTTGAGGAAGCAGAAGCAAATTACCGAAGGGCGCTGGAGCTCAGGCCGGACTATGCCGAAGCACATTACAACCTGGCACTAACACTTTCACTGATTGGACGTCTGGCAGAAGCAGAAGCCTGCTGTCGGCAGACACTGGAAATATATCCGGACTTTGCTGAGGCGCATACCACTTTGGGCAACACTCTTAACTATCTGGGTCGCTTGGAAGAAGCGGAAGCAAGCTATCTCAGAGCGAAAGAATTAAATCCTCATATTGCCGAAGCTCACAGCAACCTCGGTAAAACCCTTCAGGACCTGGGTCGCCTGAACGAAGCTGAAGCCAGTTGTCGCAGGGCGCTGGAGATCAACCCGAATTTCGCCGGAGCGTATAACAATCTGGGTAAAACCCTCAAGGATCTGGGAAAATTGAAAGAGGCGGAAGCCAGCTACCGTCGTGCAGTCGAGATAGAGCCGGATTATGCTGATGCCTATAGCAACCTGCTGTTGACCCTGAATTACGCTGATGGCTACTCTTCTTCGTATCTTCTTGAGGAAACAAGACGTTATGGACAATTGGTTGACAGGAAGGTTGGTTCGCGATTTTCCTCCTGGCGCTGTGACCCAGATCCAAAGCGCCTGCGTGTTGGCATGGTGTCCGGAGACTTTGGAAATCATCCGGTTGGTTATTTTCTTGAAAGCCTGCTTGGAGCTATTGACCAATCCCGGATAGAGCTTATCGCCTACCCCACTTTAAACAGAGGGGACGCGCTCACTGAGCGTATAAAACCGTACTTTTCAGCATGGAAATCACTGGTTGGCCTTGGCGATGAAGCCGCTGCCAGTCTGATTCATCAAGATGGCGTACATCTGCTGATTGATCTTTCCGGACATACTGCCAATAACAGACTGCCGGTTTTCGCACGGAAACCGGCTCCGGTGCAGGTAAGTTGGCTCGGTTATTTTGCCACCACCGGTCTGGCGGAAATGGATTATTTTCTGGCTGACGAAGCAGGGGTGCCGAAGGGGTTAGAAGCGCAGTTCACCGAAAAGGTATGGTATTTACCTGAAACGCGGCTCTGTTTTTCCCACCCGGAATTTGATATATCTGTAAATGATTTACCTGCTTTACAATCCGGCCATATTACTTATGGATCTTTCCAGAATATGTCCAAGGTCGGAGACAGGGTGCTGGCAGCCTGGGGAGAAATACTCCGCGCGTTGCCCGATGCCATCCTTCGGCTGCAAAACAGACAACTGGATGATTCCGGAGCAGTTAAGCAACTTGTCCAGCGATTGCAGCAACATGGGATCGATTCATCACGTGTGTCGCTCCACGGGAGCATGCCGCGCAAGGATTATCTGGCTTCTCACGCAGAAGTAGATCTGATACTCGACACATTTCCCTTTTCCGGGGGGACTACGACTTGCGAAGCTTTATGGATGGGGGTGCCAACTCTTACTCTGGCCGGTGACAGTCTGATTTCACGACAGGGGGCGAGTCTGCTGACGGCTGCGAGGCTAAATGAATGGGTAGCTGTAAGTGAAACGGATTACATTGCCAAAGCCATCAAGCTTGCCGGTGATCCTGTAAAACTTGCAGTACTCCGATCAAATTTGCGCCATCAGGTGCTGACTTCTCCGCTCTTTGATGCTCCCCGCTTTGCCCGAAATTTCGAAGAGGCGCTCTGGGGGATCTGGCGTGAAAAGTCGGTACTGAAGCTGAAAAACAGACAAGGGCTTCATCAAAATGAATAAAACTTCGACTCGACCAATTTCAGCACCCTCTTCCACAGAAATTGCACAATTGGTAACATTGTGTAATCAGTCCCGCTATGAAGAGGCAGAAAACCTTGCTCAAAAAATGACGAGGCGTTTTCCAAAGCATGGTTTTGGCTGGAAGGTACTCGGGGTGGTACTCAAATTACAGGGGCGTACTCCGGACTCTCTGGAGCCGATGCTGAAGGCGGCAACACTGGCTCCCGGTGACGCAACCGCGCATAGCAATCTGAGTGATACTCTCAATGATCTGGGGCGATTGAAGGAGGCAGAAACCAGTTGCCGCCGGGCGCTGGAGCTGAAACCGGATTTTGCTGAAGCATATAATAATCTTGGCAATATCCTGAAAAATCAGGAACGTCCGGAAGAGGCAGAAGCCAGTTATCGCAAGGCATTGGAGCTCAAGCCGGATTGTCCTGACTGGCATTACAATCTGGGCAGAACTTTACAGGATCAGGGGCGTATGGCTGAGGCTGAAGCCAGCTATCGCCATGTAGTTGAACTAAAGCCGACTCATGCGAATGCTTTTTGCAGCCTTGGAACCCTCCTTTACAGACTGAACCGCCTGGAAGAAGCAGAGGCCGCTTATCGCAAGGCTCTGGAGATAAAGCCGGATTTTCCCGAGGCACATTGCAATCTTGGCAACATCTTGAATGATCTTGGCCGGTTTCCTGAAGCAAAAGCCAGTTACTGCCGAGCGCTGGAGATTAATCCGGATTACGCAGAGGCACATAACAATCTTGGCAACACTTTTAATAAACTGGGTCTTTTCGAAAAGGCAGAAACCAGTTATCGCCGTGCGCTGGAGCTCAACTCTGATTATGCAGAGGCAGATAACAATCTGGGTAATACCTTGAGGGAGATGGGACGAATGGAAGAGGCAAAAGCCTGTTACCTTCGTGCACTGAACTTAAGACCGGATTACGCTGAAGCTTATAACAATCTGGGCATCACTCTTAAAGACATGTCCCGCCTGAATGAGGCGGAAGCCAGTTTTCTGCGTGCGCTGGAGCTCAAGCCGGATTATGCCGAAGCATACAGTAATCTGGGTAATACTCTCAAGGCGCTGGATCGCCTTGAGGAGGCCGAAGCCGGTTACCTTCGTGCGCTGGAACTCAGGCCTGATTTGGCGGATGCGCATAGTAATCTGCTTTATCTGTACGCATTTACCCGGAAAATATCTCCGGAAGCAGAACATGATCTGGCTATCAAGTGGGAAAAGACGGTTCTCAGTGAAACAGAGCGTACTGCTGCACGTAACCTGGCTTTATCACCTGATGCATTTGAGAGCAGACTGCTCAAAGGAGGAAAGTTAAGGGTTGGTTTTGTATCAGCCGAGATCGGTCAGCATGCAGTAGCTGAGTTTCTTGAGCCATTACTTGAGAATATTGATCGCTCCGGATTTCAAATATATCTGTACCCGACTTCACCGAGATTCGAATCACGCGCCATGAGAATCAAGGCGCTTGCTGATGAACTGAGACCTCTTTTCGGGCTGTCTGACCTGGCGGCAGCGAATCAGATCCGTGCCGACAGGATCGATGTTCTGATCGATACCACCTCACATATGAGCGGATGCAGGCTGGGAATTTTCGCACATCGAGCAGCGCCGGTTCAATGCCATTACATAGGGTATCACGGCACCACCGGGTTAACGGAAATGGATTGGTTCATAGCAGATGAGGAGCTGCTGCCCCCCTTCTGCGACACGCATTTTAGCGAGAAGATATGGAGATTGCCCCGTTTGTGGCTTGCTTATCGTGGTGATACCTCTCTTCCGGACAGCAACTGGCAACCTGATCAAGATGGAACCATATGGCTCGGCTCGTTCAACAATCTGGCCAAAGTCCGTGAAGAGACTCTCCGCCTTTGGGCCAAAACGATGAATGCCATTCCGGAATCAAAACTGCTGCTGAAAGGGCGCAATGCTGAAGACAGCTCAATGCAACAACGGATACGACGCGAACTTGCGAGTCATGGCATCAGTGATGAACGGATTGAATTTGCCGTAAGAATTCCTGACTGGCATGCGCATATGGCCCTGTATGACCGGCTGGATATAGCTCTTGACTCTATACCGCTAAACAGCGGCACGACAGCATTCGATGCACTCTGGATGGGTGTTCCCATGGTTGCGATGGAAGGCAACTGGATGGGCGGCAGAATGACAGCCACTATTCTGAAGGCGCTGGGAAAGCCTGAATGGGTCACCCGGAACGAAGAGGAGTACGTTGCCAGAGTCACAGCGCTTGCAAGAGATGTCGAAGGTCGCAGAAGTCTGCGATTTGAACAGAGAGAGCTTATGGCTCAAAGTCAATTGTGCGACGCAAAAGGGATGGCCAGGGCGCTTGAAGATGCCTTTGAATCGATGTCAGGCAAAAGAGGGGCACTTTTTTCAGAGGGAAAAAGCAGAGTGGCACCAACAGGGGATGAAATAAACGAACTTGTTTTGCTGTTCAATCAGGGGCGATACAGCGAGGCGGAAATTCTGGCGCAAGACTTCACAAGGCTGTATCCGGGAGATGCTTTTGGCTGGAAAGTGCTCGGTGCAACGCTCAAAACACAGGGACGCACGATTGACTCTCTGGAGCCGATGCAAAGAGCGGTATTGCTTCTGCCGGAGGATGCAACGGCGCATAGCAATCTGGGTGACACTCTCAATGATCTTGGCCATCTGACTGAAGCGGAAGCCAGTTGCCGCCGGGCACTTGAGCTGAAAACGGGTTTTGCGGAAGCATATAATAATCTTGGCAACTGTCTCAAGAATCAGGAGCGTCCGGAAGAGGCAGAAGCCAGCTATCGCAAGGCACTGGAACTCAGGCCGGATTACGCTGAAGCGCATAGCAATCTGGGGGGCGTATTATCGGAGCTTGGCAGGCTGACTGAAGCGGAAGCCAGTTGCCGCCTGGCGCTGGCAATAAAAGCAGATTACGCAGAAGGGTATTGCAACCTGGGCAAAACCCTCAAGGATCAGAGGCGCCTTGAAGAGGCTGAAGCCTGTTACTGTACTGCACTGGAACTTAAATTTGATTATGCCCCGGCGCATTGCCATCTTGGTGCCACCCTTTATGAAATGGGGCGTCTCAAAGAGGCAGAAGCCAGTTATCGCCGGGCTCTGGAGCTAAAGCCGGATTATACCGAGGCTCATTGCAATCTGGGCGGCATCTTGAGTGATCTGGGCTGTTTGACCCAGGCAGAAGCCAGTTATCTCCGGGCGCTGGAGATTAAGCCGGATTATGCCGAGGCCGAAAACAATCTTGGCAACACCCTTTATAAACTCGGCTATCTCGGGAAAGCAGAAGCCTGTTATCGCCGGGCGCTGGAGATAAAGCCGGATTACCCTGAGGTGTTCAACAATCTGGGTATCACCCTCAAGGATTTGAACCGCCTGGTAGAGGCTGAGGCGAGTTATCGCAAGGCACTGGAGCTAAAGCCGGATTACGCAGAAGCGTTCAGCAATCTTGGAAACACTCTGCAAGATCTGACGCAGCTGGAAGCAGCAGCAGAGTGTTACCGCAGCGCACTGAGGATAAATCCGGATTATGCCAGTGCGCATAGCAATCTGCTATTTTCTCTGGCTCACAACTCTACGGTTGATGCAGCGATGCTGTTTCACGAACACTACAGATTTGGCGAGCGGTTTGAAGCCTCTTTTCGAGCCAATTATCCAGTGCATACCAATTCAAAAAATCCCGACCGCACACTGCGGATAGGTTTTGTTTCCGGTGATTTTCGCAATCATGCTCTGGCTTTTTTTATCGAACCGGTGCTTGTCCATCTGTCAGGCTGTCCTGGGCTCTCCCTGTTTGCCTATTACAATCATTATATCGAAGACACTGTAACAAAACGGATGAGCGGGTATTTTACGAAGTGGCATTTCATTGTTGGTTCAAGCGATGCAGCGGTTGATGAAATGATTCGCGCAGACAGTATAGATATCCTGATTGACCTCTCAGGGCATACTTCCAATAACCGCCTCTTGACCTTTGCCAGAAAACCGGCACCGCTACAGGCCAGCTGGATGGGTTATCCCGGAACTACAGGGCTTAAGGGGATGGATTATTACCTGGCAGATCGATATTTTTTGCCGGAAGAAGGATTTTGGGGGCAGTTCACTGAAAAAATACTCTCCCTGCCCGCTTCTGCGCCATTCATGCCTTCTGAAGAGGCTCCGGAGGTGAATGTTCTGCCTGCTTTAAGCAATGGCTATCTGACTTTTGGCAGCTTCAATCGTCCTAGTAAGCTGAGTCATTCAGTCATTGCTTCCTGGGCTCAGCTTCTTCGGCTTTTGCCTTCATCCGTATTAGTTCTCGGTTCAATACCTCAAGATGGTCATACGGCAATGATCGACCTTTTTTCAGAGGAAGGGATCGAACCGGAACGCCTGAGTTTCAAGCCACGTTGCAGCATGGCAGAGTACCTTGCACTGCATCATCAGGTGGATATTTGTCTTGATACATTTCCATACAATGGGGGGACTACAACCTGTCACGCAATCTGGATGGGTGTTCCGACGCTGACCATTTCCGGAAATACTCCGGCCAGCAGGCAGGGGGCAACATTACTTAGTCACCTCGGGCTGGAGGGATTTATAGCAAGGGATACGGATGATTTTTTGCAAAAGGGGCTGAATTGGGCGAATGATCTTGAAGCGCTTGCCCTGATCCGCTCTGCCTTGCGGGAGCGATTCAGCAACTCTGCCCTGGCCAGGCCTGAGTTGATTGCCATGGGGCTGGCGCGCGGGTTTCGCATTATGTGGCAACGCTGGTGTGACGGCCTTCCTCCGGCGCATCTGGATCTGGGTGATTATCAAAAGATCCTTGAATGTAGCCAGAAGCAGGAATTGCTGGCTGAAAAGGTCTCTGCTCCGTTTGAAGACGAAATCAGCCGCTTGCTGGCACTGTTTAGTCAAGGAGATTACGTTGCAGCAGAAGCACTGGCACGTAGCTTGACTGAGCGTTTCCCGGAACACGGTTTCGGCTGGAAATGTCTGGGGGTAATCCTCAAATCACTCGGACAGACCAGGGGGTCTCTGGTGCCTATGCAAAAAGCAGCACTCCTCTTGCCGGAGGATGCAGAGGCTCATTGCAACCTGAGTGTTGTTCTTAATGACCTGGAGCGCCCTTATGAGGCAGAAACAAGTTGCCGCCGTGCTTTGGAGCTCAAACCGGATTATCTGGAAGCATATAACAATCTGGGACACTCTCTGAAAAAACAGGGGAAGATGGAAGAGGCGGAAAAGAGTTATCGCCGGGCACTGGAGATTAATCCGGATTACGCTGAGGCAGATTACAATCTGGGTACCACCCTTAAGGAGATGGGTCGCCTCGCAGAGGCAGAAGGCTTTTTCCGCGAGGCGCTCCGGCTCAGGCCGGATTATGCTCATGCACACTGCAATCTGGGCGCTACTCTTGATGAATTGGGTCACCTTGAAAAGGCAGAAGCATGTTACCGTCGTGCGCTGGAACTAAATCCGGATTATCTGCTAGTTCATAGCAATCTGGGTGGCACTCTCCATAAAATGGGGCGTATGGCAGAGGCTGAAGCCAGTTTTATTCGTGCACTTGAACTAAATCCGGATTATGCCGAGGCGCATTGCAATCTGGGTAACACCTTGAAGGCTCTTGATCGCCTTGAGGAGGCAAAAGCCTGTTACCTTCGTGCGCTGGAGCTGAAACCTGATTTGGCAGAGGCATACAGTAATCTGCTTTACCTGTACGCATTCACCCGGATAGTCTCTCCCGAAGAAGAGCGCGACCTGGCTGTCAAGTGGGAAAAGACGGTTCTGACTGAAGCAGAACGTACTGCTGCGCATAACCGGGCTTTATCTATTGACGCATTTGAGAGCAGGCCCGGAAAAGGGAGAAAACTAAGGATTGGGTTTGTCTCTGCGGAGATAGGTCAGCATGCTGTGGCTGAGTTTCTTGAACCGTTGCTTGAGAATATGGATCGCTCCAGCTTTAAAATATATCTGTACCCGACTACACCGAGATTCGAGCCCCGCGCCTTGAGAATCAAGGCTCTTGCCGATGAGCTGAGACCCCTTTTCGGGCTGTCTGACCTGGTGGCTGCGAATCAGATCCGTGCCGACAGGATCGATGTCCTGATCGATACCACCTCACATATGAGTGGATGCAGGCTGGGGATATTCGCACATCGAGCAGCGCCGGTTCAGTGCCATTACATCGGTTATCACGGAACTACGGGATTAACAGAGATGGATTGGTTTATTGCTGATAATGAGCTGCTGCCACCTTTCTGCGACACACATTTTCGCGAGAAGATATGGAGATTGCCACGCTTGAGATTGGCTTATCGTGGTGACACTTCTCTGCCGAACAGCAATTGGCAGCCAGGTAAAGACGGCACGATCTGGCTCGGCTCATTCAACAACCTGGCTAAAGTGCGCGAAGCGACACTCTCTCTTTGGGCCAGGGCGATGAATGCAATTCCCGGTTCAAAACTGCTATTGAAGGATAAAAAAGCCGCTGACCTCTCTGTCCAGCAACGAATTTATCGCGAACTTCGACATCACGGCATTGCAGACGAGCGTGTCGAGTTCATTGCCCGTGTACCTGACTGGCATGCGCATATGACTCTGTACGACCGGCTGGACATTGCTCTTGATCCTGTGCCGCTCAATAGTGAAACAACAGCATTCGATGCGCTCTGGATGGGCGTTCCCATGGTGGCGATAGAAGGTGACTGGATGGGCGGCAGAATGACAAGCACGATTCTGAAGGCTCTCGGAAAACCTGAATGGGTAGCCAGGGACGAAGATGAATACGTAGCCAAAGTCGCTCTGCTTGCAAGGGATATAAACGGGCGCGCAATACTTAGGCCACTACAAAGAGAGCTTATGGCTCAAAGTCAACTTTGTGATGGAAAGGGTTTGGCGCAGACACTCAAAGGTGCCTTTGAAGCAATGTTTGATCATTGGCGGGAGCGTGCAGAAGAGTACCAGAAAGGAGTTGCTGGCGAAGTAACAGAGGATCAGGATTTACACCTGACTGAGCCGTCACCGGATGAAATCAGGGAGGTGGTGACTCTGTTTGAGTCAGGGCGTTTCAGCGAGGCAGAGACTCTTGCACTTGATCTGACTGGGCGCTTTTCGGAGCATGGTTTTGGCTGGAAGGTTCTTGGTGCGGTTTTCAAGTCGCAGGGACGGAGCGAGGATGCTCTGGAACCTATGCAGAGAGCAGTATTGCTTCTGCCGGAGGATGCCGGAGCGCATAGCAATCTGGCCGATACTCTCAATGATCTTGGCCGTCTGCCTGAGGCGGAAGCCAGTTGCCGCCGGGCGCTTGAGCTGAAACCGGATTTTGCTGAAGCACTTAGCAATCTGGGCAATAATTTATTTGGTCAGGGTCGCCTGGATGAAGCAGAAGCGTATTTTCGAAGAGCTCTTGATGTCAAGCCTGATTACCCGGAGGCAGATAACAATCTGGGTAACACCCTTAAGGGGCTTTACCGGCTTGAAGAGGCAGAAGCCAGCTTCCTTCGTGCGCTTCAGCTTAAACCGGATTATGCACAGGCGTACAGTAATCTGGGCGCAACATATTGTGAGATGGGTAGGCTGAAAATAGCGGAAGAGAGTTGCCGCAGAGCACTGGAGATCAAGCCTGATTACCCGGAGGCACATAACAATCTGGGTAACACCCTTAAGGGGCTTTACCGCCTTGAAGAGGCAGAGGCCAGCTTCCTTCGTGCGATTCAGCTTAAACCGGATTATGCACAGGCGTACAGTAATCTGGGCGCAACTTACTATGAAATGGATCGACTGAAAATAGCGGAAGAGAGTTACCGCAGAGCCCTTGAAATCAAGCCGGATTATGCAGAAGCGTATAGTAATCTGGGCAACACTCTCATAGATATGGCACGCCCGGAGGAAGCAGAAACCTGTTTCCGCCAGGCACTGGAGCTCAAGCCGGATTATGCAGTAGCGTACAGCAATCTGCTATATTGCCTTATTCACAACAAGGAAGTGGATCCGGAGAGACTGTTTTCCAATTACTCCGAATTTGGCGAACAGTTTGAACCCCCCTTTCTTGCCAATTATCAGCAGCACACCAATTCACGAAATCCTGACCGCTCTTTGCGGATTGGGTTTGTTTCAGGAGATTTTCGCGACCATGCTCTGGCTTACTTTATCGAACCAGTGCTTGTCCATTTGTCAGGCTATCCACAGCTGTCTCTGCATGCCTATTGCAATAATGTCATCGAAGACATTGTAACAGAGCGCTTGCGCGGATATTTTGCACAGTGGCATCTTGTCGCAGGCTTGAGCGATGCGGCTCTTGATGAAAAAATCCGTGCCGATAGCATAGACATACTTATTGACCTCTCTGGACATACTTCCAAGAATCGTCTATTGACCTTTGCCAGAAAACCGGCACCAGTGCAAGCCAGCTGGATGGGCTTTCCTGCGACTACAGGGCTTAAAGCCATGGACTATTATCTTGCTGACCGTTATTTTTTACCGGACAAGGGATTTTGGGCGCAGTTCACGGAAAAGGTTCTGTTTTTGCCTGCTTCTGCACCATTTACCCCCTATAAGGAGGCACCTTCGGTTAATGAACTGCCAGGTATCAACAATGGCTATATTACGTTTGGCAGTTTCAACCGTCAGAATAAACTGAGTCACTCGGTAATTGTCCAATGGGCGCAACTTCTTCGTGCTTTACCTGACTCCGGAATAGTACTTGGCTCAATACCACAGGATGGATACGATACGTTGATTTACTGGTTTTCACAGGAAGGGATCAAGCGAGAACGCCTGAGTTTCAAGCCACGTTGCAGCATTGCAGAGTACCTTGCACTGCATCATCAAGTGGATATTTGTCTTGATACATTTCCGTACAATGGGGGGACTACAACCTGCCACGCAATCTGGATGGGTGTTCCGACGCTGACCATTGCCGGAAATACTCCGGCCAGCAGGCAGGGGGCAACATTACTTAGTCACCTCGGGCTGGAGGGATTTGTCGCGAAAAATGCAGAAGATTTTGTTCGAAAAGGGGAGAATTGGGCGAATGATCTTGAAGCGCTTGCCCGGATCCGGTCTGGCTTGCGTGAGCGATTCAGCGAGTCTGCAATGGGTCAGCCAGAGTTGATTGCAAGGGGGCTGGAGCGTGCCTTGCGCATGATGTGGCAACGCTGGTGTGACGGATTACCTCCGGCGCAGCTGGATCTGAGTGATAATAAAACCTGAAAAAGCTTTTTTCGGGATCAATGGAGCAATCATGATAGCAAAGGGGATACATAAAAGTGCTGTAATTGATGTTTTGGGGCGTGCAGAAATTCCGGAAACCCTGATAATGGAGCCCTGCTCTGTTATTTATGTCGGGGCTGATGCCTGGCTTGAATTGGGTATTAACAATATCATGTATCCTCACAGCAGCATCCGTATAGACATCGGCTGGCTGAAGACCGGAGCTGAAGTCTCCTTTGGCCCCGGGGTTCATATCTATGAACCGAGGGCTGGAGTTGAAATCGGGAATTATTGCATGATTGGAGCCGGCTCCATGATCTGCGGGGTAAATCACGGAATGGCTAGCCGGGATATACCGATGCGTCATCAGAAACCTGAAGCCTTGCCGATTGTATTAGAGGATGATGTCTGGCTCGGGATGGGTGTAATACTCCTTCCGGGGGTCAGGATAGGGAAAGGATCTGTTATAGGCGCAGGTTCGATAGTCAGAAAGGATGTACCGCCACTTAGTATTGTATCAGGTGAACAGGTCTGGCCGGGATTTCGTGATCGTTGACGAAGGAGAGTCGTAATGACAGAACATAAGCCGCTTAAGCTCCACCTTGGTTGCGGCTCCAAATTTATCCCCGGATTCATTCATGTCGATGTAATAGCAGGTGATCATATCCATCATCAGGGATCGGTTTGCGAACTGCCCTATCCGGATTGCAGCGTGGAGTTGATTTACGCTTCCCATGTTCTGGAGCATTTCGGACGATTCGAGATGCATGATGTGCTGCGTGAATGGTATCGGGTTTTGGCTCCCGGAGGGATCCTCCGGCTTGCTGTGCCGGATTTTGCCGCTTGCGCCAAAATATACTACGAAGAGGGTCTGAAGGATGGGTTGACAGGTCTGATCGGCCTTGTCAGTGGAGGGCAGAGAAATGAGTACGATTTTCACAAGATGATTTTTGACGAACCATTCATGGCAAGGGAACTTCTTTCACTCGGATTTTCCGAAGTGCGGAGATGGGATTGGCGTTTGACGGAACATGCTGATATTGATGACTACTCGCAAGCATATATCCCTCATTTGGACAAGGAGCATGGTACTTTGATGAGTCTGAATCTGGAGGCCGTCAAGTAATGTCAATACCGGATATGCAGGAATCGGCCATAACGCCGGAACAAGCAATTCAGCAGGCAATAAGCCTCCACAAAGAGGGTCGGTTGCAAGAGGCTGAACAGATCTATTGCTCCATTCTTGAGTCAGATCCTAATCACTCTGTTGCCAATCATAATCTGGGCACACTGGCAGTGCAGAGTGAACAGCTTGCTGCCGGGGTGCAATTTTTCAAGACAGCGCTTGAAGCTGATCCTCTTGTTGCTCAGCACTGGCTGAGTTATATCGATGCGCTGATAAAAACAGGTAAATATGACCTCGCGCGGCAACTGCTTACAGAAGGCCGAGCGCGAGGGCTTGCCGGTGAATCAGCGGATACGCTTGATGAGCAGCTGGCAAATCCGGCTCTTGATGAAATAAACGAACTGGTGGCACTTTTTAACGAGAAGCGCTACAGCGAGGCGGAAAACTCTGCGCGCAGGCTTACAGAGCGGCTGCCGGAGCACGGATTCGGCTGGAAGGTTCTCGGAGTGGCTCTCATGGCGCAAGGACTCGCCAATGGTGCGCTTGAGCCGTTCCGGAAGGCTGTTGAACTGCTCCCAATGGATGCCGAGTCACATAAAAACCTTGGTAATACCCTTCAGTTGACAGGCCAGCTTTTCAAGGCTGAAGCAAGTTGTCGCCGGGCGCTTGAACTGAAGCCTGATTATGCAGAGGCTTTTTTTGTTCTTGGCAATACCCTTAAAAACCTGCGGCGGGAATCAGAAGCTGAAGAGTGTTATGCCAGAGCGCTTCAGATTGAGCCGGATTTCAATGAAGCAGATGGCATTTTGAACACTCTGCGCAAGGAGCAGGGGCACCTGTTAGTAAAAAAGAGCAGTGCAGACAAAACAGGAATAGAGTCTGACGCCAAGGGTACATTAGCGGTTAATCCGATCGAATTCTTCAGAAACAACAAGGAGAAGGGGATTGGCAAGATGATTTCGCTTGTGGGGGGGCTGATTTTTTTTGCCGGGATGTTCGTGATGTGGGGGAATGTCGGTAGCGGCAAATCCGGATCGCTAACCTCTGCTGCAATGGTTGATGGTAAAGAGATCAGTATGGCGACGTTCAACAATAGCTATAGCAAAAATCTGGAGCTCAGCAAGGCCAGATTTGGAGCAGCATTTACTCCTGAACTGGAGAGGAAACTGGCTATACGCAAAGCAACTCTTGATGCGTTGATTAACAGCGAATTGCTCTATGGCTCGTCAGAACGCCAGGGGTTGAAGGTTTCGAACGAAGAGGTGATACAGGCTGTTGAGGCGCAACCGGTTTTCAGAAAAAATGGTGAATTTGATCTGGAACTATACAGGCAGGTACTGGCTCGAAACAACCAGACTCCAAAACAGTTTGAAAATGGGCAGAAAAAAGAGCTGCTTGCCCGAAAGGCGCATCTGGCCTTGACCGCTCCTGTTCAGGTGACTGATCAGGAGATGAAAAATCTCTACCATAAGGAGCGGGATCAGCTTGTATTGTCATATTTTGCAGTAACCCCGGAAAATGTCAGGAAGGATATAAAGGTTACTGAAGCAGAGATTGCCGATTACTATGAAAAGAGCAGAAAGCTGTTCATGTTGCCGGAGAAAATTGCTATTTCGTACATTCGCCTTGGACAGGTTCCGGAAAAAACGCCTGTTTCTTTCAGTCAGCAAGAGATTGAAGGGTTCTATAACAGTAACTTCAAGCGCTATCAGGTAAAAGGAGAAAATCCACCCCCTCTGCAACAGGTAAAAAGCCGGGTTATCAAAGATCTGATAAAAGAGAAAAGCATGAAGGGATTACTCGAAAAAGCTGCTGATGCACGTTACAAAAACAGCGGAAAAACCGGCCTGAAGCCTGTTTCAGATACTCTGGGGATACCTCTGAAAAAGAGCCGGATGTTTGCTGCCGAGGCTCCACCGCAGGAATTTATCGGAGAAAAAGATTTCATCAATAAGCTCTTTTCTCTGAAAAATGGTGAAATTGGCGGCCCTTTTGAAGCTACCAATGCAGTCTATCTTGTGCAAGTTTCAGGGAGAGAGCCCTCTTCGCCCGCTCTGCTTTCAACTGTGAGAGCTAAGATTGAAGAGAGGCTCAGGTCTGAAAAATCGGCCATTCATGCCAGAAAAAAAGCTGAAGAGGCTCTGTTGAAGCTCTCTCAGGGATTTCCTGTGCCGCAACTTCGCGAAACAGATGCATTCAATTACAATCTCAATGGCAGGATACCGGGAATCGGGGAGTTGCCAGAACTGATGGAGGAGGCTTTCTTGTTTGCTCCGGGTGTTGAGGTGGCCAAGAAAATATATGGGGCTAATAATCAGTGGTATGCTGTACGTCTGAAAGAACGAAAGCCATCATCTGAAGCAGATTTTGAGCGGGTGAAACCAGATTTGATGAAACGTATCATGGGAATCAAGCAGCAGCAGGTAGTGGAAACCTGGCTTGCGACCGAGCGTGCCAGGGCGAAAATTGAAATCAACGCGCAGCTTGCCGCAGCAATTGCTAAAGAGTCAACCACTCCTTGAACCGAGGGTCGGAAGACTGGAAGGTCGGAAGGTCGGAAGACTGGAGGGTCGGCCGAACCTCCGACCCTCTGACCCTCTGACCCTCTGACCCTCAAGTCCTCCGTTTCCCCTCTTCTTGCACATTCCCGGTTAATCGTGTAGTATCCCGCAACTACTGCCATTATTGACTCAACTTTCGCAGTAATAAATACCGGATGAATGCCGTTAAACACTGGATTTGCAAAGAATATAGATCAAGTGTCCGATAAAATCCCCCCTCCCTTGACGGGAGGGGGTTAGGGGGTGGGTGAAGTTGCAACATGCTGATATCATGGCATCTTCCCCCCCTCTCTAACCCTCCCCCGTCAGGGGGGAGGGAACTTTTTGAGCAACTGCGAAAGTTGAGTTATTGACCTGAAGCAATATTATTTCACGAAGAGAACATGACCAGAGAAATCATTTTCATACTAGCCGCTTATCTCCTTGGCTCCATCCCCACCGGGCTGCTGCTTGCCAAAGCGTTCGGGGTGGATATTCGTAATGCGGGCAGCGGCAACATCGGTGCTACCAATGTTTACCGTACATTGGGACGTTCTGTTGGTGTTCTGACTCTTGCCGGAGACTGTCTCAAGGGGTTAGTCCCGGTGTTGGCAGCAAAATATTTGAATCTGCCTGACATCTGGATTGCCGCTGTTGGCCTCTCTGCTTTCCTTGGCCATGTTTTCACAGTTTTCCTTGGTTTTAAAGGGGGAAAAGGGGTAGCTACAGCGCTTGGGGTTTTTCTGGGGGTGTCGCCAGTGGCGGTTCTGGGGGCGCTGCTTGTCTTTGTCGCTGTTGTCTGGAGATGGCGCTACATTTCGCTGGGCTCTATCATTGCCGCCATCTCTCTTGGGGTTATCGTTGCCTTCACTAATCACAAACCAGAGCTGATCTCAATGACAGTGGCGATTGTTGCGCTTGTAATCTGGAAACACCGGGAAAACATTGACCGGCTGAAAGCCGGCACTGAAAGCCGCTTCAGAGCTTGACCTGAAATGATTCATCTCTCAAATATCACAAAACAGTACGGCTCCCAGCTCCTTTTCCGTGAAATCAGTTTTCAGATCCTGCCCGGTTCCAGGGCTGGTCTGGTAGGCCCTAACGGTGCCGGCAAGACCTCTGTCTTCAGGCTGATTACCGGTGAAGAAGAGCCTGATTCCGGCGAGATAACCTGCGCCAGAAAAACTACTATCGGCTATTTTTCTCAGGACGTGGGCGATATGGCCGGGCGTTCGGCACTCGAAGAGGTTATGGCAGGTTCGGCTGAGACAGTGAGGCTTGCCGCCGAACTGAAGAGTATGGAAGCGGCCATGGGGGAATCTCTGGCAGAGGATGCCATGGCTGATCTTCTGGAGCGCTATGGCGAAGCAATGGAAGAGTTTGAACACCGGGGGGGGTACGACCTTGACACCCGTGCCCAGACAGTGTTGACAGGTCTCGGGATAGGGCCGGATCGTTTCGGCCATCCGGTTGAATCGTTCAGTGGCGGCTGGAAGATGCGAATTGCCCTGGCCAGACTTCTGACCCTGAAACCGGATGTTCTGCTCCTTGACGAGCCGACCAATCATCTTGATGTTGAGTCAATCATCTGGCTTGAGGAGTGGCTGGCGAACGAATTCGACGGCGCTCTGCTTATGACCAGTCATGATCGCGACTTCATGAACCGGATCGTAACCCGCATCATCGAGGTAGCAAATAAAACCGTTACTACATACAGCGGCAACTATGACTTCTACGAACGTGAGCGGGAGATTCGCCGCGAACAGCTGTTGGCCAGTCACAAACGACAGCAGGAGATGCTGGCCAAGGAAGAGGATTTTATAGCCCGTTTTGCAGCTCGCGCATCTCATGCAGCCCAGGTGCAGTCAAGGGTAAAGAAGATCGACAAGATTGACCGGATCGAGATCCCTGCTGAAGAGCGGACAGTCCGTTTTGAGTTCAGCAACCCCCCCAGAAGCGGTGAAGATGTTGTGGTGATGAATGAGCTGGCAAAAAGCTGGCACAACCCTGATGGCAAGCTGCTTCCGGTGTTCAGCGGTGTTACCGGGGTAATCCGGCGACTTAGCAAAATAGCTGTAGTCGGGGTGAACGGGGCGGGGAAATCTACCTTTCTGAAAGTTCTGGCCGGTCAGACCGGGGCAAGCAGCGGGAGCATCAACCTTGGTGCCAATGTGGAGCTCGGCTATTTCAGCCAGCATGCCATGGAGGTTCTCGACCCGAAAAAAACAGTTTTTGAAACTGTTCAGGAGGCGATGCCGCTGGCGACAATCGGTGTAATTCGCAATCTGCTCGGCTCTTTTCTCTTTCAGGGAGATGCTGTTGAAAAACGTATCGAAAACCTTTCCGGAGGGGAGAAGAGCCGGGTAGTGCTTGCAACACTTCTGGCCAGGCCGGTGAATTTTCTGGTGCTTGACGAGCCGACCAACCACCTTGATATCCGATCACGGGAGATACTTCTTGATGCCCTGAAAAACTTTGTCGGCACTGTTGTTCTCGTCAGTCATGACCGCCATTTCCTCCGCTCGCTGGTAGACCGGGTCATGGAGATAGATCATGGTGAGATGCGGGTTTATGAAGGGAGTTACGACTATTACCTACAGAAGGTTCATGGTGAGTGAATAATATGATTGCATCTGAAATACAGGAGCCGACCTCTTTCAGCTTCAGGAAGTGCCTTATTCGAATATTTACCAGTGAAGCAGCGATACTCCTGCTATTTGTGCTCGCCGGAGCCCTTTTTCGTTATCTCTGTATACCTGTTTATCAGGTAATTGCTGCGGACGGCCCCAGCTATATCAATATCTCCAGGGAGATCCTGTCCACCTGGACAGTCAAGGGGTCGATTCATTATCCACCTTTCTACCCTTTTCTGATCGCTCTGGCGAATTTCTTTACAAAGGATCTTGAAACTGCCGGAGTAGTGGTTTCAATGATTGCAGGCAGCCTGCTGGTAGTGCCGGTATTTCTTCTCGGCAAAGAGCTTTTCAGCCCTGGGGCAGGCTATGTCGGAGCTGCCATAACCCTGGTCTGGCCCGAGTTTGTAGCTCATAGCAGTAATGTCCTTGCCTTTTCTACCTACTTCACACTCCTGACAACTGGACTCTACCTCCTCTGGTCTGCCTACAGAAGCGGAAGGAATCTGACAGCCATTCTCAGCGGTCTGTCTTTTGCGGCAGCCTATCTGACCAGGCAGGAAGCATTCATATCGATGCTTGCGGTCTGCTCTTTTCTCGCAGTAGCCAGCTATTACCAGGAACGCTCCCTTGCACGTCTGAAGCCTGTTCTGATTGCCTTTGCTCTCTTTTCAGTCCTGATTTTTCCATATATCCGAATGGTACACGAGATCATGGGGATCTGGACACTGGCGGGCAAAAGCGTTGTCACCCTGACAGACTGTCTCGGTTATTATCTGGGGAAAACAGATCTTAACAGGGATCCGGCATTCACCCGGATCGGTCTTCTGGAGATCATAAGAAGATACCCCGGTTATCTCCCCTATACAATGAAGAGCAACTTTGCCGAACTTGTAGCCATACTACCAGACCTTCTTCTTGTTTTCGCCGGTATCGGAATTGTCTCAAGGCAAAAAGAGGGGACGGGGTTAACGGTAAGAGCTTACATAATCGGAGCGTTATCTCCTGTAATTGTGCTGATCTGCATATTTATAGTCAGCAGCGCCTACATTGCCCCCTATCTCCCCTTCCTGTTCGTGCTTTGCGGCCATGGCCTGATAACTACAGAAACGTTTCTCTTGAACAGATTCTCTGGCCGGTCGAAGCAGAATAGTCTCTTCTGGCTGACCGGACTTGTCATCTTCGGGTATCTGGCCAATACGGTCTATAACAGGGTTCCCCGCACTGCGCCCCAGCCTTACCGGCTGAAAATGGATCAGGGGAGGTACGACCAGAAACAGATGGGGAAAATACTGGGGGGGCTGCTTCCACCTGATTCAGTCATCATGACCCGTTCAGGCAGAATCGCCTTTTATTCAGGGTTCAGCTGGGTGGATATTCCTCAGACCGACCTTCAGGCCATACTTCAGACCGCCAGGGAGAAGAATGTGCGCTTCCTTGTCGTCGATGGTCAGCAGATCATGTTGCGCCCGCAACTGGGGAAACTTCTCTCTCCGCTGATAGATTACAGGGCTGATGGTCTTCAGATTTTTTCCGCTCCTGAAGAGGTGATGCCAGGGCTCTTTTACAGGCTCAGTTACACAGCGAGAGAGAGTCAGGGTTTTGTGGTCTACGAGTTCAGGCAGTGATGCCCCCGAAGCTGACAAGCGCAGGTAAACGCTGGATTATTTTTGGTGTTCTTTCACTTATCTATATTCTTGTCTATTTTTACCGGGTCTCTCTGGCGGTGGTTGCCGGGGACATCTCCCGCGAACTCTCTCTCAGCCCGGCTGATCTGGGCAAGCTTTCCGGCATCCTCTTTTATGTCTACGCAGTTGCGCAAATTCCACTGGGGCCACTTATAGACAGGTATGGCGGACGCAAGGTGATCAGTGGCAGCGGCATCCTGACAACAATCGGGGGGGTCATGTTCGCCCTTTCCAACGGTTTTGCCATGGCCATGGTCGCCAGAATACTGATAGGCATCGGGACAGCATCGGTGCTCATGGCTACTTTCACCATTTTCAGCTACTGGTTCACCAGGCAGGAGTTTGGCAAGGTTTCGGGGCTCATGGTTGCGGTCGGTAACCTGGGGAATCTTATCGGAACAGTTCCCCTTGCACTTGCGGTAGGTGTCTGGGGCTGGCGCAACTCTTTTATAGTAATGGCAATTCTGCAAGGGGTGGTGACGTTGCTGGTTTTTGTGATGGTAAAGGACAGGCCGTCTCAGGCAGCAGTAACAGAAAACAGTTCTGACGAGAGCCGGAGTCTGCCAGGGGCCGGAGTTATTGCATCGTGGAAAGAGATATTCGGCAAGCGTGATTTTCTGTTTCTTGGGGCGCTCTCCTTTTTCTGGTACGGTTGCTATCTGGCTGTGCAGGCGCTCTGGGGGGGGCCATATCTGATGGAGATTCTCAAGCTGTCCCGTAATGATACCGGACAGATGCTGATGTACACCTCTATCGGGTTTATCTGCGGCAGTCTTATGGTTGATTCAGTTGCCCGCAAGGTTTTCAAATCCTACAAAAAGGCGCTTCTGGCAGGGCAGTGTGCTGTTTTCATCCTGATGAGCGGATTTCTGGGGTGGGGTGAGTCCCTCTCCGTATCCATGCTAGTGCTATGGTTTTTCGTACTCGGCCTGGCAGTATCTTCAGGGGTAATGATCTACCCGATAGTCAGGAACCTGTTTAGCGTAAACATTGTAGGCACAGCTCTTACATCACTCAATTTCTTTGTTCTGATGGGGGCTGCGGTAACACAGCATCTCATGGGAATAATTATCGAAGAGTCTGGCAAGGGGGGGGGAGGCATGACCCCTGAAGGGTTCCACGCAGCTTTTCTGTTCCCGATCATTGGTCTGGCTGTTACCATGCTGCTCTATCTTTTTGTAAAAGAGCCTGAATCAGGGTGCACCTCCTAGCAAAAACCTTTTCTCGACAAAATCAGCAATATCCCTGACACTGTTCAGGTCAAGTATTGGCAGATCCAGGTCAAGCGGCTCATCACTGGCAACAGCAATCAGAGTCGGATCATCTGTTTCACCACGGCAGAGCAGAGTACTGCTCCTCTCTTTTCGATGGACCTCTATTTTCGGCAACCCACTCATCTTGAAACCTTCGGTAAGCACTATATCAACGTCGCTGAAGTAATCAGCAATGAGCTCTTCCGGAGATGGCGAAGCTGCATGTTTTCGCACCATTGCGAGTTTTTCCGGTGAAGAGATCAGCATGGTGTCGGCTCCGGCGGCAGTGAGACGATAACTGTCCTTACCAGGATGATCAATGTCAAAATGGTGGGCGTCATGCTTGATTATGCCGACACGGTATCCTCTCTCCTTTAGTGCGGTAATCAGTTTTTCCAGAAGAGTTGTCTTGCCAGTACCGGATTTGGCGACAAAAGAGAGTGCGGGTGTAGTCATTCGATATTTCCTCGGAATTATTTGTCCTCATTCAGCCATGCGGCTATTGCCTGCTCTGTTACAGGCCAGGCATCTGCGACTCTCAGCTCAAGAAATCCCGCGTACAGCGAGTCAAAAAGTTGCAGGCCGGTTTCCAGCAGATGCATCCGTTCAAAAAAGACAGCTTCCTGCTCGGCTGATTTATCAACGCTGTTGTCCTTTTCCACCTGGACCGAAGGGGACTTGAATGAGCCAAAGTGGAACAACTCCCCTTTAAGTGTAAGCTTCCAGGCATTTTCATCTTTTTCCAGATGAATGGTCGCTTCTGTAATACTCTTCCCCTGGCGCAGGGCAGCCAGCACTT
>JANNRW010000108.1:0-18179 GCA_031401815.1 Geobacteraceae bacterium | reverse complement strand
TTATTTCCAAGGACTTGAAAAACTGAAACTGGTAGCCTGAAACCAGAAAACCACAACAACCAAGGGGCATTGCTTATTTCACCCTTCAGGCTGTCTCACTAAGCCCGGCCACCTCAAAGGCGACCAATTGGCCGGCTTTTGAATTAAATAAACTGTCCCCCGAATTCCAAATAAACTGTCCCCCGAATTCCCCCCGAATTCCCAGCTTTGTGCTGACGGGTGGCTTTTTGTGTGGTATAGAATAATAACCTGTTACATCAACACCATGGATTCAAGCAGTTAGACACAAGGCAATAAAGGAGTCAGCCATGTCTAAAGCAGCCACCCTCACAGAGATTGAACATAAGATAGAGGCGCTTCCACCTACTGATCAATTGAAGCTTCTTGAGAGAATAGTCCGGCATCTCAAGCATTCTTTTACTGACCAGCCTACGGCAAAACAGCATAAAGTGGCAATTGCGGGTGATACCGTGCCCCTTAGGGGTGCATTTAAGCAGTATGCCGCCACTGAACTTAGGGAACGTGAAACCGGAGCCTTTGCTCAGGCAATGAAGGAAAAACATGCGCTTCGTTGATGCCAATGTGATTCTTCGCTATCTGCTGGATGATGATCCGCAGTTTGCCGAAAAGGCGGCAATAATACTCGAACAGGGGCAAGTGCATGTTCCCTTCGAAGTCATGGCGGAGGTTGTCTATGTTATGCAGGGGATATACAAAGTTCCCCGTCAGGAAATTTCCACGGTATTGGCGCAATTCATCTTACTCCCGAATCTGACCACGAACAACAAACCGGTATTGAAAGATGCTCTTGATCTCTATTCAGACAAGGGTTTGGATTTCGTAGATGCCCTGCTATGCGGTTACAGCAGAATGGAGGGCGTGCAGGTTGAAACATTCGACAGAAAATTGAAACAGATTATTTCAGTGAAAGACGCAAGGTAGCTACAAAGACCTCTCTGGACAGTTCCAAACCTCTCAATAGAAAAATATATAACACCGCCTAGGTTTCCTAACAGCGTCCCGCCTAGGTTTCCCTGCTCGTGACAGATCAAGGCTGCAATTCAGCTGCAATGGTGTCCGGTCCGAGATCCTGACCTTCGGGCCAACCGATACCGGTAAAAAACAGACTCACCTGTTTGAAATAGCTTTCATCATTCAGATGTTGAAAGAAGCTGCTCTTGATATATGGAGCAACGTCGAAAACACCTGATTTGCCGTCCGCTAAAACAACGGCAACTTTTTTATCTTCCAACGGTTTTACTGAAATCACCTTGTTCATAATCACTCCAATGGTTTGATCGGTAAAGGATTCTGCCCGCTGACTGCAAGCCGCCAGTCGGTCATTAAATCTTCTTTGTGAATTTCAATCCATGCCTGCACCAATTTCTGTTTGTTGCGTGGGAATTTGCCTTCCAGCAGTTCACCTTCGTCGATGGCATATATTGCGTCGTCATCGCCATATGATGCATGAATGTGCGGCAGATGGTGTTTTTTATCGTCATAAAAAAACATTATCAAAACGAAATTCAAAATCCTCTAAGATTATGCAGAGTTAGTACCCTATTCCCACATTTAAGTCAATCGCCATTTTCGCGGCGATCAACAGTTGCCGGAGTGTTAACATGATCTGTCATATATGGCAGTAATGTTAAACGTGACGGATTCGGCTACCTGCTTCTCCCCAACCCTGCTGGCACTCTTGCCATTTTCCCCCGTACTATCAGGCTATTACATTTCATGATCCACAGACCATCTCTGGCGCGTTATTTGCGATAGAACAATTAGTAACTAACGCCTCTTGAGTAACTACCGTAATGTGACTCTATGATAAAGGGCACCAACGGCGGCTTGAAGCGCTGAATAGCTGAAAGAAAGAGATAGAGGAAGAGAAATAGAAAAAGCAGAAAGGCCTTTTTTTATCTCTATCTCTATCTATTTCTCTATCTCCATCTCTATCTCAAGCGCTCAAAGGACACATTTCATGAAGACCAATCCAATCTCGATTAATTACCGCCGCTATGCTCTGGGTCTCCTTCTGACCGTGAACCTACTGAACTACATCGACCGGCAGGTTCTCTTCGCGGTATTTCCGCTGATCAAGATTGATCTGAGTCTGTCTGATACGGAACTGGGGTTTCTCGGTAGCGCGTTCATGCTTACCTACCTGATTTTGGCACCGTTTTTCGGGTGGCTCGGAGATCGCTTCAGCAGAACGCACCTTGCTTCCGGAGGTCTTGTTGTCTGGAGTCTGGCAACAACCCTGGCAGGGTTTGCCAGCGGCTACAAAACACTGCTGGCAGCCCGTGCAACTGTCGGGATTGGTGAAGCCAGTTTCGGCACGGTATCGCCCGGCCTTGTGGCCGACTACTTTCCCAAAGAGCAGCGCGGTCGGATCCTTTCCTGGTTCTATGTGGCGATTCCAGTTGGCAGCGCCCTGGGATATCTTCTGGGGGGGGTACTGGGACAAAAATACGGCTGGCAGGCCGCCTTTCTGATGGTCGGTTTACCGGGGCTGTTGCTGGCGCTCCCTGTCGCCCTGTTGCGCACCCCGCCAAGAGGCGGAGATGAGACACCCACTGTTCTGAAAAAAGCCGGGAACAGCTCAAAGTCAGGATACTACTCCCTGTTTAAAAACCGCTCCTTTGTTTACAACACGCTTGCCATGGCAGCCATGACCTTTTCCATCGGCGGGCTTGCCCAGTGGCTCCCCTCTTTCCTGCACCGTGTCCACTCCCTTGACGTTGCAAAGGCGAATACACTGTTCGGTGCAACTACAGTGTTGGCCGGGATTCTGGGAACAGTTGCCGGTGGTTTTCTGGGTGATCGCTGGCAAAAAAAGAGCCGGAAAGGGTATCTGCTGCTCTCCGGCTGGGGATTCCTGCTCGGCACCCCTTTTGCCGTCTGGGCGATCCTTGCACCAAGCGTGACATCCTGCATTTTAGCCATTTTTATCGCCGAATTCTTTCTCTTTCTTAACACCGGGCCGCTCAATACCGTTATCCTCAATGTCACCAGCCCGACTATCCATGCCATGGCCTTTGCGGTCAATATATTCTTCATCCATGCACTTGGAGACGCGATCTCACCCTCAATTCTCGGCTGGCTGTCCGATCAGTGGGGGTTGCAGAGCGCACTTATGATTACCCCGCTTGCAATGGTTGTTGCCGGTATCTTCTGCTTTATCTGTAGCCGGTTTGTGGCGAAGGATATGACACAAGTTGAAGTCTGACTGGCATGCAGATTCACCCCCGTCATATACTGTGGTTATGTTAAATGCGACAGATAAAGCTGACGGCATTCCCTTCACATTTATAGTCTTCTTTCATTTTCTTCAACGTTATCAGACTCTTGAACTTTCAGAACCCACCTGAATTCTCTGGCATGTTAGTTGCGATTCAGGAAAATAATAACAATTGTCAGCCCCAACGGCGGCTTGAAACGCTGAATAGCTGAAAGAAAGAGATAGAGAAAGAGAAATAGAAATAGAAAAAGCAGAAAGACCATTTTTTATCTCTATCTCTATCTCTATCTCATGAATAACTACCGGTAAGTTACTTTTTGATACATGGCCACCAACGGCGGCTTGAAACGCTGAATAAATACAAACTAATTGAGGTAAAAAATGGAAAATATAAAACAGATTCTTGTTGTCAGCAGAATGATCCCATTCAGTCAAAATGCCCTTCACTACGGGATCTCTCTCGCTCGCATGTTCAATGCGAAACTTACGGTACTGCATTTTGTTTCCAATCCTGTCGAAATGATGGCCGTGAATGCACCGGGAGTATTTCCCGAAGAAGAGTATATAAATTACTTTAACTCTCTCCAGGAGGGAAAAGAACAGCTGGCCAGCATCATAAAGAGAGAGATTCAGGTTGGATTTCCGATAAATGAGCTGATCAGTGATCGCGATTCGGTCGATGAGATTGTCAAGGTAGTCGGGGAAAAGAGTATAGACCTGATTGTAATGCTTGCTCAGGAAGAAGGATTTCTTGAGCATGCACTTTTCGGGGGAGAAAACGATGCCTTGATCCGCAGAATGCCATGTTCGATCCTGCTGGTGAAAAATGAACCGGGGGCTGTGCTGTCGAAAGAAAAGGAGCTTTGTGATGAACCAGTCTGAAGGATGGATGAACATGCTGAGTGGCGGAAGTATGACAATCTGGGCAGTCCTCGCCATTCTGGTAGTTGTAGTTGTCTTGTTCAGAAAGATGTTCATGAAGAAAAATCGTAAGATATAGGAATGGATTCAGGGAGATAAATCATGTGCAGTAAAGCTTCAGTAAAAAATGTTTCTGCTGGCTCCATCAGTAACGGAGAAACCAGAAGCGAAGCAGCCCTGCTCAAAGCAGGGGCATTGCAGAACGCAATTTTTAACAGCGCCAATTTTTCCAGTATCGCCACCGATGCAAACGGGGTCATCCAGATCTTCAATGTCGGTGCCGAAAAGATGCTGGGGTACACTGCTGCCGAAGTAATGAACAAGATCACTCCGGCTGACATTTCAGATCCACAGGAAGTGGTAGCTCGCGCGGAAGCGCTGAGTATCGAGCTCGGCACCCCGATTTCTCCCGGTTTCGAAGCCCTGGTATTCAAGGCTTTGCGTGGGATTGAAGACATCTACGAGTTGACCTATATCCGAAAGGACGGCAGCCGCTTCCCGGCTGTCGTGTCTGTCACGGCACTGCGCGACGAACAGGAAGCCATAATCGGCTATCTGCTGATAGGCACTGATAATACCGCTCGCAAACAGGCTGAAGAGGCGCTTCGTAAAGCAGGGGCATTGCAGAGTGCTATTTTCAACAGCGCCAACTTCTCCAGCATCGCCACTGACGCCAAGGGGGTCATCCAGATATTTAATGTAGGCGCAGAGCGGATGCTGGGCTACACAGCTGCCGAAGTAATGAACAAGATCACTCCGGCTGACATTTCAGACCCCCAGGAGCTGATAGCACGCGCCAAAACGCTCAGTGTCGAGATCGGCACCCCTATTTCACCGGGCTTTGAAGCTCTGGTCTTCAAAGCATCCCGCGGAATCGAAGATATTTACGAGTTGACCTATATCCGCAAGGATGGCAGCCGCTTCCCGGCTGTCGTGTCAGTTACGGCCCTGCGCGACGAGCAGGAATCAATCATCGGTTTCCTGCTTATAGGTACTGACAATACCGCTCGCAAAGAGATCGAGTCAGAACAGAAGATGCTCAGCCAGCGGCTGCGTGACCATCAGTTTTACACCCGCTCCCTGTTTGAATGTAACATCGATGCTATCATGACCACTGATCCATCCGGTATCATCACAGATGTCAACAAACAGATGGAGGTGCTGACCGGCTGCACACGAGATGAGCTGATCGGCGCACCGTTCAAGAACTACTTCACCGACCCGGAACGAGCCGAGACAAGTATCAAACTGGTGCTGAGTGAAAAAAAGGTTACCAATTACGAACTTACAGCCCGGGCCAGGGACGGCATGGAAACAGTGGTCTCGTTCAATGCAACCACCTTCTACGACAGGGACAGAAAACTTCAGGGGGTTTTTGCTGCGGCGCGAGATGTTACAGAACGGAAACGCCTCGATCAGGTATTACAGGAAAAGAACGACCAGCTGGAGAGCGCCACTACCTTGGCAGAAAAAGCCAACCTTGCCAAGTCTGATTTCCTTTCCAGCATGAGCCATGAGCTGCGTAGCCCGCTCAATGCCATCCTCGGGTTCGCCCAGTTGATGGAGTCTGATTCCCCTCCGCCAACGAAATCCCAAACCGAAAGTCTGGCTCAGATTCTGAAAGCCGGATGGCATCTTTTGACACTGATTAACGAGATCCTCGATCTTGCGAAGGTAGAGTCCAGACAGATAGCGATGTCGGAAGAGCCTGTGTCTCTGGCTGAAGTGATGCTTGAATGCCAGGGGATGATAGAGCCGCAGGCGCAACAGCGTCGTATCAGAATCTCTTTTCCGGATTTCATGATTCCCTGTTTTGTCAGAGCTGATCGTACCAGGTTAAAGCAGGTAATTATCAACCTGCTTTCCAATGCTATCAAATACAATCTGGAGCAGGGTACAGTTGAAGTCAGATGCTACGAGATTTCTCCGGGACGGATTCGCGTGAGCATCCGTGACTCCGGGGCAGGACTGAATCCGGAACAGCTGGCTCAGCTTTTCCAGGCCTTCAATCGTCTGGGGCAGGAAGCCGGAGGCGAAGAGGGGACCGGTATCGGCCTCGTTGTGGCCAAACGTCTTGTCGAATTGATGGGGGGGATAGTCGGCGTTGAAAGCACTGTCGGGGAAGGGAGCGTCTTCTGGTTCGAGCTTATCGCGGTTTCCGAGCCTCATATTCCAATGGATGACTCCAATCCAGGAGAATTTGTTCAGCCGCTTCTGCCACGTGGAGAGCGTTTATATACTGTGCTCTATGTGGAGGATAACCCGGCGAATCTGAAGCTGATAGAGCAGATTATCGCCAGGCACCCTGATATTCGTCTGTTAACAGCTTTAAACGGGCATAGTGGTATCAAGATAGCGCGCAAATCCCGACCGGATGTGATCCTGATGGACATCAATCTGCCGGACATCAACGGATTTGAAGCAATGAAACTACTCAGAGCAGACCCGATCACGATGCAGATTCCGGTCGTTGCCATAAGCGCAAATGCCATGCCCCTGGACATCGAAAGGGGTCTGATTGCCGGATTTTTTCGTTATCTCACTAAACCGATCAAAGTCGATCAGTTCATGGAAGCGCTGGATCAGGCTCTGAAAAATACTAATATTTTTAAATGTTGAAGGGTTGAAACGTTGAACTGTTGAACTGTTGAAATGTTGAAATGTTGAACCGTTGAACAGATGAACTGATTAACTCATTAACTGATTGTACTGTTTTCTGAACAGCTCAACAACTCAACATTTCAACAGCTTAACAACTCAACCAGATTTAACCATACAGGAACCTGCCATGATCATATCCAAGTCCGACATTCTTAATGCCAACATCCTGATTGTTGACGATCTGCTGGTTAATGTTCAACTACTCGTGCGGATGCTGGTCACTGCGGGCTATACTGCCATCTCTTCAACGATGAACCCTCTTGAGGTCTGCGAACGGCATCGTCAACACCATTACGATCTTATTCTTCTAGACCTCCAGATGCCAGGTATGGACGGGTTCCAGGTAATGGCAGGGCTGAATGAAATTGAACCTGAGGGTTATCTTCCGGTGATTGTCATCACTGCCGAACCGGAACACAAGCTGCACGCCCTTCAGGTCGGCGCGAAAGATTTCATCAGCAAGCCGTTTGACCTGACCGAAGTGCTCGTGCGAGTTCACAACATGCTCGAAGTGCGTCTGTTGCATAAGGAGCTGCATAATCATAACGAGTTCCTGGAGCAAAGGGTACAGGAGAGAACCGCCGACTTGCAGACAAGTTATCAGGATACTATTTTCACTATGGTGCGGGCGGCTGAACATAAAGATGAAGACACTGGCTCTCACGTGCAGCGGATCAGTAATTACTGCCGGGAATTATCCAGGTTACTGGGGCTTGAACCAGATTTTATCGACAGGATAATCTTTGCAAGTCCTATGCATGATATCGGCAAGATTGGTATCCCTGATCATGTTCTTCTCAAACCGAGCGGGCTCACGCCGGAGGAATGGACAGTCATGAAAGGACACACGGTCATTGGAGCTAAAATCCTCGGAACCAGCAAATCTCCCTATCTCAGGATGGGCGCCGAAATTGCCCTTAATCATCATGAGTCCTGGGACGGTAGTGGTTATCCGGAGGGGAAGAAGGGTGAGGAGATCCCTTTGGCTGCTCGGATCATGTATATCTGCGATATCTACGACGCTCTGCGCAGCAAGCGCCCCTACAAAGCGGCTTTCGACCACCCCAAGACTCTGGAGATCATTTCAGAGGGTGATAACCGCACCCAGCCTGTGCATTTTGACCCGGCTATCAGTGCCACATTCAAGCAGCACGAGAAGAGGTTTCGCGAGATCTTCGAGGCATACACGGTTTAAGAGTGAAGGGTGAAGAGTGAAGAGTGAAGAGTGAAGCGTGAATGGTGAAAAAAGCAGATGACAATCAGCGAAACAGTGAAGAATATTTGTGTCGGGAGACCAGTTATGGTGAGTATTTGTTCGAATAATCTTCAGCCTTCAACCTTCAGCCTTAAAACCTTATACCTTCTCTTCGTATCTCTCCTTATGCTGCCCGTCACGAGCCTGGCTTCAGATGACGGTTACGGCTACCCGATACCGGGCTCTTATGAAGCTACCATTCTCGGAACCCCGGCAAGCCTAATACCTGAATTCCCCGGTAAGACAAGCACCCGGCAGCTGGTACTGGATGTCATTCCCAAGCGACTTAAACCACCTGTTTTCTTTTACGACGAGGGACTGCGCTGCACTCTGGCCTACCAGGAAAAGAAGGCTCCGCTGGTCTTTCTGATCGCCGGTTCCGGTGCCAGCAATAACTCCACCAAGATATTGACCATGATGAAGGCTCTGCACCAGGCCGGTTTTCATGTCATCACCCTCCCCTCACCAACGAATGCAAATTTTATCATCTCCGCATCACAAAGCCGCATCCCCGGTGACATGGTCGAGGACGCCAACGACATGTATCGCGCCATGGAAGCCGCCTGGATAAAGGTAGCAGGTGACATTGAGGTCTCAACCTTCCACCTCTGCGGCTACAGCCTGGGAGGAAGTCAGGCCGCTTTTATTGCAAAGCTGGACGAAGAGAGACAGGTATTCAATTTTAAAAAGGTTTTGATGATTAATCCGCCTGTAAGCATTTACAGCTCGGCAGCAAGAATCGAGGATCTTTTGAAACAGATCCCCGGAGGTGGAAAGAAACAAGGGATCTTTTTCAACAAGATGCTGTCAAGGTTCAGTGAATTCTATCGTTACGGCAATTTTGTCGCGATCAACGATGACTTCCTCTACTCGATTTATACGGAGAAACTCTTCTCCAGGGAAGAGACAGCAGGTCTTATCGGACTCACTTACCGGATCAATCTGGCAGGCATGATCTTCTCCTCTGATGTAATGACCAACAGTGGCTATGTTGTGCCTAAAAACCGGGTACTGAGCACCACCGACTCTCTGTTCGACTATTTCCTGGTCTCCACCCATTTAAGTTTCTTCGACTATTTCAACGAGTACTTTTTTCCCCATTTTCAAAAGGAGAGGCCGGGACTTACCAGGCAGGCGCTTATAGATTCCATGAGCCTGAAAAGCATTGAGGAGTACCTGAAGTCATCAGCCAAGTTCGGGGTAATGACCAATGAAAACGATTTTATCCTGACCAGGGATGAACTTGACTACCTGCGTAAACTTTTCGGCGAACGGGCGAAGATCTACCCTCGCGGCGGCCATCTTGGCAACCTTGAGTACAAGGACAACCTGGCCTACATGGTCGCTTTTTTCAAATAGGAGGAAGATGCGATGATGACGGGAAACATGGCCTGTAGAATAATTATTTTCCTGATGCTGTTACTGTCTCTTAACGGATGCGCCCTGACCTGGTCAAACACCCAATCGGAGGTGCCTGCGAGGCACTCGATAAACGAGTTCAGGGATCAAAGCTTTGCCGAGGTCTTTGACCCCTGGGAAGGATTCAACCGGACTATGTACCAGTTCAACTTCTACTTCGATAAATACCTCTTCATACCGGTGGTAGACGGGTATGAGTTTATCACCCCCACCTTTATCCAGAAAAGGGTTTCCGGCTTCTTCAACAACCTGGGAGAGGTTCGCAATCTCACCAACAGCCTGTTTCAACTTAAAGGGACAGAATCGATCACGACTCTTGGCCGCTTTGCAACCAACAGCACCATCGGGCTTGGCGGCCTCTTCGATCCTGCGACCACCTTCGGATTGAAGCAACAGTACCAGGATTTCGGCAAGACACTCGGTTACTGGGGGGTTGAATCCGGCCCCTATCTGGTTTTGCCGCTCTTTGGCCCCTCGTCTCTGCGTGACGCAGGGGGTCTCGCCATTGATACAGGCATCAGATACGGGATCTACACCGCTGTAGACCCTTTTGGCAACACAGATAACGGATTCTCAATCGCCTCGGGAATAACCGGCATGGAGGCAGTCGACATGCGCCATCTACAGAGTTTCCGCTACTTTGAGAGCGGCTATCCCTTTGAATACTACATGGTCCGATTCATCAACCACCAGAAGCGCGAAATAGAAGCTGGCAAACTTCCTCCGGATAAATTTCAATAAACCTAGAAAAACTGTTTAACCAGACACAGAGGTACAGAGAAGAAATCGATATAATCAGAAGGTTATCTTTTGCAGGGAGCGGAAGTAATCGGCTCCATCGCGGATGGAGTAAAGTCCGGGGACGGACCTAATATATCCGGTCGGCTGTCAGTACGACTCTCAGGCTATCAATCTTCCCCTGAAAGTCCGTAACAAGCAGCTCGATGGCGCAAGATGGTGCAGCACGGCGTATAGCCGCTACAGTATCAGAACAGTAGTGAATACTGGCTGTAACTATTCAACCTAGAACTAAACCAATAGTGGCGCTGTTCCTGCCGAACAGTTCCGCCATCTGCTTTTGAGTTAGCCAAGCTATCTCGTGATGAAGCTTGACTTCAAGTGCAGCCGCGCCAACCGGGCTTTGATAAAGGATAATTGAATTGTATGTCGTGGCACTGATTGTACCTCATACAATCAGGGGCGCTGGTTGCCGCGCCCTCAAACTGTAGAGCGGATTGTTTCTATAGGGAGAAAGAGTTGCAGGGGATGTCCGGGAATAGTAATAAATCCGTAGCGTACGTAAAACTTTCGGGCAGCATCACCCTTGGCATCGACAAAAAGACCGATAACCCCGGCCTGTTCTGCGATCAGGGCAGTGCGGTGAATTGCCTCGGTCAACAGCAGTTCGCCGTACCCTTTTTTTTGTTCTTTGAGCGAGATGGCCAGTCTGGCAAGGCGCACCGCCGGGAGTCCATGCAATGGGTATTTTCGGGCATGGGTCGAAGGGAGCTGCTCAGTGTGCAGTTCACTCAAGGTGAGTGAAAAGAAACCAAGAATGGCAGAGGAGCCATCGGTCAGCACAAAGGTTCGGGAAATCCCTTTCTGACTATGCTGGCGAGCGGTTGCCTTGAGAAAAGTGTTCAGTTCCGGGACACCGCAATCAAAACCGCTACGATTATGGCTTCGGTCAAGAGGTACTATTTCGGGCACAAAAGCTCCTGGCGGCGCTGCATGGCTTTTTTCAGATATTCATTGGCTTCCGGCGGGTTTTCCATAATAGTAAACAACGCATCTGATGAGGCTGCGGAAAGCTTGATCACCCGTTCCCGCTCCAGAATTGCATCGGCCTTTTCCAGAGCCGCCGAGACGAGAAACTGGTTAAGAGTTGCGCCGACAGCCTGGGCGGCCTCCACAAGGCGTTCATAGACGGCGGTAGGCATACGGGCGGGTATTCGTTCTTCAGCGATTGTGCGAGACATTTGGCACCTCCAGAATCAAGAGTAATAAAGTGGCGTCAAAATGGCAACAAATATTTGTGTTTCTGTAGGGGCACTGCTTGCCGTGCCCGTTGTCCGGAGGCCGCTAATACCCTTCGTTATGCCGTTACGAGGCTTTCCGGATGAACACAAACCAGGTTTCTCTTCTTCGTTAAACAATCAGCAGATATAACTAATTACGGGGACATCCATACCTCGCTACGGTTGCGCCGCTACTGGGAATGGTTGGTGACTGGCGGCTGTTCCTGGAAGAAGCGGACGAAGATGATGCAAAGAAGATCCGTGGACATGAGCGGACTGGTCGGGCGCTCGGGGGAGACACCTTTCTCGACTCACTCGAGCATTCCTTGCAGCGGATGGTGAAACCGAGAAATGCGGGACGCAAGAAAAAGGACGATCAATAGGTATGATGTCCCTGTATTCTCCCTCATAAATGCGACGATATACTTCATCAAAAACCCCTTGAGAGTCGTCAACCACATACATGTTTCAGGTTGACAATCATAGCTCCTCCATGTTACCTGACCATCAGGAGGAATTTATGAACAAACTGCTTGCCACAATAGCTGACCAGATAATTGACGGCTACCAAATAACAGAACATGATGCCCTGCAACTCTCCTCAGTCAACGGAATAGACAGCTTTGCCCTTTTCCTTGCAGCCACTCGTGTTAAGGAACATTTTGTCGGCAAAAAGATCTCTCTCTGTTCTATCATCAATGCCAAATCCGGTCGCTGCCCCGAAAACTGTGCCTTCTGCGCCCAGTCTGCTCATCATGCAACCAATGTCCCTGTCTACCCGCTTATTGACGAGGAGAGCCTTGTCAACGGAGCCAAAGAGGCCGAAAAGGCCGGTTCGACCTGCTACGGTATTATCACCAGCGGCACATCTATCTCTTCTCCGAGCGAGCTGAGTCGAATCTGTCAGGCACTTCAAAGAATCAGGCGTGAATCAACTATTGCCCCATCATGCTCCCTTGGAATACTTGATGACGCAACTGCAAAGGCTCTGAAAGAGGCCGGTGCCGTTACATACCATCACAATCTGGAGACAGCCCGCAGCTTTTTCCCAAGTATCTGTACAACCCATGATTATGAGCAGGATGTTGCTACTGTTCAGGCTGCCAGAAATGCCGGTATGTCTGTCTGCTGCGGTGGTATTTTCGGTCTGGGTGAAACACCTGCACAGCGGATTGAGATGGCTCTGACCCTTCGTGAACTGGACGTTGACTCGGTTCCGCTCAACTTTCTCAACCCTATTGCAGGCACCCGCCTTGCAGATGCCAACAATCTGACACCACATGACTGCCTGGTTACCATCGCACTATATCGCCTGCTTCTGCCGGGCAAAGCAATCACTGTCTGCGGCGGACGCGAGAAAAACCTGCGGGATCTGCAGTCATGGATATTTTTTGCCGGTGCAAGCGGCACCATGATCGGCAACTACCTGACCACTTCCGGCAGAAACATTGCCGACGACTGGCAGATGCTGCGCGATCTTGAACTTGAAACGGAGGGGTGTTGTGGCTAAAGGGATTTTTGTAACAGGTACAGACACAAATGTCGGCAAGAGTATTGTTGCGGCAACCCTTGCCCGACTGCTACATAACAAGGGGGTTAATGTCGGCGTCATGAAGCCGGTATCCAGCGGATGCATTGAGCGTGACGGCCTGCTTGTATCCGAGGATGCAGAGCTGCTCGCCTGGAGTATCGGTATTCAGGTCAGCAACGAAGTCGCGCCATACACTTTTCGTGAACCGATTGCACCCTCTGCTGCTGCTGAAAAAGAGCATCTCAAGATCGAGTTTTCCAGAATCCTGGCAGCATTTCACCGCCAGATGGATGAACATGATTTTGTTGTTGTCGAAGGTGCCGGAGGGTTGATGGTGCCCCTGGCAGGCGGGTTACTGATAGCCGATCTTGTCAAGATGCTGGATATACCTCTCCTTGTCGTTGCCCGCCCTGGACTTGGGACAGTAAATCATACCCTCCTCACCTGCTTTGCTGCCAGAGAGCTCGGCCTTGAGGTAAAGGGGACGATTATCAGCAACTACCCGGATGAGCCTGGCCTTGCAGAAGCAACTGCTCCCCACTTGATCGATTCGCTCTCAGGAGTCCCGCTCCTGGGACGATTTCCGGCAGTTTCAGGTGAGGATGACAGATCAAAGGTTGAGGAGTTGACCAGATGGCTGGAAAAAGAGCCGGCAACGCGAATCCTGTTGCGGGAGATCGGATGTGAATGAACTTGATACAATAACCTTGCAGGAGTACGACCACTGTTTTGTCTGGCACCCTTTTACCCAGATGAAAGAGTGGGAAGCCGGAACCCATCCGGTAATTGTGAAAGGAGAAGGTTCCTGGCTGATCGACAGTGATGGCAACCGCTATCTTGACGGTGTGGCTGCAATGTGGACGAATGTTCATGGACACTGCCACCCCTTCATCAACTAAGCCATCAAAAATCAGGTAGACAGGCTGGAGCATTCGACGCTTCTGGGGCTGGCTTCTGAAAAACCGGCAGTTCTGGCAAAGCAACTCATAGATATTGCTCCGGATGGCCTCGCAAAAGTGTTCTATTCGGATAACGGTTCAACCGCTGTCGAAATCGGTATAAAGATGGCGTTCCAGTACTGGCGGCATCTTGGCAGAGCTGAGAAAAATCGCTTTATCTCCTTCAAAAATGCCTATCATGGTGACACGATAGGTGCTGTCAGTGTCGGCGGCATAGATATTTTTCATGATCTGTTTCGTCCGCTGCTTTTTCCTACCATTCAGGCACCATCACCTTACTGCTACCGCTGCGAATTATCTGAAAAGCGAAACTGCAATGAATGCAATAAGGAGTGCCTTGCCGAGCTGGAAAGTTTGATGATTGATAATGCCGGTGAAGTAGCCGGACTTGTGATCGAACCCCTTGTACAGGGGGCGGGCGGAATGATAGTCCAGCCACCTGGTTTCCTGCGCAGGGTGAGGGAACTCTGTGATCATTATGACATACTGCTTATAGCTGATGAGGTTGCCGTAGGTTTTGGGAGAACCGGAGCAATGTTTGCCTGTGAGCTGGAAAATGTAACTCCGGATATCATGGCACTATCCAAAGGGATTACTGCCGGCTACCTGCCACTGGCTGCTACGCTTACTACACAGAAAATTTACGATGCATTTCTCGGTGAGTACAGAGAGCTTAAAACCTTTTTTCACGGACATACCTTTACCGGCAACCCTCTTGCCTGCGCAGCAGCCATTGCCAGTCTTGAGCTCTTTAAAAGAGATAGACTTCTGGATAACATGGTAGCTAAAACAGCATATTTACATAAAAGAGTTGAAGCGTTACTTGAGATAGAGCATGTCGGAGATATAAGGTATATCGGATTGGTAGCCGGCATTGAACTGGTCAGGAACAGAGTGACCAGGGAGCCATATGAGTGGGAAGAGCGTATCGGGGTTGAAGTCTGCCTGGAGGCAAGAAAGCATGGCCTTTTCCTGAGACCACTTGGGAACGTAATAGTTCTGTTTCCGCCACTTGCAATAACAGTTGACGAGCTCGCTTTTCTGATGGACGGGGTGGAGAAATCAATTCGCGCTGTAACAGGGCAATAAAAAAGGGGGCAAAAGCCCCCTCTTCCTCAATCCTGATCAATTTTTCCTTTTCAGCTAAAAAGTGCCCCTGACCAGATCCGCCTTGAATGCCAGAATCATACGTCCGTTGGAACCTTCCAAAAGCTCAGGTATTACTGTAGGCATGGCCATTTTGACCTTGCCGTTTTCATACTCCACAAAAGAACGGTTGATATTGGTGTAAAAGCCGATGCCTGCTCCGGCCATGATCCCCAGTGCAGCTCCATAGCCGATGTTATCGACGTGATCCGACTTGTTGTTGACAAAAGCCAGAGAAGCTGCCCCCAGAAGGCTGCCGACAAGACCTCCATATACTGCATCTTCGAGAATAACCTTGAAGGGGTTTTCAGCGGCAAAAGCCGGAACAGCTCCGACAGTCAAAAGTGCCGCAGCCATAACAGTTACCATCAATCGTCTAAACATTGCCACCAGAGCCTCCTCGACACGTTTTTTAAGTTCTTTTGAAAATATCATTACTGCTCAATTTAAGCAATGCTTTTTCCAGCTCTAAGGAGCTGTCTCACTCTCCATCCATGTCAGGTATTTTGTAGCTTCGACAGCACTATTCCGGCACATCTGTGCCGAAGGTTGCAGTGAATTGCAAACTGAGGGGCGCTCCTTCATTCCGAAAAGAAGACAACGATTGTCGCTCGTCAGTTGGATACAGCGCAAACCGGCCGGTTTACCGTTCGGCATGCCGGGGATTGGTGATGAGATCGAAGGGGCGATGCAACAGGCAGCGCAATCAGGAAGGCAAGTTAAGGTCTGTTCTTTCATGGATCCCCTTCAAGTAACAATAATGATCCAAATGAGGTCGATTAGTTAATCTAAAGGAGGAGCGGCTCTGTTCAACATTCAGACATGCTCTCTCTGCAGCTTTCCGGAAATTGCTCTGTTGATGAAAAACATCATTATAACTGTAAAAATCATGGTGCATGCTGTCAGATAACCGATTGTATCGAAATTCTGTAGCGGTGCATTTGCAGAAGGTTGGTATACGATAAGTCCGGCGATGAAAGAGGCGATTCCGCCGGAAATCTGCTGAATTGAAGAGTTAATCCCCATGTAAGCCCCCCGATCATTTAATTCGGGAATCCCGGAAACCAGCGCCTGAGAGGAGATCATGCGGGATGAAATACCAATCCAGAGAATAATATTCACAACTATTACATAAGATAGAGTACTGGGACCCAGATGAGTATAGATTATGACCATCAACATCGACAGAATGCTGCCGGCAACAAATATGCGATACTTGCCCAGGCGATCACTCAATATTCCCAGCAGAGGGCTTGTGAAAATGGAGCAGAGTCCGGTGACAAAAAAGATCATGGAGAGACTCGTCTCAGGGATCATTACATTGTTCACCAGAAAGGCGCTGCTGAATGGCATAATCATGAAGCCACCGGTAGCAAGCAGAAGGGTAGCAAGGAATCCCTGCCGGTAATAGCTGTTGGAGAAGGTATTCCAGAGATGCACAAAGGGGTTCTGTTCCCTGACCAGCTTCAGATGTCCGGTTACCGGGCGAAGTTTTATAATAATAAGAATCTCTGCAAGAGTGGCGATGAATACAATCATGAAAAAGGGCGCATGCCAGTCCAGCCTGGTAGCAAGATAGAGTCCGCACGGTATCCCCAGAACCTGACTGGCTGAAAAAGCGGTCTGAACAAAGCCCATCACCCTCCCCCTCACCTCCATTGCGAAAATGTCGGTTATGATTGCATGGGAGATTGAGCCGACCACCCCTCCAAAAATACCGGTAATAATCCTGGCAAAAAGCAGAAAATCATAACTGTTGGCAATGCCGCATAACAGGGTACCGATCACAAATCCGCCATAGAACAGGATCAGCATCTTCTTCCGATCGAAACGATCAGCAAAACCGGCAGCGAGAAACCCGGAGACTCCTGCACTTATGGCATAGACCGAAACCGCGCTACCGAATTGCAAGGTAGATATTCCAAGCCGGGGGATCAATATGGCGCCAAGAGGCGACAAAACCAAGAAATCAAGAATCACGGTAAACTGGAGCAGGGATAGGCTGGCAATTACGTATTTCTCGTAAGGTGTGAAGGATAATGTACTTGTAATGGGGTTCATTAAGCACTCGAAGAGGAAATCAAGGCATTCTCTTGATCGAACCTGATATCACGGTTCAGCTGCATGAGGATTTATTACGGCTCAGTTTATTGATATCCTGTCGGCAAAAGAATGTCAACAGAGAGCGGACTAAAATCCGGCTCAACTTCTCCGGAAAAACCAACAGGGGAGATAAGGCGCTGCGTGAGATGTTAGTCGAAGATTGGATTTGAAAGCAGTATCTGATAAAACATGCTGACTGACACTCTTAATCTGGATATTTCCCGGACTATTTCTCTGTCCCGCAACAAACGCTTTAAATCAGGTTGTTTTCAATGACAAAACGGGTAAGCTCTGCGTTGTTCTTCATGTTCAACTTGCGAAGGATATGAGCACGATAGGTACTGATGGTCTTGACACTCAGGGAGAGCTCGTCGGCAATCCTGCCTACAGCCTTGCCCGCACCGATAAGACTCATGACCTGATACTCCCTGTTTGAGAGGCTATGCAGCAGATCATGCTTGTTGTTTTCGTTCAGATTGGTAACAAGAGAATCCGCCAGAGCAGAACTGACATATTTCTTGCCCAATGATATTTTATGCAGGGCATCCAGAAGCTCAGTGGTAGGACTCCCTTTCGTCAAGTAGCCTGATGCCCCGGACTTGAAAGCCCTAAGGGCGTACTGCTCCTCAGGATGCATGCTCAGAACGAGAACCGGGAGCTTCGGTTTTATGTTTTTTATATCCACCAGTGCATCAAGTCCGTTCCTGCCGGGCATGGATATATCGACAATCAGCATATCGTAGTCATTGTTCTGAATCTTGTTCAGCAGTTCCTGACTGTTAACCGCTTCATCAACAACTGTCATATTTACAGTTGTCGCAATAACCTGTTTGAGACCTTCGCGAAAAACTGAGGTGGCCGGGCTTAGTGAGACAGCCTGAAGGGTGAAATAAGCAATGCCCCTTGGTTGTTGTGGTTTTCTGGT
>JANNRW010000107.1:0-3657 GCA_031401815.1 Geobacteraceae bacterium | reverse complement strand
CGGCAATCAAAAGTACAGGTGCAGATATACGCATGAAAACTCCTTTCAGAAATCAGTTGATGAAACTGATTATGAAATATTCTGTGCATGAATGTCAAACCGATAAGCAGAATATCGCTTGAAAGGATATTATGTTATTCTTCTGACACTTGCATTCAAGGAGCCAGCATGAGCACAAAACATATCCTTACAGTTAAAAATGTCAGTCAGATGCTTCTGAAACAGGGATTGATAAACGAAGAGCAGTTGCAGGCAGTGCTTGTCAGAGCTGATGCCCAGGCAACAAGAGTGCACAGTCATCAGCAGGCTGGATACTCCCGCCGCTTTTTCCAGATGCCCGACCAGGTCTCTCCGGCGGAAGTGATCTCTTCATGTAATCTGGAAATTCCCGGAACCGGGCGGATCCTTACAGAAGACATCATTACCGAGACTATAGCCGGTACTGTCAAAATCGATTACGTGAAGATAGATCCGCTCAACATGAATCTGGAGCTGGTTACCGAGCATGTTTCCCGCGCCTTTGCCCTGAAAAATCTGGTTGTTCCGATTGCCGAAAAGGACGGTTTCATTGTTTTCGCCATGGCTGACCCTTTCAACAGGGGGGCGATTGACGACCTTCAGAGTGCGCGTCACATCAAGATAAAACCGGTGCTTGCCTCGCGCAGTGATATTCTGAAGATTCTGCGGGAGTTTTTCGGTTTTCGTGCTTCAGTAATGGCTGCACAGAGCGAGGTTACAGGAGGGTCGGATCTCTCGAATCTGGAGCAGTTCGTACAGATGCGGGGGGTTCAGGAGATAGAAGGGAGCGACAAACATATCATCTCTGCGGTCGAATTTCTGCTTCAGTATGCCTTTGACCAGCGAGCCAGCGATATCCATATCGAACCAAAGCGGGAAATGTCACTCATCCGCCTGAGAGTTGACGGAGTACTGCACAATATTCACACTGTACCCAAGCAGCTCCACCCCCCCATTGTTTCACGGATAAAACTTCTCTCCCGTCTTGATCTTGCCGAAAAGCGCCGCCCCCAGGATGGCCGTATCAAGACAAACCACAAGGGGAAGGAGATTGAACTCCGGGTTTCAACCCTGCCGGTTGCTTTTGGCGAAAAGGTGGTCATCAGGATCTTTGATCCTGAAATACTTTTGCAGGATCTGGACAGGATCGGTTTTTATCCTCGCGAGTTTCAGCTTTACAGCTCCTTTATCAACAAGCCGAACGGCATCATTCTTGTAACCGGCCCTACCGGCAGCGGGAAAACCACGACCCTTTACTCCTCCTTGCGGACGCTCTCATCCCCTGAGGTTAATATCGTAACAGTGGAAGATCCGATAGAGATGGTCATGGAAGAGTTCAATCAGGTGGGGGTGCAGAGTGCCATTGGAGTCAGTTTCGCAACTGTGCTGCGCAACATCCTCCGTCAGGATCCGGATATCATCATGATCGGAGAGATAAGGGACAGGGAGACAGCCGAAAATGCGGTGCAGGCAGCGCTTACCGGCCACCTGGTGCTCTCCACCCTGCATACCAATGACGCACCCTCAGCGATTACCCGCCTCCTTGATCTGGGAGTCCCCTCTTTCCTTATCACCTCCACAGTTGTCGGCATTATAGCCCAGCGACTCTTAAGGACAATCTGTCCGCACTGCAAAATGGAGCGTCAACTGACTCTTGACGAGAGTGCCTACCTGCAGCTTGATAGGGAGAATGTCAGGGTTTATGAAGGGGCGGGTTGTGGTGAATGTCGTGGCACAGGTTATCGTGGCCGCACCGGCATCTTTGAAGTGCTCGATTTCACGGAGAACATCAAGGCAAACATCTCGGACAAGGTCGATCTGGCAGCGCTTTATGAGGCAGCCAGAGCTGACGGTATGATCAACCTCAGACAGGTTGCAATCAGAAAAATGCTGGAGGGGGTGACTACCTACGAGGAGATACTCGCGATTACAGGGTGATCAATTATCATTCTCCTGTAGATAGTTACTATTCGACTTTTTTCCAGCTGCTGTCAGGGTCGAAACTGGTCATCTGTCTCGCAATTCTGGAGCTCTCCCTGCCGAGGTCTTTCTGGTAGATGCTGCCGCTCTGATTGACGATAAAGGTCATGACCCCCGAGGAGCGGTAACCGGTCGGATAGGCTAAAAGTGCAAAGCCGAGCACCATCTTCCCGTTTACTACATAATTGAATGCTCCCCCTTCGGCGCTCTCCCCCTGCTGCGTCAATATCTTGAAGTAATAACCGTGAAACGGTTCAGGATCTGACGCAATGAACTGCCTCCCATACCCTTCAAAATCGGCCAGCGCAACGAGCGGACCAAAAGGGCTCAACTCTTCAGTACCCATAGTCTCCCAGTAAAGACCATCCTGCTTGCCAGGGCTGCTGCCAAGCTTTTGGGCAAATTCAAGAACTCCGTTACTGTCATGATCCTTGCGGGCATATTCGCGCTGGGCATCTAGATAGGCATGCATGACATCCATGACGGCCAGTTCGTTCTTTCCGATCCTGCGGGTTAGCAGCTCTTTTTTCCCTGCTCTGGTATCGAACACCCACCCTCTCTTTTTCAGCACCAGCGGCAAAGGAAAAGGGAAATCATCGTTCCCGATATAAAGTATAGCACTTTGCCCCCCCTTTTTATCCAGCCGGTTTTTTGCTGCATAGAGACGGAGGAACTGTTCCCTGTCTGCCTTGTCGGCAACCGGATCTCCGGATTTGATGATCCTCTTTGATGCAGAGCCAAGAATAGTGGACAGAGCCTTGTCATCACTCTGCTGCACGGCATCATGCAGGGATTTGACCGCTTCTTCCGGTGAAGCAAAACTCTTCTGTTTCGCGCTGTCTCCGGCGGCAAGGGGAGAACCTGCAACTGCCAGGGATAAAAGTATCGTCAACAGGGTGATTAGCAGGCGGGAGAAGCTCAGATTATGAAAATTGAAGATTTGCATTATTTCCCCTCCATAAATTCCGGCTCTTTTGCCGGGGGCAACCCGGAGCTATTTCCGCTCATCACCGCCACGTCCGCTACCGCGTGACCGACCTCCGCCACCCTGAGGCGCACCACCACGGGGTACGCCTATATTTGAGGGGGTGCCACCACCCTGGGGTGTGCCGGTCTCTGCACCTGTACTGCTGTCACTGCTGCGAGATCTCCTGGAACTGCTCCCCTTGCGAAGTCCGGAAGCCGGAACTCTCTGGCTGCTCCCCTTTTTCTCTATGCTCTGGCGGCCTCGCTCGCTTGAACTCCTCACCTTGTCAGCATCGCTCTCTGCTCCGGTGAATACGCTCTCACGGCCTGATTGAGGCATGAGATTGCGATCAGTTCCCCTTTTATCCGGACTTTTTATCTTGCTGCCTGCTGGCTGGGGGGCAGTGTTCCCACGTCGGTTTGATCCGGAAGGATCAGAGCCGGGTGCAGGTGGACGATGCTCCGGGGCATTGAAGCCGCGCGAGTCGCGACGGATTTCAGTGCGGCGGGAAGGGCTCTGGCCAAACTCATGAGCTGTTGCCTTATGCTTGTAGGCAACACCCCTGCGATGCCCGGGATCGTGCCGCCACGGTATATGTCCGTTGCGAACCGGCCCTCCATGCGTCTCATAATGCCTTATGTAACGAGGACGGTTGATGTAGGGGTTGTAGGTTACGTTCCTGTTTACATTGA
>JANNRW010000106.1:0-4436 GCA_031401815.1 Geobacteraceae bacterium | reverse complement strand
CGCGCGCGTGAACCGGTGATCTACGAGTTATTCGCAACCTGAAAAACCAACCGAGTGAACAGAAATACCCCGCCACTTGAGAACCTCCTTTCATAGATTGAACCTGTTATCTAAACTGGTGTATAGTCGCCGCACATTTTGAAAAGATAAATCCGGAAAAGGATAAGGAAGTAACAGAGAACTATGAAAAGTATTGATTTATTTGCCGGAGCTGGCGGCCTTTCCTGCGGCCTTAAACAGGCCGGTTTCTTACCGTTGCTGGCGAATGAACTTGTTCCGCAATATGCGGAAACTTATAAGCTAAACCATCCTGATACCGAGATGCTTGTGGGAGATGTTCGTCAGGTTTGTGAGATTAACATTAAATCGAGACTGGGTGTTAACGAGGGCGAAATAGATCTTGTTGCAGGTGGTCCGCCATGTCAGGGTTTTTCCATCAATGCCCCTATACGCAGCCTTGACGATGACCGGAACCATTTATTCAAGGACTTCCTGAGAGTCGTCTCCGCAATCAAACCAAAGGCAGTATTGATCGAAAATGTCCCCGGAATTATTTCGATGGGCAAGGGCACCGTAGTTGAGCAAATCTACAAAGAACTAAAGGGACTTGGTTATAACGTTAAACATTTGATATTGTTTGCCGGTCACTACGGTGTACCGCAGATGCGCTTCAGAACGGTATTTATAGGGATCCGTGGAAGAAACGAATCCATTGTTTTTCCTGAGCCGGAATACAACGCCAGAGCCGTTGCAAACTTCACAGGAGCGCAAGAGTTGTGCATGTATGTGCCACCATTATTTGCGCACCTGCTCAAACCACATACAACTGTCTGGGATGCTCTCTCTGATCTTCCCGATATTGCCAACGGACTGACAACAAGCCCAAGCGATTATCTGTGTCCGCCGGGAAATGATTATCAAACGTATTTAAGAGCAGACGGAGCAGTCCTGTCAGCTCATTATTGCGCAAAAATCGCCGAGATTAACCTTGAAAGGCTTAAACATATTCCGCAAGGCGGCAGCTGGAGAGACATACCGGTAGACCTGCTTCCGGCTGGCCTCAAGAGAGCGCGACGCAGCGACCACACCAGGCGTTACGGGCGTTTACATCCGGACGCGCTCTGTTCAACCGTTTTGACAAAATGTGATCCTCACTGGGGCAGTTTCTTCCATCCTACTCAGAACAGGGTTATTTCAGTGCGCGAGGCTGCACGGATACAATCTTTCCCTGACAGTTACCGATTCACTGGAAGCATCACTCAACAGTATGAGCAGGTTGGTAATGCCGTGCCGCCATTACTTGGAAGGGCAATTGGCCTTCAGATCGCAAAGATGCTTGGAGAAAACAGATGACGAAACGCCTCGCCAACAAAGACCTTGTTGAAGTTTTCGGTTACGAACCGGATGATTTAACACCTTCCGTACGCTCACTCTGGTCACTTGGAGCCTGCCCGTTCATTAATAAGGCATGTACGAAATCAAACCACGACAATACTGTGACATATGGAACTTGTAGCGTTACATCGCCATTTGGGCACTGCATTATCTGCCCGAACCGCCTGTATGACAAAAATTATGCAACGCTTAACCGGGTTTCAGAGCGGGTGTTTGGCAAAGGAGCCACATTTATGATGTTTGATGAGTACATCAAACGCAGAGATGAAAAAGGTACTTTTGTCATTGCACTCGGCCAAAATTCCGGAAAAGAAGTCAAGGTAGGGAAAAGCCTTTCAATGGATTGGGTTTTGGCAAAAATCAAGAATGGGCAACTCCTCGAATACACCGGGATTGAAGTCCAGAGCATTGATATAACCGGAAATTACCGTGACGCCTGGTATGCATACAAGAATCTCAAACCGAATAGCGATATCTCAGTACCAAACTCAGGGCACGGCCTGAATTGGGCAAACGTGCATAAACGGCTTATCCCGCAGATAATCAGGAAAGGAAAAGTGTATTCAACCTCTTCCCTTGTAAAATCAGGGCTGTTCTTTATCCTGCCTGAGATCGTCTACAAGAAATTTGAGGACATTATCGGCGCAGACATACCACAAGTAACAAAATCAGGTTCCAATATCCTGACTATCCATACATACGTGCTATCAAAACCGGTAGGACATGGAAAACAGCGTAATCTGGAGTTTGCAAGAGAGGTCAGGGTTTCAATGGAAGAGTTTTCGCAACGGTTTATTTCCGGCCCAAATCTGCCAGGTGGAGAAGAACTGGATTCTGCTGTTAAGAAAGTTCTTGGATGTCAATAGCGGGATCAGAACTGTGTGCATCCGGGGAGCCTTAGGGGGCGCCCTTCATATTTTCACATTTGAGGAAAAGGGATGTGCCACATACAAAGAGATATTGATAATTCCAGTGCAAAAGGGGTTCTCAATGTCGGTTTTGCAGGAGCACGTTAACCCCTTCCGGATTACCCTTCTGCTCTTCCTATTTACGCAAGGTCAGCTTGTAGGTTTTGATCATCTCCGCACCTTCCTGTGGTGTCATGCTCTCAATGTAGTTATCGTAATAAGCCAATGGGACAACTTTTACCCGAAGATAATAAACGTAGCCAGGCTTGACATTCAGAGCTTGCTCCCCTGATTTGCCGGCAGCGACTGTTGTTCTGGTGCCGGTATTGAAAAGATTTCCCGTTTTAAACAGGAATTCGCCCGATGTGACCACAAACGGGTAGTACTCTGTGTTGGCCAGCACAACGACCGATTTATCTTTGGAAGTAACTTCAATATCTACCCCTGCAGCCATGCTCCACGGCTCCCGGAAGATATACACAAGCCCTTTCCCGGCCGGAACACCAGCTTCCAGCGGATCATCAGGATTGAGCTTTCGTTCCATCCGCTGCTCCATATCTTTTTTATAGGCAGCATCACCAGTTACAGAAAATGCAGAACGCGCTGCAACGACGTAACCAACCTTATGGTAGTTGTAAAACGCCCTTACTTCATATTTCCCCGGTGCAGGCGGATCAAAGGTCAGTATACCCGTGGTCAACCCCTTGGGCATGTATTTATAATCTCCGCCGTCAGTGACCGGAGACCCTTCCGCTACGATGCAGAGCCAGTCACTGTCAAGTCCGGTGGCACCGGAAAAGGTAACCTTGACCCCTTCACCGTACTTATACATCTCCTTATCGGTTTTCACTCCGGCTGAGGCAGCATAGGAGAACATCGCAATGCTTGACACAACAACTAAAGCAGCAGAAAGCACCTTTACATATCTCAAGATCATCTGTTTTTCCTCCTTAGGTAAGTTTCTATATGAACGATACCATCTGAAACAAACATGGCAATAAAGTTTGTTACATCAGCCTGACAAATATATTGACACTAATTAGCAGCAGTTATAATGTGAGCGAGATTTCGATGTTATGAGGTGGATAATGATGAAGGCGGGTGAAATTCAGAATTATTAAAGCCGCATTACCGGGAAACCGGCTAGTGCGGCTTTTTGCGATTGAAGGGGGAGGGGGTCTTGATTTTTTCAAAATCCCACGATAGAAAATAGCAAGCAGCGTTAAGGGGTTCCGTAGTTTGGTTGTTTATCAACTCGAATCAGATAAGGATCACGAAATGTCAGGGGAGCTGACAGGCTGGAACATTACATAGGTAGGACTTAGTGGGACGCCCTTCATATTTCCATATTCTTACAAATGTAGAAATATAAGGGCGTCCCCCCAATCGGAGGAGAGAAATGACAAAAGAGAGTCGCATCGGAATAAGGATCAGGAACCTGAGGCTGAAGAAAGGAATGTCACAGGAAGAAGCGGCAGCGGAGGCCGGAGTGTCTCTGGAGATGTTTGTCGACATTGAGAATATGAAGGTTGCGCCCCCGCTGGGCGTAATAGTCTCACTTGCCAGGATTTTCAGGACATCGATAGGTGATATCTTCGGCGAAAGCGGCGACTCACCGTTCTGCATTGTCAGGAGCAGTAATCGTGATGCAGTGTCACGCTTCGGACATGCAGGTAGCGCTTCCAGTGGCTACAGCTATGAATCTCTGGGGCTGCAGAAAAAGAACAGGCAGATGGAACCGTTCATGGTTACCTTGACCCCTGTTCCTGAAGGGCAGGCCGTCGAGTCAAACCAGCATGACGGCGAAGAGTTTCTCTTCGTGCTTGATGGAAAGGTTGATATCAGGCTGGCAGGACATACCGATCTGCTCGAGCAGGGGGACTCGGTCTATTACGATTCAAACCTTCCCCATGTGGTCACCTGTCATGGTGACAGGCCGGCAACAATTCTGGCAGTGATCTTCGCCGCCAAGGAGTTGATGATCTTCTGATACAGGTGAATCTTGGGTACGCCCTTTGAAGTGGTTGCGCTTTCTGAGACATGTGTGTAAGCAATGAACCTCGCTATTTCAAAAGGAGAGTTCAATGCAACAACATCGTACACGTCACAGCGCAGCTTTTAAGGCCAAGGTCG
>JANNRW010000105.1:0-6881 GCA_031401815.1 Geobacteraceae bacterium | reverse complement strand
CAAGGGAGGGGGAACTTTTAAGTCAACTGCATAAACTTAACCGGACACTACTGGTTTCAACCTATTGCCCCTACCTTGGGAGCACTGCGTCTCACAAAATATTTACGTGTTTCATCAAACACCAGGAGCAGAAGGGCGAACGGTATCAGCAGCAGCAGCACGTCTACGCCGATAGGGGCACAGGCGAACAGGGAGTTGCCGAGGGGGGTGTAGATAATGAACGCCGCAAGCAGCAGTTCACTGGCAATGCCTGCCAATACCAGCCTGTTTGACAGCAACCCCAGGGTGAAGATGGAGATGTTGGGTGAACGACAGGCAAAGACATTGGCGATCTGCGTGGCGATAATTCCGGCCAGACAGGCCGTAGTCGCCTGAAGGTAGAGGGTTGAACTGTTGGCGAGAGGCAGAGACCAGCTCCAGCCACCCTGGTACATGACATAGAAGTATGCGGACATCCCTGCAACAGCTTCCCATAACCCCAGATAAAGATAGGCTCGTAACAGCACCCCTTTGGTGAGCAGGTGCTCTTCTTTTGGCCGGGGCGGGCGAAGCATGATATCCGGCGCCGGTTTCTCTGCGCCCAGCGCAAGCGCCGGGAACATGTCCGTACCCAGATCAACTGCCAGTATCTGCATGATGGTTAGCGGCAGAGGGATACCGAAGAGAATGTAACCGATATAAGGTATCAGCTCCGGAATATTGGAGGCAAAGATGTAGGTAATGAAGTTGCGGATATTCTCGAAAACCGCGCGCCCCTCTTCTATGGCATTTACAATGGAAGCGAAGTTGTCGTCCAGAAGGACAATGTCCGCAGCCTCCCGGGCTACGCTCGTGCCGCACAGCCCCATGGCGATGCCGACATGTGCTTTTTTCAGAGCCGGAGCGTCATTGACCCCATCTCCGGTAACCGCTACCCGGTGTCCTGCCTCGATAAGCAGACCAACCACATGCATCTTGTTCTGGGGCGACATCCTGGCAAAGATCAGATTCTCTTTTTTAAGCTCCTCTCGTAACTGTTCGTCCGGCATCCCGGCAATGTCACGCCCCTCGATTATGACCGGGTCTCCGGTTATGAGGCCAATGTCTCTGGCAATGGCAGCAGCCGTAGGCCCGGCATCACCGGTAATCATGATGACCTTGATTCCGGCGCTGTGGCACTCCTTGAGCGCCTGCGGCACTTCAGGACGGGCTGGATCAAGCAGACCCATGAAACCGGCAAAAACAAGTCCCTCTTCCGGAATATCCCCTGCTGGAACTTCGTCCAGCTCTCTGAATGCCAGGGTGATTACCCGCAGCCCTGACGAGGCCATGGTCAGCAGCTGTTGGTTGAGTTTGGCGATACTATCGGCATCAAGCGGAATAATCGAACCGGCCTGAGACCAGGAATTGCAGAGGGGGAGTACGGTTTCCCCTGCCCCCTTGACCAGCACGAACAATTTGCCATCGATTCTGTGCAGGGTCGCCATCCGTTTCCGATCGGCATCGAACGGAATTTCACCCAGCCGTTCACCCTCCCCTGCTCCCTGTTCCACTGCATAATTGTATAGTGCTGTCTCGGTCGGATCCCCCTTGCCCCCCCCTTCGGTTGACACGGTAACATTGCTGCAAAGACGGGCAACAGAGCAGGCCATGCCAGGATTATCAGGACTCCAGAGCTCTTTGACAGTCATCAGGTTTTGCGTAAGAGTACCTGTCTTGTCAGTGCAGATCAGATCAACCGAGCCGAGCGCCTCCACAGCGTTCAGGCTTTTCACCAGCGCGTTCCGTTTTGCCATCCGCTTGCTCCCCATGGCAAGAGCAAGGGTCACGGTCGGCAGCAGACCTTCCGGCACTGTGGCAATAATGACACCGATGGCAAAGAGAAAGTTGTCCCAGAATCCTCGTCCTACCAGAGTTCCGATCAGGAAAAAAAACCCGCCACCTGCCACGGCAATAATGGCAACGATCCGGCTTACCCTGGTAATCTCGACATGAAGCGGGCTTACCTCTTCCACAACCTTGCCGGTTATCTGGGCGATTTTGCCAAACTCTGTTGCCATGCCGGTCGCATAGACAACAGCCTTGCCGCTGCCGCTCACAACAAGAGTTCCGGCAAAGACAAGATTAGCACTATCAAGCAGCTCAATATCGTAAGGGTCAGCAGTGAGCTGTCGGGAATCGGACTCTCCGGTCAGCGGCGCGTTGTTGACTGTCAGCCTGCTTGTCTCCACAACCCGGCTGTCAGCCGGGACTTTATCCCCTTCTTTAAGAAGCACCAGATCGCCCGGCACTATCTCTTTGGCATCTATTTCAATCTCAGTGCCGTCCCTGATGACAGCAACCTTGAAGGGGAGCATCTTGCGAAGCTCCTCAATCGCCTTTTCAGTCCGGTACTCCTGAATAAAGGTGAAAATCGCATTGATGAAGATGACCGCCAGAATGGCAATGCCGAGACGCAGCAGCCCTTCGCCCGGATGAAGGTATTCAGACAGAAAGCAGAGAGCGGCAGCAAACCAGAGTAAAAGAGCGAGAAAGTGGGTGAACTGGGCAGCCAGACGCAGAATCATGGGGCGGCCATGAGCCTCCTGGATCTCATTTGGCCCATACTCCACAAGTCGGCGCGTTGCATCGTCAGGCGTGATCCCTTGGGGGGTACTCAGAAGGGTTGAAAATACTTCATCGTGTGGTAGAGCCTGGATTTTCATGGCGTTTTGCCGGCACGAAAGAGGATAACGTTACAGGGGGGGCGTTTCATGACATCCTCGGCAGGATTGCCACTGAGCAATCGCCGTAACATTCCGCGCTCACTTGCGCCAATTACGATCAGATCGTTGTGGCGGGTAATCGCTTCCACATTGATCCCTTTACCAATGTGGCCTTTACCGGTTCGCTCCAGCACTTCAACATCCAGCTTCTGAAGCTGGCTCCTGAATCGGGTTATATCGTCAGGCATCCCCTTTTTTTCAACTTCTTTAGATAGATGAAACAGTGTGACCTGCGCATGGAAGCTCTTTGCCAGATCAGTGATAAACATCAGGCGATGCTCCCTGTCGCTGATGAACTTCCCGAATGGCACCAGAATATGTCTCGGGTGAGGTTTGGCCAGGCTGATGACCCGCATGATCGCCAGATCTGTTTTGACCCCCTTTAGCAAATGATGAACAGTCTGTTTACTCTGTCCGTATTCTTCAGGCGGGGTCAGGGGATAAAATACGAGATCGGCTTTTTCTGCCTCCACCCTTTCAGGGAGGAGATTGCTGATATTTCCGTTTTCAGTGATTCGGGTCACGGAGATTCCCAGTTCAAAGGCAACGGTGTAGAGATGATCAAGGTGACGATTAATATGGTGAAGTACGGTTTCATTGATCCCGTTTTCATGGGCAGCATAAAGCACAAGCTCTGCTTTGCACGCTATTGCCAGCGAAATGGCATAACGGGCGGAGACCGTAGAGGCCGTGTTTTCGTTGACGACGGTAAATATCTTGCTATAGCTCATAGTTGCCGGGTGTCACCGTCTGCATCGGATCGGTGCGGACGACGATTTCTCCTTATATTATCTGCCTTCCTGATTAGCATCTAAAAAGGCGCTTAATAGATTGTCATCCCCGAATGTCTCTATCGGGGATCCAGATTTAAGGTTTTTAGATGCTGGATTCCCGATAACTACCTCGGGAATGACAAAGATTAAATCAGGATCGGGGATACGGTTTTTCAGTGAGTTAGAACCTGGATTCCCGATCAGAATCGCTTCGGGAATGACAATTCTGGGGTCTGCTGAAAATGAGGGATAATCAGGTAAATTAAAGATTCTCTCAGATTATCTCTTTGTCTCCGTGCCTCCGTGGTGGGTTCTTTATCGCAGCTTGCGTCAAGTGCATAAGTATATAATTGTAACGTGTGTAAATCAGTTCAGGCATAAACCCTTTTCAGTGATTGTCGTGCTTTCCTGAGACCCTTGCCAATCTTTTTGAACCTGGCGTCAACGAGACTTGACAGATGGGTTTCTGCCTTGACCAATCCTTTTGCGGATTTTTTTACCTTACGCTCCAATTGCCCTTCGACACTCTCCAGAGAAGAGATAACTTTCACAATGCTTTTTTCCAGTTTCCTGCCGACCTTCCCGGCTATCTCGTATTTAAAACGTTCGCGAATATTCAGCGATATTTCCTGAACCTGCACTTTTATTATGTCGGTCTTATGTTTGAGTCCCTTGACTATGTCAGTCCTGTTTTGTTCTGCTCCATGGAGCAGTTCTTTTGCCTGGGCAAGAATGGGTTGAATCATTATCGGGTTTATTCCTCGAATTTTCTTTAGCCCTGATTCGCCTGTTGCGGCAACCTTGGCAAACGTATCATGACCAGCCTCAACCAGTCGCCGTGACAATATTTCTCCCACCCCTTTCAGTTTTTGCAGCTCCTTCATCCTCTGTTTCATAATAACTCCTTGGTTTCATCGTATTGTGTTCATGCAAACCTGCTTGTAACTGCTCAGTAGTCAGGATTCAGGGGTCAGGTTTCAGTAGAAAACCAGGATCAGATTCTCATATAGACTTTAATTGCTGACGATAGCCCATGTGAATATCCATTTATGCTTCAGCAGTATTAACCACTCTGTGGCGCAACTGCCGCTTTTAGGATAATCATACTGACTACTGAATACAGACCACTGACTCCTGAGCAGTTACAGCTGCTTTTTCAATGAAAAGCAGTTGATGCGGGCGTAGCTATAGTTATCTTGTCAAAGCAAATGGCCTGCCAATAACCAGACAACAGGTAAAACGGGGTTCATTCCTTTAATAACGGCAGGTTAAGATACCAATAGCGCATATAAACGAAGAGTTGAATACTTCATTAGCCTCGATATATGATGGAACCTCAAAATGCTGAGGGCTCTTAAGTAACTACCGTAATGTGACTTATTGGTAAAGTGTCGCCAACGGCGGCTTGAAATGCTGAATAGTCACCTTACAATAAGAGATATTACTTGCATAATGAAGTGATATTCACTACGATGAGCATGTGATAAATGAATCGAAATCATATTTGACTGGTGCCGCCAGGAGCTTTATCGATGCAAAGCTTGCCGGTGGTGTTGTTTCCTTTTCGCTTTCAGAAATGACCGAGAAAACAGGTCTGTCGGTTGTTGCAGCGAAAAATCAGTTATTGCGACTGAAAAAAACCGTTACCAGGGTTTCCCCACGACAGCAATATTTTCTGATTATCCAACCGGAGCATCGCAGCATTGGTGCGCCACCTGTCGAATGGTGGCTTGATGATTACTTCAAATGGCTTGGCCGACCTTACTATCTTGCCCTGCAATCGGCAGCCGGCACATTCGGTTCAAACCTGCAAGCCATTCAGGAAACTCAGGTTATCACAGATATTTCACGCCGCGAGATGATCATCGGTAGAATCAGGCTTCGCTTCTTCATGAAATCCGGCATCAAAAATACTCTCACGCAACAGCTTCCAGAGGCATATGCGCCGCTCATAGTGAGTCTGCCTGAATCAACTGCTTATGATCTCATTCGTTATTCACATGACATTGGCGGAATCGAGCGTGCTGCCGAAACCATTAGTCCAATGCTCCGACTAATCAAGGCAAAAGAGCTCCGATCTGTACTGGATGCGGAGGGTGAAATTGCGACAGCTCAACGCCTCGGTTTTGTACTTGAAACGCTCGGAGCGACCGTTCTTTCAAAAACAATTAAAGACTGGTTGCCAAAAGTCATACAAATGGTGCCGATTTCAACACGCCTTGGCAGTGACTCATCCGCGCCAATCAGTCGTGAGTGGGGCATCATCAATAATTCCCGGAGTTTTATATGATCATTCAGCTCACACGTCGCGACATTATTGCGCATCAGTCAGAGGTTCCATGGCCAAACCAAAGACAGGTTGAACAGGATCTGCTCCTGTGCAGGGCAATAACAGCGCTGTTCAATGACGATTTTCTGAATAAGCAGATCGCCATGCGCGGCGGTACGTTATTGCACAAGGTTCATCTTGCGCCGGCGTCAAGATATAGCGAGGACATCGACCTTGTAATAGTTGGTGATCGTCCTGAAGAGCATATTGCCCGCGATTGTCTCACCATTGTGTGAACTGCCATGATTTATTGTCAGATCGTCTGCGACTTACAAGTCTTTTACCGCTCCGGACTGATCATCAGGATTACGCTCAAGTTCAGCAATAACCTGGGCGCCAAACAGTAGAATTATTACTATGACCTCAATACTTAAGAGCGCCACCACGGTTATGGCAATGGAGCCGTAAATGACATTAACCATGGAAACAGCCCCGTAATACCAGCCAAGCACACGGCGGGTAATTTCCCATAGAATTGTGGCCGTAATACCGCCTGTCAACGCATGGCAAAACCTGATCTTCATCACCGGCATTACCAGATAGATAGAGGAAATCATCAGCACCTCACCAATCAACCCCAGGAGATAAAGCACGACTCCGGTTGAACCTCCGGGATTCAAGGTAAAGCCTAGAATCGTCACATATCTGCTTTCCAGCGTCTCAATGGCACCAACAATAATTGACACCAGCACGATACCCAAACCCATTACAAAGATGTATACATATGGGATAATTGCAGAGATGAGAAAGTTACGGCGATGCATTCTGACACGTTGATAAAAGATTACCGACATGGCATTTTCAAGCATGGAAAAGGCAAGGGAGCTGAAAAACAGCATGCCGAGAAAGCCGATTGCGCCGATAACCTTGCGATTTTCAAGAAATGAGCGCACCTGTTCGGTTAAGGTCGCTGCATAATGAAGTGGTTGCGCTTTCTGAGACATGTGTGTAAGCAATGAACCTCGCTATTTCAAAAGGAGAGTTCAATGCAACAACATCGTACACGTCACAGCGCAGCTTTTAAGGCCAAGGTCG
>JANNRW010000104.1:0-17952 GCA_031401815.1 Geobacteraceae bacterium | reverse complement strand
ATGTAATACTATGGGGTCAGGCTTGCAATATTGGTATTAGCTTAAAGATCAGCGATTCCATCCAGATAAGCCAACCGCTCCATTTCTAGTAGAAATGCCTGACTTTGTTCCAGAATTTCGTCTATTTCTTCCCGTTCAAATGTCACCAGTGGCCTATAATCAACCTTCTGCCTGTTATCAAAAAGCCAATCAAAATGCTTGCCCCATTGCGGAGCAATAATTCCTGATCTCACGTAATCGCGATGAATAGCAGATCGAACCTCCTTATGCCACTATCGCCCCATCCCGAATGATATCAACATAAACCGGGAATTTTTGAAATATCCCGCCTTCCCATTCATCATGAGAGGCAAATAAAGGACTGAATATCACGTTAAAAGACATGCCTATATCGAATAGTCTGTCAATAATCGCCTTCTCCTCTCGCCAGTTCAGTTGACGCTTGGTTACCAGAAGCAGGTCGGTATCAGAATACTCATCACTACTGCCACGAGACTTCGAGCCGAACAGGATTACGGTTTCAACCGGGAATTCTTTAATCAGAGTTGTTCCTGCTGCTTCGATTGCCAGACAATCGTTTTGCGGCAAATGAATACTTTTCAGGTTTTTCATAAACACTCCAGCGGGCAACACAAATATTAAGATAATTGTAACTCCTTGGTGCTTCTTAACGGGAGTATACTGATGCATTAACCAAAAAGCAAGAAGGGCGACCAGTTGACCGTCTTGCTTTAGCAAACAAACCCGCCCGTCAGCACCATGTTGACCTGAGCGGCTTCATCAATCGAGCCATTCTGGAAATTTCTGCCATGGGATGGCAGTAACTCCAAAGTGGAGGGGCGTTTGATTGCAACGTTACGACATTTATTGTGTCCGCTTTCTGTAGGCTATCTGAATGGGTAAGGATCAGGCAACCCGATCCTGTCAGGCACTTTTCAGCATTAACTGCCAAAAAAATGATGTTATTTTGCAGTTCATGATAACGAATGCCACAAAACTGGGTTGCTGACAAGAGGGGTGTGAATAAGGTTCAACGTCGCAAAGAGAATCTATTACCAGTCGGTGCGCCTTCACAAGAGCTTAGACGAGACCTGCTGGCGACTATGGTCAGTGAGTGGGAAGGAAGCTCAATGATCCTGTAATGAGAAAACCCTGCGCCCTGCAACATGGCAGCTGTTTTAGCGGTGGTGTAACTACGGCCATTATAGGTGTTGACCAGCATGTGCAGATCGTACATGGCACTGTAATCATTTACATCCCTGAAGAAGTCATGAACTATCAGCAGGCCGCCATCGGCCAGTAGCGCACCTGCCTGTAGCAGCAGTGCGGAGTTTTCTTCCGGACTGTAGCAGTGGCAGATATTGGAGAGCAGCAGTAGATCGGCAACAGTTCTGTTATCAGAGACAAGATCGGCAAAATCTTGCCGGTTCATGACATTACATGGGTGAAGTCTCAGGTTCTTCGGGATTGAACTGCTTTCGATCTGCATGCAGACATCGGGCAGGTCACAGGCTATCCCTTGCCACTCCGGATGCCGAGCAAGAAACTCGCGCAGATAGGTGCCGTCTCCTGCGCCAATGTCGATGATAACTCCACGCTCCGGCAACAGGGTGAGTGCATCCCACAACTCACGGGAGCGAACCTCTGCTGCTTCGGCCATGGCCTGCTGGAAGAGCTGAAGCCGCTCTTGATATTCAACCGGAGAGTGCTCCCGGATCAGCGCCCCCTGTCCTTCATGCAGCACAACCCCCAGTTGTCGCCAGTTCTCCATGAGGAGTGGCTCAAACTCCAGAGTATGACGTTGACTGGTGGCGCTCGTCCGGCTGAGGAAACTTCTGCTGAAAAGAGAGAGACTGAGTCGTCCGGCAGACTCCTCCAGCAGACCGGCAGCCACCAGCAGGTCGATAAAGCGCTGACCCTCTGCAGGGCGCATTCTGGTCGCTTGCAGAAGTTGTTCGAGGGTGTTCTCTCCATTTTCGAGCAGGTCGATAATGCCTGAATTAACTGCTTCAGTAATGACCTGAAAGCGGCGGTAGCCGCTGATCAGCTCACAGAAGGTGCTGTAGCTGTTGTCAGACGGGAGGATCTTCATCTCAGATCTTGTCCCCCTTCAGATCGCAGGCAAAGAGCTTGCTTGCCCCGCGCGAGGCGCAGAAATCACCGCACATGGTGCAGGTCGCTTCGTCCTCCGGGGTGCGGCTGGCGCGGATTGCCCGGGCATCCTCAGGGTAGAGCGCCAGCTTGAACTGCTTCTCCCAGTTCAGGTCGCGTCGCGCCTTTGACATCTCCTTGTCCCGCTTGCGCCCCTTTTCCGGATACTTGTTCATGTCGCCGATATAGGCTGCAATTTTGGCCGCCTTTACCCCCATCCGTACATCTTCCTCGTTTGGTAATGCCAGATGCTCCGCAGGGGTAATGTAACAGATCAGGTCGGCACCAAAACGGCTGGACTGGGCTGCGCCGATGGCGGCTGTAATATGATCGAAACCAGGGGCGACATCTGTAGCAATAGGCCCCAGCATGTAGTAGGGGGCACCGCCGCTCATCCGCTTTTGTAGCTGGATATTCCCCTCAATTTCATCCAGCGGAACATGGCCAGGCCCTTCCACGAGCATCTGGCACCCCATTTCCCGACCAATCTCGGCCAGTTCGCAGTTGAAAACCAGCTCCTGAATCTGGGCTCGGTCTGATGAGTCGTGAATCGCGCCTGCTCTCAGACCGTTACCAAGAGAGAGCACGGTATCGTACTTTTTCAGAATAGATGCCACCCGGTCAAACTTTTCATAGAGCGGGTTTTCGCGGTTGTTTGCGATCATCCAGGCCACCATCGATACCCCCCCCTTTGAAACAAGACCGCCGTACCGGTAGCCCTGCTTGCGAAGCCGTTCAATGGTGCAGAGATTGATGCCGCAGTGCACTGCCATGAAGGCGATGCCGTCGGCGCACTGCTGTTCAATCAGGTCAAAAAGCATCTCCTCGTCCAGCTTGTTGGGGTCACCGTATTTGCGGGCAGCTTCGCAGAAAGCCTGATAAAGCGGTACATTCCCTACCGGCAGATCAACTGCTGCAATAACTTCACGCCGGACGCGGTCAAGATCGCCGCCGACAGATAATTCCATCAGGGTATCAGCCCCTGATTCCTGGGCTGCCAGCGCTTTTCTGACTTCAGCACTGTAGTCGATTATGTCTGATGATGTGCCGATAGAGGCATTGACCTTGGTGGAGAGCCCTTTGCCGATACCTGCAATACGGCCGGGTTTGCGATTATGGTTCCAGGGGATGACAATCCTCCCCTCAGCCACCAGTCGGCGGATCTGCTCTGCTTCATACTGCTCGTTCTCTGCTACAGCCTGCATCTGCGGGGTTATAATGCCCTGACGGGCGGATTCAATCTGGGTCAGCATGGTAAACTCCTTATTTCTGAATAAGTTCATCTTAGAAAAAGCATTTGCCACAGAGACACAGAGACACGGAGATAAGCATTACAAAGGGTTAGGCCATGGAAGTGGTTCAAATCATTTTCACCTTTCAGTAAAGCTTTGAATACTAAAGAAGCTCTGTGATTTCCTCTGTGTCTCCGTGTCTCTGTGGCGCAACTGTAGCTTTTAGACATATGATTCCAATGCCGGGCAACAGCAATAAAAAAGCCCCTGTCCGTGTCGGAAGGGGCTTGAAATCGTGGGTGTATGGATGCACTCCGGTCTTAAGCCCCTCTTTCCACGGAGGTTCCAAAAACATGAGCGGCATGGCAGGTTTCCTGGCTCGGGGATCATCCCTTTCCCGCGCCTTCCCAGGTCTCCCCAGTGGATTCTGCGAGATCAGTACACCCTTACAGTTGCGGGACAGCGAGGGAGTTGCACCCTCTTCCCTATTATCCATACCCTTTTAAAGGCACGGCACCAGACCGTTTGGTCTTCAATTGTGCGAAGTTTGTAGCAGTCAGCAGGCTGAAAGTCAAAGGATTATTTCTGAAATGCTTTCCTGGCGACCCTGAAATGATCTGTTAAAAGAAGCTCAGTATTGTTTCTCCCGCCCGTACAAAATCCCTTTTGCTACAGAGACTAACCATGTTATATACAATGTGTTTTACATGCAGTCAGCACCTCCCAATTCCGCGTTCGGAGCACAAGATGGCCAGGGCAGATATCAAAGGGCATAAATGTCTTTAGGGCAAAGGAAATCGTAGAGATGAGCAATCCTGGTAATTGGCTGACCGATTTCAGTGTTGCTGACAGCCGTGCTGTTGTGGATGGCCTTGTGCCTGTTCGGGGATACACCAAGAACGGTCGGCCAGCTGAAGAAGTAGCGATCATGGAAAAGGCCGAGCATTATCGGGCAGATGCGGTATTTTTCGAAGCATCTCGCGATGGCAAGGCAACTGTAGCGCAGGCGTTCCTCTATCGCTCGGATGGGCCAGCACGAGACCCAGATTTCGCAGAATTGCACCAGCGACTCTGGAGTTGGGGCGGCGTACCGCTTGTCTATCGTGTTACAACCGGTTTAGTCCAGCTTTTCCGTTGTGCGCATCGGCCAGATTTTGAGAGAGGTGGTAAGATTGTTTTCAACCCCTTCAAGACTCTGGAACTTGCATCCAAAATAGCTGCGGAACCGTGGTGGGATGCCGAACAGCTCCGCACCGGTACGCTCTGGGATGATCCAGCAATTTGCAAACAGCTACTTTCCAGTAATCAATCATCGCAAAAGACACTTATTAACGCTGTCAAGAAACTGCACCAGGAACTGAACGAGCAAGGAGTGCTCCCAAAGCCGCTTATACGACGTTTGCTCATCCTGTCGGTACTTATCGCGTATCTTGAGAAACGAGAAGTTTTTGAGGACGGCTTTTTTGACCGTTTCCGACCCGGTGCAAATGAATTCTTTCAGGTTCTTGCTGACGGGTCGGCACTTGTAAATCTGCTCGATCACTTGGAACAACGGTTCAATGGGCATGTGTTTACCCTTGATGACGAAGATCGCAAAACGTTACGTGAAAGTAGTCAACTTGCCCGTTATGCTCAATTGGTGGAAGGGAGGCAGGAGGCGGGCGGCCAGCTTACGCTCTGGCAACGATACTCTTTTGCCGACCTGCCAGTGGAGCTTATCAGCCACATCTACCAGCTTTTCGTCAAAGATACGGCGGTAGCGGTCTATACCCCGCATTTTGTCGTCCGCCTCATGCTGGGTGAAGTTTTGAGTTGGGAACGGCTGGATCGACTGGAAAAGAACGACGAAGTCATTCTTGATCCAGCTTGTGGTTCCGGAATCTTTCTTGTCGAAGCTTATAAGCGACTCGTGCTTCACTGGCGCTCTCGCAACAATTGGAACCGTCCGGATCAGAAAACCCTTCATAAATTGCTCACGTCCCGGTTGCGTGGTGTTGATTTGGAAGAAGGTGCCGTCGAGCTTGCTGCGTTTAGCCTCTGCCTTGCGCTCTGCGATGCGCTGGAACCAATAGAGATCAGGGCCAGCGTGAAACTTTTCCCGCATTTAAAGGAAGAGACTATCCACACCGGCTGTTTTTTCGAGACTCGCGAGAAGCAAATTATTAAGGAACGAGTCGGCGTAATCGTTGGAAACCCACCATTTGCCTCGAAGCTTGAAACAAATGGCGCACAACGTTCCTATCAACGATACCAGCTGGAACATGGTCCACTGCCAGACAAGCAAATTGCCTATCTATTTCTCCACGAATCCATGGAGGTGCTGGCTCCCGGCGGTGTTCTAGCCATGCTTCAGCAATACAATTTCCTTTACAACCAGCAATCGATCGAGTTTCGGCGAAAGTTCTTTGATCGTTGGGATATCCGCGAGATTCTTGACTTTGTTTCCGTTCGTGGGCTATTCAGCAAGGGTAACGCCGATACTAAGGTTGTTGTGGTTGTCGCCGAGGCGCAAACGTCACCACCTGAACGGAAGATACTCCACGCGACCTTTCGCCGCAGTGGTCGTGCCGATGCGGAACAGGGCTTTGATATTGATTATTACGATATGCACTGGTTGCCGCGGGAACTTGTCCTGAGCAATGATGCCGTGTGGCGATGTGACCTGCTGGGGGGCGGGCGAGTTTTAGGCTTTGTAAATCGTTTAAAAGAAATGAGAACTATTGAGAGTTACGCTAAAGATCAGAATTGGGATTACGGTGAGGGTTTCATAGAGGGTGCCAAAGGAGTATCACGACCCGCATCACATATCATAGGTAAACCGTTACTAACTTCAGATGCTATTTCCGAGAATGGTATTGATATTGCTGCGATTGGTATCGCTCCCAAGAAACCTATTGAGGGCCCACGCTCAGAAAGGCGGTTTACCCCGCCGATGATTCTAGTGCATGAGCAGTACAATCTAAACCACGGTCTTTGGACGGATGGTTATCTCACTTACAAAAACCAAATTGTGGGATTCTGCGGCACTCCAAATCACACCGATTTACTAAATAACCTCGACAAGTTTCTTGAACGAGAGAAGAGTACTTTAAGAGCGTATGTTGCGGCAACTAGCATCAAACTGTTCACCCAACATGCAACCACATTATCCGGACATGATATATTCGATCTACCCTGCCCACCATCTCACGACCTTAAATTGAGCCTTCACGAACTAATACTTGTCGATGACATCGTGAATTACTATCGCGATCTTGTCCGCCTTGGTGAGGACTCTCTCGCAATGAAGCAGGTGGGGAGTCAAGCTCTACCTTCGTTTAACGATGTTTTCACCACCCGACTTAACGGCGTTTACAAAGAAAACGAATTACGTGCCCTGGAAGCACACAGTTGGCCAGGCGTGATTTGCCAGCCCTATGTCTTCGGCAATGGAAAAGTAGACTGGACTGGTGCGGATGAACTCAAAGGGAAACTGGATGTCTTGCTGCGAGAAAAACGTGGTGGCGGCCTTAATGTTACCCGTATCGCTCGAATCTACGATGGAGCGTGTATTTATCTGCTCAAGCCCGACCGACTGAGATATTGGCTTCGCTCTATCGCACTCCTGGACTCGGATGAGACTCTCGCCGACCTGGCTGAACAGGGGTTCTGAGGCTTTATGACTATGCTGGCTGATAGTATCAATATCTTTCCTCGATCAGGCAGGCTCGATCAGGATATTCACCTTCCCTGCACAGCAAAGCTTGAGCTTGTAGACTTCATTGCCGAGGAACTTCCTCGTTGGCGCGACCACTCTGATCGTCCGCCCGCACTCGCAGAAACCAGATTAACTGAGCACCTTTGCGATCACCTCAACAGTGCTGTCTATTACTCGCCTGACTGGAGTCATGTCCAGTTTCGAACCGAGACCGCTGATGAAACGTGTGGAGGTAGAAAGATAGACCTCGCAGTGAAGCCTCGTGCCGCCGCGCTCATCATTGAAGGCCGTCGGCATAGTCAGTTTGATGCGCTGTTCCCCATTGAGTGTAAGCGACTTCCGACGCCGAAAGGGAAAGACCGGGACGAACGCGAATATGTCACTAACGAACCAGGCACGACAGGCGGTATCCAGCGGTTCAAATTCGGTTATCATGGTGCCGCACATACCTTCGCGGCCATGATTGCATACGTTCAGGAGCAGTCTTTTCCGTACTGGTTAGATCAGGTGAATTGCTGGATTCGGGATTTGGCAGCGGAATCTAGCTCGGCCTGGAGTGACTCTGATATGCTCCATCTCCTGAAAGATAACACTGTTGCCGAGGTCAGGACTCTTAAATCTGTACATCGGAGAGAGGGTGGTCTTGGCGAATGCGAGCTGCGTCACCTTTGGGTCAGGATTAGACGTTAAGATTTAACCGGCATCAATCAGCAAACAGCGCTCCCCCTTAGCAGGAAGGTGATTGTCTGGTGATTCCGGTTCAGTGTCGGGAGGATGCAGGGCCGTTGGGTGTGGATGTTCCCTATGGATTGGCTGTTTCTCTGGAGGTCAAGGCGGAAGTGGGGATTGATCTATATGAGGAGATTCAGAGTTTGATTGAGGTTTCGGTACGAGAGGCAGTGAGAGCGGGGTGAGGTTGATTTTGTATGGAGTTGAGAAGCGACCCCAGGGTTCTCCAGACATTTTCAGAACATAGAAGGATTGAAGCTCAGCAGTTGGTAGCGGGACTGTTTTGAGAAAACAAGGGTATTCGGTTTGTGACGTTGATTCTCAAGAACATGAATTAAAACAATAAAGCAACAACACAAGCCTGACCCCGCAGGGGTTCCACAGGACCAAAACTACCACAGCGAAAATCGGTACTGACTAATGCCTGAAGAACTGCCAAAAGGATGGATAAAGACGACACTGGGCGAAGTTTGCCTTCCGGTCGCAACTATCCGGCCTGAGGACTCACCTGATAGCGAGTTCACTTACTTCGATATCGGCGGCATCGATAATAATAGAAACAGCATCGCCGAGACGAAAGCCATGAATGGACGAAATGCGCCAAGTCGTGCTCGGCAAGCAGTACACAAAGATGACATTCTGTTCTCCACCGTCCGAACTTATCTGCGAAAGATCGCCCGTGTGGAACGTGACTACCCGAACCCGGTTGCTTCGACCGGGTTCACGGTTATCCGTGCCGCTAAAGGCGTGTCTACGGATTTCTTGTTCTTCCAGATTTTGTCTGAGAATTTCTTGCAGCCGTTGCATGCACTTCAAACCGGATCAAGCTACCCGGCAGTGCGCGACCGCGATGTTCGTGCTCAACCAATTTTGCTCCCACCTACTCACGAGCAGGAAAGAATTGCGGACAAGCTGAACGCCGTAATGTCAGGAGTGCAACGTGCTGAAACGGCATCGCGTCGCGCTCTGGTACGGCTCAATAACTATCGTGATGCCGTCTTGAATGCCGCCGTCACCGGCGAACTTACCCGTGCTTGGCGCGAATCCCAATGCAAACGCAAGAAAGCCGATACCCAAAACGGTGAATCCCTGCTTCAACGTCTTCTGGCCGACCGCCGCGCCCGCTGGGAAGAAGCCGAGTTGCAACGCCTCCTCGCCGTCGGCAAAGCCCCCAAAGACGCCACGTGGAAAACCCGCTATCAAGAACCAAAACCAGCGATTACCAAAAATATGGCTGAGCTGCCGGATAGTTGGACATGGGCGAGCATCGAACAAATCAGCACTCGAGTGACCGTCGGGCATGTCGGTTCTATGAAGAACGAATATCTGAAATCGGGAGTTCCTTTCTTGCGCTCCCAGAATGTGCGCCCAAACCGCTTTGAACCACAGGGACTTCTATTCATTAGTCCGCGATTCCATGCCCAGCTAGCCAAGTCACGGATTCTTCCTGGGGACGTGGTTGTCGTCCGGTCTGGCTCGGTTGGCACCACTTGTGTGATTCCAGATAGCCTTGGTGAGGCAAACTGCTCAGACCTTGTCTTGGTTCAACGCCCGCTGGTGGAGCCACATTTCATCGCTTTCTACATGAACTCGGCTGCGCAACAGTACGTCGATGCGGGTAAGGTAGGAATTGCGTTGACACATTTCAATACGGCATCCGTAGCGTCACTTGCGATTCCGTTGCCACCGCTTAAAGAGCAAGCCGAGATCGTGCGCGAAGTGGAGCGTCGTCTGTCAGCAGCGGACCGGTTGACAGCAACGTTAGAACAACAGCTCACTCGTGCCCGTGCCACACGTCAATTGCTCCTGCGCGAAGCCTTCACCGGCCACCTTATTTCCCAAGACCCCAATGACGAGCCTGCCACTGTGTTGTTGGAAAGAATCCGTGCCGAGAAAGAACGTTTGGAGACTAACCGAAAGAGTTTGCCTCGAAAACAAGAATACAGGAAAGACGCCATGGAAAAGCCATCTCCCCCATCAAACCTCAGCGCGGTATTTGAAAAAATTGGGCGCAAAACCGATGCTAGCCGATTGTTTGAGGAGTCCGCATTCAGTGCTGATCAAGTCGAGCAGTTCTACGAAGCATTGCGTGCAACCCCCGAAGTGTTAACTGCCTTCAAAGAGGCTGCACCGGAGAGCCTGCACAAGACCAAACCAGATTGCCACGGAAAGGAAATGACGTCCCATTCGAAAGGCCGCTTCCGACTCATTGAACTTTGGCTACAGGATTTCAAGAACCTCAAAGACTATACAGTCCAATTCGATTCGGCCCACGGACTTGACGTAATCCTTGGCTGGAACGGGACCGGCAAATCGAACCTCTATGAAGCGCTGGTTATTATCTTCCGCGACTTGCACGGATGGTGGGAAAAGAACCGATGGCCCGCCAACCCGATGAAAGGTTTTCGGCTCTGCTACGAAATGGAAGAACAGAAGGTTGAGATAATCTGGCGTCCCGAGTACATGAAGCGTCCTGAACTAAAGGCGGGCCAGATTTCCCGAAAAACAAAGAGCGCCGGAATCCTTTCCACCATCACACGCGAACAACTCCGTCTGCCCCGGTTCCTCTTTGCCTATTATTCCGGCCCGACAAACCGCCTCGCCGAACATTTTTTGCCGATGAAACAAGCGCATTACGAACGTTTGCGGACAGCCAAATCGGATGACTCCGAAACTCTTGCCAACCTCCTTGAACAACGACGGTTCTTTTGCGCAGAAACACACCACGCAAAATACGTTTTGTTGGCCTTTTGCTATAAGGAGGATCCTAAGATAAACCGCTTCTTAGAGGACCGTTTGCGCATCGTCGGTTTCGATTCAGCGCTTTTCGTCATCCGCAAGCCACGCTGGCACCGGAACAATGATCCGAGAGATTTCTGGGGTGCAACCGGCATCATGCGCCGTGTTATGGAGCGGCTAAGGCAATTTGCCATCGCACCAATGGTGGTCGAGCAGACGGTCAGCGACGGTTACAACTCGACGCGGGAAGACCATTACTATTTTTTTCTGCCTGACCTGCAGAGCCTGCATGCTTTTGCGGCAGAATATGCGAATGCGCGAACGTTCTTCCTCGCGCTTGAAAGTACCGACTTTTCAGAACTGATTCACGACGTAAAGATTCAGGTTTGCGTGAAGGCCACCAATACGGAGCAGATAGCGATCACGTTCAGGGAGTTAAGTGAGGGAGAACAGCAGTTGCTTATGGTGCTCGGCCTGCTGCGTTTCACAAAGTCTAACCAATCACTTGTGCTACTCGACGAACCTGATACGCATCTCAACCCGTATTGGAGCGTGGACTACTTGAGGCTCCTCACGAGTGTTATGAGCGAAGGGTCCGGCGAGTCCGATGAACAGCATACCAGTCAAATCTTGATCTCAACCCACGATCCACTAGTAATCGCAAGTCTCGTTAAGGAACAGATTCATCTCCTCAAACGCGACCCGCAAACAGGTGTTTGCAAATGGGTTCCTGCAAGCGTTAATCCACGTGGACTGGGCTTCACTGGTATTCTGACCAGCGAGATATTCGGTTTTCGAAGCGACCTCGATCCCGAAACCCTTACCGACTTGGATAATAGGGTTAGGTTGATTGCCAAAGAAGGCTCGTTGAGCCCGCAGGAAAAGAAAGACCTTGAGAAAATCGACAAGAGGTTGGCTGATGCTGGCTTCTCGAAGGCGTTCAGTGACCCCTATTATGCGGCGTTCGTCCGAGCGTGGGGCCGAAGACACAGTGAGTTGATGGCAGGCAAAGAATTTTTGACTGCGGAAGAACAGCAAGAGATTGACAGAATTGCCCGCGAGGTGCTGGAAGAGGCAGTTGCTGAGGTAGAAAAAGGGGTTGAGGGCTAATGCGGTTTGTTGACATAGAACAGTTAGAGCTGCCTGATGGCTGGCAGTCACGCGCTGACCAAGCTTTGAGGGATTTGCGCAATGAGATAGTACGGGCGGAAGCTGCAGCGCGTGCTACTGGACAAGATCCTTCCACTGCTCGAAAGGCTGCTATCTCAGCTGGACTGGATCTGCCTGCTCGGAAAAAAATCTGGCGGGACTTGGACCCAAAGCTAAAGGCGCTAAGAAAAGGTAAATGCTGGTATTCCGAAAGCCTCAATCCGACTGCTGACAAAAACGTCGATCACTATCGTCCTAAAAACCGAGTGGCCGAAGACCCCACACATGAAGGTTACTGGTGGCTTGCTTTTACATGGCGGAATTATCGTTACTCAAGTCAGTGGTGTAATCAACGTCGTGTTGATGTTGTTAACGGAACCGACGGCGGCAAATGGGATCACTTTCCGCTACCCACAGGAGGTTTCAGGGCACGCCAGGAGGGTGACGACATCGAATTAGAGGACCCATACCTTCTCGACCCGATTGATCCAGATGACTGGAAACTGCTCACATTCCGACCCGATGGACGCCCGACGCCTGCCAGGCAGCCGGGCTCGCGAGAATATGATCGGGCTGCAACTACAGCCCAAGTCTATCACTTACACTGCAAAGAACTGGTCAATGGACGTCGGGCAGTGGCTGGCATGATTCAGCGCATCATCCAAGATCTGGAAAGGCTTCGGCCCCAAATTATTGATCCGAAGTTGCGCGCACTCTACAAAAGTCGCGAAGTAGAATTGCTGCGCGCAATTCACCCTGACGCCGAATATTCAGCTGCGGCTCTGGCCTATACAAGAGCAGAGGTTTACACGGATCGGGCTGGGCACCAGATCAAACGGGATTGGTTGGAGGAAATATTAACTTGAAACACATTAATGATAATCACCAAGCTTCGGCTCTCGTCCAAAAAGTCTGGAACTACGCCCATGTTCTCAAGGACGACGGGCTAGCATTCATGGATTATACGGAGCAGATCACCTATCTTCTTTTTTTGAAGATGACATGGGAACAGCATCAGGTTGGAACGAATGAGATACCATCACGCTACGCTTGGGGTGCATTGAAAAACATCAATGACAATGTGAAGCTTTTGGCGCGGTATCATCAGGGGTTGCGTAAGTTGAGCGAACAGCCTGGATTGATTGGCCTTATATTCACGAAGCCGCAGAGCAAGATAAACGATCCAGCCAAACTTCGCCTCCTCATTCAAATGATCGACAGTGAAGACTGGTCCAGGCTCGATGTGGATGTAAAGGGAGAAGTCTATGAAGGGTTGCTGGCCAGAAATGCTGATGATGTGCGAGGTGGTGCCGGACAATACTTTACACCCCGGCCTGTGATTCGAGCAATCGTCGAGGTGATGCGACCTGAACCAATGATGCTGATTTCCGATCCTGCATGTGGTACAGGCGGCTTTCTGTTGGCAGCCTTTGAGTATCTAAAAAGCAGGACGGCTAATGCCAAGGAGGATGCTCACCTGCGGACTAGGACGTTGCATGGTGTCGATCTCGTCTCAAATGTTGCACGCTTGTGTGCGATGAACCTTTTTCTTCATGGGATTGGTACTGATCCCAATCATCCGGTGGTCACGATTGGTGACAGCCTTGAATCCAAGGCAGAACCAGTGGACATGGTTCTAACGAATCCGCCGTTTGGGAAAAAGAGTAGTTTCACCATCATTGGCAAGGGAGGAAAGAGCCTGTCTGATAAGATTTCCTACGAACGACAGGATTTCTGGGCTACGACCAGTAACAAACAACTCAATTTTGTCCAACACGTTTATTCAATGCTTAAGGAAACCGGACGCGCTGCGGTGGTCGTACCGGACAATGTGCTATTTGAAGGCGGCGCAGGCGAAAAGATTCGCCGCGCTTTGCTCCAAGGGTGCGAGGTTCATACACTGTTGCGACTACCAACCGGCATATGGTACTCGCCTGGCGTAAAGGCAAATGTGCTTTTCTTCGACAAGAAGCCTGTGACGAAGTATCCGTCAACAAAAGAAATATGGGTTTATGATCTGCGTTCTAACCGAAATTTTTCGCTCAGGCAAAACCCGATTGGACCTAAAGACCTGACGGATTTCATTCAATGCTATTACTCAGACGACCCGACTCAGCGCAAGGAAACAGCTAACTTTCGACGGTTCAAATATTCGGAGATCATCACACGGGATAAAGCGAACCTCGACATCCAGTGGCAACACGAAACGAAGAATGCCACTCAAGTCGGGACCCCACAGGCGCTGATGAAAGAGATTCTAGAGGATCTAGAGGAAGCGATGAGAGAGTTTGCTGCTGCTGAAAGAGCAATTCGTCAATAACGCCAAGTGGAAATTTACCAGGCCATGAAGCCCCGGAAGGCTTTGATGGACATCCACATTTATTTTGCTATTAAGTTGCCCCACCACCAATGCCCTGAGGGGACACTGCTAGCTATTTTTCTATTGGAACCCATAACGGGTCATCGAGTCTACATTCCACACATTTTCAGCCTGCCCTTTGGAATACAGGAACACCTTACTATTTTATGTCAAGCACTTCAGTCAAACCTCGCTATTTCCCCTACCCTACGCTCATCCTACGCTCATCCCGGCCGTAATCAGGCCTTTACTGCTTCATCAAGCTCCTCGGACTGGTTGATGCTGACGTTGCCGTCGGGAAAAACGGGCCACTATTTTTCCTATTTCCCCTGCCACGCATCCCCCGGCAACAGGACACCCAGCTCATTCATCACAAAATCCGCAGCCTTTTGAAAATTCCACCCGCTGTTTTTCAGCAGGAGCGGCCCGATATCCTCAAGAAAACGGGGGTCCTGTAACTTTTCGCTGAGATTCTTCTCGAACTCTGCAAAGATCCGGTTCCACGTCTGTATTTACGAAGACCTGCCAGCGGTTGTTCTTTTTTGCCCCCTTGATGCTGACTCCGGGCATCAGCGGGGTCGGCATGAGACGCATGGTTTTCAAATAATCTGCAACTGCATCCGCCTTGTCCTGTTCTTCTAGCAGATCAAGGAGATAGCCTAACCGCTGCACCCAGGCAACGGGTGAATACCCAGCCACCTTGATGAGGCGCTTACTGTCGATCTTTTCCGACAACTCGGCAATAACAGTTGCAACATTGTCCAGACCGGCGCAGTGGCGGACGTAGCCGATCAAATCAAGCGCCGTGGCTTCAGGGGTGGATATTTTCACAATACCGGCGGTAGTGTTCCTCGGTTCGGTCGGGATATTGGCGGCATTTTTTCTGAAGATGAATTCGACCCTGACCTGACCGCACTTGATGGGGCGACGAGCTTTTGCCACGACCACCTGAAAGACCTGGGGACGATGATGCGCAGCGCCGTGAAACTCGGCGGCGCTCAGCAGGCCGGCATAATAGACCTCGCCAAGATATTCCATGAGATCGGGAACAAACTGCTGCGGTGGCAGACAGCCACGGGCACGGTGTTCGGGAGGGAGTATTACGTAGAATTCCTGGAAGGGTAAGGCCAACACGCCTTTTTTCTTCAGGCGGTTCAGGGCAGACTTGATTGCTACATGGGAAGAGTCCAGCCGTTTTACCATTTCGGCAAACGAAAAACAGTAACGCCCCTGCGCTGCAAACTCGTCAATAATCTCCTGATACATCGGGAACACCTCATAATTAATATGTGCAATCAATATCGCAAATGAGTCTTTTTTGCAAATAATAATTATGAGTCATTGATAACGCTGGGGGAATTCCGGGGACAGGGAAACTAGGGGCACTTCCCGCATTTCCTTTAAACTGGGAAGTGTTTGAATGCATAAGAAGAGTTGGAGTGGGGGCCTTCGGTGGTATTGAATAGCGGATGAAGCTTGCAACAAAAACATGATCAGTAGCAAATGTCGTGGCTGGTACTATATTGAAGCAATCAGATCATTTACTGAAACCGTTTTGGTTTTACCGGTGGCAAAATTCTTTTCGGCGTCGTCGATACGCATCAGGAATGCTTGGCGCTGCACGGTTCTATAGATCTCTTTCAACACGTTGTATTCCTGCTTCGGAATTTTTACAAAATCTTTTATTGCGGCATGCGCCATGACTAACCTCCGGAAAATGATGGTGAAAGTATCACACAATATGGGATGGAAGTCAAAAAAATGAGAGAGCCGTGCACAACGGAATTCCGGTTTATTTAATTCTCATTCAACATTGGGAATTCCAGGGACGGAATTCCAGGGACAGTTTATTTAATTCTCATTCAACATGATTTGCAGATTTTCTAAATAGAATGGAGTCAACGCTCAATTAACCAGTTGTTTACCCGTCAGAACTCCGCAAACAGTTTTGTGCATCATGCAGTACAGCTATAACCTCAATTCCATCTTCAATGTAGTGATAAATTTCATCCAGGTGCTCTTGAGCAGTTTTTGTCCAGACCACTCTCATGTCGGCAAACCGTATTTTTCACGGACTTCCTGCACCGTAGAAACACGCCCGGCATGACTGTCAGCCAAACCGGACTCTATTGCTTGCCGGACATAAATTTCTTTCATCAGGTCATCCCATGATGCCTCATCTGAAAGGTTATCCACCAAAGAGTGCGCTTCAACTTTTATACTTTGCCCTTGCATGGTTTCCTCCACTCCTTCGTATAATCCGTGAATGAATTAACCTAGCTCTACCGGTATTACATGTCAATAAGGAAAGGGTTTAAGGGAAAACAAATTCCAAACAGCTAATTTAATTCTCATTCAACATGATTTGCAGACATTCTGCACTTCCCCCTTGACAAAGGGGGAGAGTAATACCTATATTCACATTAGAAATAGAGGGGAGTAGTTATCGGCTGGAAAAAAGGCCGACCCGGATTCCGTCAACACGGTCAAAAGACCCGGAACCGGGGCAGAAACTTGCCAACAAGACCTTTATCCAGGCAAACATGCTGAGGGTAAAGGTCTTTTTTTATTCCCCTATACGACTAAAAACCTAGTATAATCTTAAGTATAACGTGGGAGGTAATATAAATGAACAGACTAAAGACAACCTTTCTTCTCTCTCTTCTCACAGTCCTGATGGTTCTCATGGGGAGCGCCCTTGGCGGCAAGTCCGGCATGTACATCGCCTTTATCATGGCGCTGGGGATGAATGTCTTCTCTTACTGGTTTTCAGACAAGATTGTCCTTAAAATGTACGGCGCACAGGAGATCGGGGAGCAGGATCACCCTGTATTCTACGGACTTGTCCGCCGCCTTGCCATGCAGGCAGGTCTGCCGATGCCAAAGGTCTACATTATTCCGGATGATTCCCCCAATGCCTTTGCTACAGGCCGCGACCCTGAGCATGCAGCTGTAGCGGCAACTGAAGGGGTTTTGCGGATACTCTCCACTGAGGAGCTGGAGGGTGTTATGGCGCATGAGCTTGCCCACGTCCAGAACCGGGATATTCTGATCTCTACCATTGCCGCAACCCTTGCAGGCGCTATCTCCATGGTAGGCAGCATGCTACAGTGGGGGGCGATGCTGGGTGGAGGGCGCAGCGACGATGACGAGGGTGGAGGCGGTTTTGTCGGCATGCTGGTGATGGCCATAATCGCCCCGATTGCCGCCATGCTCATACAGATGGCAGTCTCCCGCTCCAGGGAGTATCTTGCCGATGAATCGGGTGCCAGGATTTGCGGACGTCCGCTGGCTCTGGCAAATGCCTTGAGAAAGCTTCAGACAGCTTCTCAGGCTGTACCGATGCTGGAAGCCAGACCTGCGACTGCCCACATGTTCATCGTCAACCCACTCACTGGTGGCGCTCTCCTCAGGCTTTTCTCAACCCACCCTCCGATGGAGGAGCGGATTGCGCGGCTGGAGGCTATGGCAGGCCGATAAATGCTCACTCCTGCGAAACTCATGAACAGATATCCTTGCAGACAACTTGCTGCTTTACTTGTGCTGGGTGCGCTGCTTCTGGCTCCATTCAGCTCTTTTAGCCTTGAGCTGTCAAAAGCTGAAGCAGATGATACATCTGTCTGTCAAATGCTCCCTGATGACCGCACTGCTGATGAAAGAGGGGAGCAGTCGAACCACTCACCGTGCGAAAACAGTGATGACAGCTGTGACAATGAAGAGCCCTCTTCCGGCTCTTTCGACTCTCTGCTTTTCTGCTCCTGGAAAGGGATTTTTGCGGAAAGGCATCTTTTCCATCCGCATACCAATGGATACACTCCGAAAGTCTTTCTAGCCATCTTTGTCCCACCGGAAATCTGATAAATTTTCTAAACAAGTCCCCTCCCCCCTGGCGGGGG
>JANNRW010000103.1:0-2180 GCA_031401815.1 Geobacteraceae bacterium | reverse complement strand
TGATTTCTGTAAGAAATTCGATAGAATTAATGCCGCTTCATCACCCACAATCAAATCAGGAGGTATTATGCTCCGTTACCTGCTTTTCCCCGCCCTGCTGTCAACGCTGCTGTTGATCTTTCCATCATCACCCCGGGCCGGCTTCATGGATGATATGATGAAAAAACTGGATTTACCGACAGCAGCGACCGCCGGTCTTGATGATGCCACGGTTGTCAAGGGGCTGAAAGAAGCTCTCTCGACCGGCACCGGCAATGCGGTAGCATCAGTATCGAAAACAGACGGCTATTTCGGCAATCAGCTGATCAGAATTCTCATGCCGGAGAAATTACGGAGTGCTGCCGATCTTATGGCAAAACTCGGCTTCCGGCAGGAGGTCGACGACTTTGTCCTCGCCATGAACCGCGCCGCGGAAAAAGCTGCCCCCAAGGCCAAGGAACATTTTATCTCGGCACTGAAAGCCATGACTTTTGAAGATGCCCAGAAAATCCTTCAGGGGGGGAATACGTCTGCTACCGAGTACTTCAGGCGCAGTACGGATAAGGCTATCTTTGCCGAATTCAAACCGGTCGTTTCGTCAAGCCTGCAGGACGTCGGAGCAATACAGAGTTACCGGCAGATGGCGGACAGTTATAAATCAATACCCTTTGCCGGCAGTTTTGCAGATGTTGACCTGGATAATTACGTAACAAATAAAGCGGTGGACGGTCTCTTTACCATGATCGGTGAAGAGGAGAAAAAGATCAGGACCGACCCTGCAGCCCGCGGTAGCGAGTTATTAAAAAAGGTTTTCGGGAAATAGCACCGCAGACGCCTCTTTTTATAAACCTGGCCACGTGACGGAGTCTGGATATCCTCACAATTGCTGCCCGAATCATCACACCGTACACATGACCCGGCGCACCCGGTACTCTCCCCCGATGACCAGGTACTCCCCCTCCCCTTTCATGATGCTGTTCGGCAGCAGATCGTCGAAAAAGAAAATCTTTGCCAGGGGGGCCTGGATCTCCCAGACGGTATCGCCGAACTCCCAGGCACGCTCTTCATTGTCGGTAAAGGAGACCAGGTTGTTCAGCCGGACGATCTGTTCCCGTTTGCCGGTCTTCTCGACAAGGTCATAGTCATTGGCATCGTTCGTCCCCCGGTAGAGGACAAGGTGGGTAGCTGCACTGTTTCTCAGCAGCAGTTCGTACTGGCAGTATTCATAAAGGAGATCGAGCTGCGCATTGATGGCGTTGGTGCGGGCGCTCCCCTTTGTACGGTCCATGGCATAAGTCATGTACTCTTCGGCATGGATGCCGGAGATGCGGATCTTGTGAAACGTGGGGGGAATCCCCATGCGGCTCTCCACCCACCCCTTGAGGACAGCCCCCTCGACCGAGTTGGCATCCATCATCCACCCCCGCAGAAAACGGAGATAACTGTTCTTGAGACTCCGGCGGGCTGCGTCTGTCTGGCTCTGCCAGTGATGGAGCTGATACTTCACCGACATGTAATCGTTGAAAACGGTCGCCCGGTCGACACGGTTTTCCAGGCAGTCCAGTTTGGCAAAGAAATTACGGTTGGCAAGCCGCACCCCCTGGAGCTCAAGTGGTTGCGGGTTTTCATTGAAATGGCGGGAGGCGATGACCCATGGCGGGAGGTTGCAGAGATTAAAACCTTGTCCTGACATGGATCATCACCTCTTTGTGATTCTTGTAGGGATGGGCCCATGTGGCCACCCGCAATCAGGGCAACCACATGGGGTTGCCCCTACAGTATTTTTGCCAGCTCTATCAAAGCAGGCTCGATCTCACCTTCAAGCGCATAAATTTCAAAGCCGAGCCGGCCCATCTCTTCCTGCGGAGCCGTACCTATCTGCGAGCAGACAATTGCCCGGCACCCCTGCAGAGCTTCGGCTATCCCGCGCAGCACATGCCCTCTCAAGGGGTGGGCATCATCATAGGTGCAGTATTTTTCAACCTGCTTCTCCTCAACCAGCTTCACCGCTGTCCCTGCCACGTCATACACAAGAAAGCGGACTGCGTGGCCGAAATGCTGATTGATGTTTATGCCATCTTTAGTAGCTACGGCGATCAGCATACAACTCCTCCTGCGCTATGAGGTATAGCCATACGGTTTCGCTTCAACCGCTTCAAAAGTGAAACATTTTTTCGAACAGGTTCGCCCACAGGCCTGAC